>NZ_JBHFPE020000011.1:0-112298 GCF_043355935.2 Roseovarius roseus | reverse complement strand
GTGATCAGCAGATCATAACAACTGGGTGGGTCAGATCTCGGTGACAATGCCGGGTCAGTTCTCAGTGACAATCAACACTATGACTGTTTCGCCGGCTCTCGTTGCTGCTGGCCTCGCTGTCGGCATTATTGCCATCGCGGCAATCGATGCCAGCGACGACACCTGATTCTTCACCCCTCTAGGTGATGGAAACGTAAAAGGCGGCCTGCGGGTCGCCTTTTATTTTGGGCCTCAGGCTGCCGAGGCCGAACAAAGCGTCAGAGGAGCCAGCTTATGGCGTCAGCGTAGCGACTGAATCAGCAAATATTTGTTCAGCGGGCTATGCCACTGGCGCGATTGTAGGATTTGGCCGTCCGCGCCAACCTTGTAGGTATTCATAAAGTCGCCGCCATCGCCGCGGCAATTCTCGCTGACGTTCGTGACGGAGATATCGCCGTGGCCGCGGTTCAGGCGCTCCATGCCTTCGATGCGCACCGTGCAGGTCTTGACCTGAATCTGCGTCAGTTCTTCGCCATCCAGATAGCGCATCTCGCGCTGGGCAGTGCCGGGCTGGCGTGACGTGATCAACTGCGGAAGCGTGCCCAGCTTCGAGGACATGATGTCATTGCCCAAGCCGCGCGTCGCCGTCATCATCCCGGCGCGCATCGTGAGGCTGCGACGATCCGCCGTGCCAAAGGTCTTGTAACCGTTATTCTGCTCAAGCTGCTGCATCACGGTGACCGCCTTGCGGTTGGGAACGGTCAGCAGGATCAGCGGCGCGTCCGTCGCGGCCAGCGCCTTGGCGACGTCATTTGCAATTTGCGTAGGGCTGGGCATCTGCGGCTGCTTACTGCCCGAGAAAATGGACTTGCCGATGGACAGCGCCGAAACCTGCCGGTCAGGCGCATTCGAGCAAGCCGACACGACCGCCAGACAGGCAAGGCCGAATGCTGCGCGGCGCAATGCGTTCACGGTCACGCTCATCTCCAGAACCTCCCCCAGGTTTTGGCCAGCGACGGCGCATGGGTTTCCTTGACCTTGTCATAGAGCCGGCCATCGACCTCGAGGCGCGCGCCGCCATCACGAGACAGCGATTGCAGGACCGTCTTGGATTTCTGCATGGTCGGCGAGCCTACGCCCCAAGCCAGCGGAATCTCGATCCGGATGCCCTTGTCAAAGGAGCCTTCGCCGAAGGTCGAGGAGCTGACATCGGTCTTGGTGGCATAGGCTCCGACGCTCCAGCCGTTGGCAAAAACGCGGTCAAGCGAGACGGTCGCGCCGAAATCCCCGGCCAGATACCGGCCCACGTCCAGCTGGCCGTGAAAGCCGTGGCCGATATCGTAATAGGCCGACACATGCCCGTTCCACTCCGGAATCGTGCCCGAGGGCGTGCTGCGCGAGCGCAGGCCGAACCGCTGATCGTAATCGCGCGGTTGCACATAGTTAACCTCGGCACCAAGCGCGAGGCGGCTGTCGACCGGTTTCCAGAGGATTTCGGCAGAGGCGCCTGCATACATCCGTTCCAGATAACCAACGGTAAAGCGGCTGTAGATATTCATGGCGGGGCGGCCGTACTTGGCCAATGTCAGCTGATCCAGCGTCGGCGTGTCGGTCTGGGAATAGAGCGACACGTTCGAGCGGACGCGGGGCAAGCCTGACGCGCCGGGCAGCGAGACACTGTCGAGATCGCCGAAGATCTTTTGCGAGATGGACCCGGAGGCCACCCAACCCGGCGCGATGTGGTATTGGGCGCGCGCCTGAATGCCCGCATTGAAGCGCACGGGATTGTCAGGATCGAACACGCTGAAGCGCAGGAAGGGGCCGATACCATATTCGAACCGCGGATAGGCATTCTCGGCCAGGGTGACACCGTCGGCATAGCCGAGACCATCGCTGATCGAGGTCGCGGCCAGCATATCAGTCGCGGGCGCATTTTCCAGCCGCTCCAGATCCGAACGGCGGAAGGTGACGGACCCCGCGGGCTGGCCTTCGACCATCTGGGTGATGGTAAATGTCTCGACCGAGGCGGGCAGGGAGCGGGTCATGGCGCGGGCGGTGCGCCCCAAGGCTTGCGGGCGCTGACCATAGCGCTGATTGCGGATCTGCACATGCGCGCTGGTCGCGTCCAGATCCATCGCGTGCAGGGCAATACCTTCGCGTTCCAGCAGTGAGGCGAGTGTCCCGCGCGCGCTGCTTTGGCGCGCGGTGTCGGTGATCCAGCCCAGATCCGAGGCGCTACCGGCCGCGCGCGGTGCGACCGGCAGTGGCGCGTCCTCGGCCCCCCCCTTGATGGCCGGCGTGCGCGGATTGAGCGAGATCGTGACCGACGCGCCCACTTCCGAGCCATAGAGCGAATAGGCGCTGAAGCTGAGCGCGTCGCTGACCCGGTAGCTGGCAGTGAAGTTGAAGGACGAGTCGCGGCTGAACGCGCCATCGCGCACTTCGCGGTCATAGCCGTCCGATGAGTACTCGACGCCAAAGCTCAGCTTGTCGGTCGCGGCGTAGGAGAGGCCTGCAAAGGCCGCCACATCGCCGCGGAACCAACGGTCATAGGTGGGGATGCCGCCCTCGCCCAGCAGCGAGGTGGGGCGCGTGCCGGTGCTTCCGAACGATCCGTTGCTGCCGAACCGGCCCCAGCCGATGCCGCCGGTGACGCGCACCCGCTTGCCCAAGGATTTGGTCGCGACCAGATACTCGCCGCCATAGACGCCGGTGCCGATGAAATCCTGAAGGCCGATGGCGATGGCGGGCATATAGCGCCCCTCGTTCACCAGCCGGTATTTCAGATCGAAACTGCGATCATAAAGCGTGCTGAAGGTCGGTCGGCCCGGATCGGGCATCAACCCGCTTATGCCCGAATAGCGAAAGCTGGCCGAGAGGCGCGGCAGGATTTGGAACGTCAGCGTTGTGCGCGTCGTCGTGTCGCCGTCCAGGCCAAAGGCCGACACCGTCGTGGACAGCGTCGCATCGGGGGCCATCTCGGCGGTGGGCATATCGATCAGCCCGCCGGGCGTGCCGTAGATATTTGTTCTGTCTGTTACCAGATTTCCCGCGGGCCGAGGCGGGGCAATGCTGGCATCCACATCGGTGGCGGTCTGTGCAACCGCGACAGCGCCGGGGACGGTGCCAAGCATCAAGGTGGCCAAGGCGGCTGCGATCGGCTGTTTGCTGGTCAAGGATGTCCCTCGTGCGGTGCACTGTTCTTGCAAATCATAGGCAAACTGGGCAGCGAACAACAGGAGTTTTCCCCCCGGTTTTCCCGGTAGTTGCGGGTGACGGCGTCACTGCTTCAATATCAGCCAAGTTGGACTAGGATCGATGCCATTGCCGCGCCAAGCGCAATCCCGCCCAGTCCCCAGATCGCCAGGTCCCGCCGCCGCCTGCGGGGCGGCTCGGGCGCGGGCGCAGAGGCGCTGCGCGCCAGCGCCACCTCGACCAGTTGGGGCAGGCGCGGGCCGAACCGCGCCAGCACGGCCAGCGTCTTGCCCAGGCTTTGGGCGGCGGCGCGGGGGCCCAAGCTTTTGCGGATGTAATCCTCGACCACTGGCTTGGCGACCTGCCAGATGTTGATCTGCGGGTTCAGCGAGCGCGCGACGCCCTCGACCACCACCATCGTGCGTTGCAAGAGGATCAGCTCGGTCCGCGTTTCCATGCCGAAGCGCTCGGTGACCTCGAACAGATAGCTCAGCAGGCTGCCCATGCTGATCCGACTGGCATCCATGCCGAAGATCGGCTCGCCCACGGCGCGCAGGGCGCGGGCGAACTCATCGACATCTCGGTCAGGCGGGACATAGCCCGCCTCGAAATGCACCTCCGCCACGCGGCGATAGTCGCGCTTGATGAAGCCGTAGAGGATCTCGGCATAGACGCGGCGGGTATACTCGTCGATATGCCCCATGATGCCGAAATCATAGATGATGATGTTGCCGTTTGCCGCAACCTTGAGGTTGCCCTGATGCATGTCGGCGTGAAAATACCCGTCGCGCAGCGCATGGCTGAGAAAAAGTTGCAGCACCCGGTCACCCAGCACGCGGCGGTCATGTCCGGCGGCGTCGATGGCGTCATTGTCGCCCAGCGGCACGCCATCGGCCCATTCCATCGTCATCACGCGGCGGCTGGACAGATCCCACTTGATGCCGGGCAACTCGAACCCCTTGTCGCCCTCGGTATTGGCGGCGAACTCGGATGCGGAGGAGGCCTCAAGGCGCAGGTCCAGCTCGCCCATCACGACGCCTTCGAAATGGGCGATGACGTCGGTGGGCCGCAACCGGCGCGACGAGGCCGAGAGCAGCTCGATCATGTTGGCGGCGAAGTAGAACGCATCGATGTCCACGCGAAACGCGCGCTCGATGCCGGGGCGCAGCACCTTGATGGCGACGGCCTCGCCGGTCTCGCGCAGGCGCGCCTTGTGGACCTGCGCGATCGAGGCGGCGGCGACGGGCGGGCTGAAATCGTCAAAGAGGTCCTCGACAGGCGCGCCCAGCTCGGATTCGATTGCGGCCATTGCCGTCTCGACGGGGAAGGGCGGCAATTTATCCTGCAGGATGCGCATCTGCTGGGCCAGATCGGGGCCCACCAGATCGGGGCGCGTCGACAGGATCTGGCCGAACTTGATATAGGCAGGCCCCAGCGCGGTCAGCGCGCGCGGCGCGGGCGGCATCGCCGGATCGCCCTTGGCACCCAGCCATTTGAACGGCCAGGCAAGGCAGCGCAGCGTGCCGCGCACCAGCGGCGGCGCATCCATCGCATCCATTATGACGCCCATTGCGCCCGTGCGCTCGAGAGTGGCGCCTGTGCGGATCAGGCGGATGATATTGTGCGGACCGCGCATGGGCTAGATCTTCCAGCCGGAATGAAGGCAGGCAATGCCCATGCTGAGATTGCGGTATTTGGCGTTCCCGAACCCCGCCTGGCGAACCATGTTCAGGAACGTCTCTTGGTCAGGAAACTTGCGAATGGATTCGACCAGATACTGATAGCTGTCGCGATCCCCGGCAATCGCCTGCCCCATGCGCGGAATGATGTTGAAGCTGTAAAGGTCGTAGACCTTTTGCATCATGTCATTCGGGATCTGGCTGAATTCCAGCACCATCACGCGCCCGCCGGGGCGCAAGACGCGATACGCCTCGTTCAGGGCCTCTTGCGGGCGCGTGACGTTCCGGATGCCGAAGCTGATCGTGTAGACGTCGAAGGTGTTGTCCTCGAAGGGCAGGGCCATCGCGTCGCCGACCACCCAGTCAAGGCTGCCGGCCATCGCCTCGGCCTCGGCGCGCTTGCGGCCCTCGATCAGCATCGGCTCGGTCAGGTCCAGCACGGTGGCGTGGCCGCTGCCCGCGCGTTTCAGAAACCGAAAGGCGACGTCGCCCGTGCCGCCCGCCACGTCCAGCAGGCGCTGGCCGGGCCGGGGTGCCAGCCAGTCCATCATCGCATCCTTCCAGACGCGGTGGATGCCCATGCTCATGACATCGTTCATCACGTCATACTTGCTCGCGACCGAGCCAAAGACGCCGCGCACGCGGCCCGCCTTTTCATCCTCGGGAATGTCCTGAAATCCGAAATGCGTGGTGTTTTCGCTCATTGCTCTTGCCTTGCGCCATGGTCGCCTCTTGTTATAGGGCGCAGCGCCGCAGACACAATGCGGCGTTGTCACCGTACCCGGCGGGCGGCATCAGCGCGGCCGCGAATCGAGCCAGTCCCAGGCATCCGCAGCGATCTGCGGGCCAACCTGATAGAGCCAGTGCGTGTGCCGCGGAATGATGACCAGCTCATTATCATGGCCAACCTCGGCCAGTCCGCGGCCCAGCGCGCGCGCCGTCTCGACCGAAAAGATGTGACCCTCCGCGCCCAGATAGAGCCGATAGGGCTTGGGCGTTGCGGGCCTCTGCAGTGCGTTCGAGGGGGCATATCCGGCGTGCAGCGCTGCGGCAGCCCACGGCCCGTCCACGCGGTTCAGCAGGTATTGCGCGTAGAACGCGCCCGAGGAATGGCCAAAGAGGTAGATGCGGGCCGGGTCTATGCCGTGATGCGCCACCATCTTGTCCACAAGGCTGACAAGAAAGGCCGGATCGGCATCCTCAAGCCGCCAGCTGGAGCCGATGCTGTCCAAGGCCAGCAGTGCGATACCCTCGCGCGCCGCGACATCCTTCCATATCTCGATCAGCGACAGACCGTCGCGCCCGGCGCCATGCAGCAGGATCACCAGCGGCGTAGAAGGGCCTATCCTTTTCGGCGAGACCTCGTACCATACGCGCCGGTTCGGCCCGCGCCAGGCTGCGTGTTTGCTGGCAAGCTGCCGCGTCGCTTCCGAAGGGCTGAATTCATAGGTGCTGAGTTGGCGGATGCGGAAATCGGTGCGCTTGATCTCGCGAAACTCGCCCGGCTCCGGCGCTGCAGTCCCAACCGGCATCGCTGCCGAAGAAGCCTGAGCAGCCTGCTGATCCTTGAAGACCACGGCCGCACCGACCAGCGCGACCGCGACCAGGATCACGCCGAGCGACAGAAGAGCCCACCGCAATAACGCCATCGTCAGAAATCCCCCAAAGCCATGCTGGCTGAAAGGTTGAGCCGATGGAATCGGTGCAACTATGGCAGGAAAGCGTTGGCAATCGGGCATTCCAAGCAGAGCCCGGACCTTGTATATGCGCCTGCAAACATCGACTGAATTCGCCGTCCAAGGAAAAACCATGCCCGAATTGCCCGAAGTCGAGACGGTGCGCCGTGGCCTGGTGCCGGTGATGGAGGGCGGGGTGATCGCCCGCGCGGATGTGAACCGGCCCGACCTGCGCTGGCCCTTTCCCGAGAACATGGCCGAGCGTCTGAGGGGGCAGCATGTGCTGGCGCTCCGCCGCCGCTCGAAATACATTCTTGTCGATCTGGCGGGGGGCGAGACGTTGCTGATCCATCTCGGCATGTCGGGCCGGATGCTGATCTCGGGCGATCCGCTGGGCCAGTTCGTGCATGAGCATCCGGCGGCTGAAAAGCACGATCACGTGGTCTTTCACATGCAAAGCGGCGCGCGCGTCACCTTCAACGATCCGCGACGTTTTGGCGCGCTGGACCTTTTTGCCACGGCGGATGCCGAGGCTCATCCCCTTCTGGCCAAGCTGGGCCCCGAGCCATTGGGAAATGCCTTTGACGAGGCTTACCTGGTGCAGGCGCTGCGCGGCAGGAACACGCCGGTCAAATCGGCGCTGCTGGACCAGCGCCTGATCGCGGGGCTGGGCAATATCTATGTCTGCGAGGCGCTTTTTCGGGCGGGCATCTCGCCGCGCCGGAAGGCGGGCAATATCGGGGCGAAGCGTGCGGCGTCGCTGGTGCCGATCATTCGCGACGTTCTGCGCGATGCGATTCATGCTGGCGGATCGTCCCTGCGGGACTTCCGCCGCGCCGATGGCGAGCTGGGATACTTTCAGCATCGGTTCGACGTCTATGACCGCGAAGGGCAGCCCTGCCGCCGCCCGGAATGTGGCGGCACCATCGCGCGCGTGGTGCAATCGGGGCGCTCCAGCTTTTACTGCGCCAAGTGCCAACGGTGACGCACATCTCAAGATTCGGTTGATCCGGCCCGCCGGGGTGGTAAGACTGCCCGTCTGACAGAAACAAGCGAAAGCAGATTTCATGGCCTATGAGACGATCGTCGTCGAAGTAGAAGACCACGTCGCCGAGATTACCCTGAACCGCCCGGATGCCCTGAACGCGCTGAACGATCAGCTGCTGGATGAGCTGGTGGACGCCCTTCAGGAGGCGCAGGGAAACGACAAGGTGCGCTGTATCATCCTGACCGGCTCGGACAAGGCATTCGCTGCCGGGGCCGACGTCAAAATGATGGCGGACAAGACCTTTGTCGAAATGTTCTCGGAGGATTTCTTTGGCGCGCAACATGATGCGATCACCCGCATCCGCAAGCCGATCATCGCCGCCGTGTCGGGCTATGCGCTGGGCGGCGGGTGCGAATTGGCCATGATGTGCGACTTCATCATTGCTTCGGACACGGCCAAGTTCGGCCAGCCCGAGATCAACCTGGGGATCATGGCGGGCCTTGGCGGCTCGCAGCGGCTGACCCGTTTTATCGGCAAGTCCAAGGCGATGGACATGAACCTGACGGGCCGTTTCATGGATGCCGAAGAGGCCGAGCGCGCGGGGCTGGTCAGCCGCGTCGTGCCGGTGAAGAAGCTGAAGGAAGAGACGCGTTCCGCCGCGGGCAAGATCGCCGAGAAATCCATGATGTCCGTGATGGCCGTCAAGGAGGCGGTCAATCGCAGCTACGAGACGACGCTGCAGGAGGGTCTTCTGTTCGAGCGGCGCGTGTTCCATTCGCTCTTCGCGACTGAGGATCAGGCCGAAGGCATGGCCGCCTTCAAGGAAAAGCGGTCCGCGCAGTTCCGCGACAAATAGGCGAGGAGGGCTGGACGGCAGGAAGAGTGGTTGCATTCGGACGTCCTTCGCCTTACTAGACCCCGCTATACATGCGCGCGATGCCCGCTCAGGCAAGAATCATCTTCGGCCCGGCCGGAGGCTTGGGTTTGGTACCGTCTGCATTGAAATTTGATACCGAACCAGATCAAGGACAAGATTCTCATGGCAAATACGCCTCAGTCGAAAAAACGCGCACGTCAGAATGAAACACGCCTGGCCGTCAACAAGGCCCGCCGCTCGCGCATCCGCACTTACCTGCGTAAGGTCGAGGAAGCGATTGCATCGGGTGACAAATCTGCCGCCGAGGCAGCCCTGCGCGCGGCCCAGCCGGAACTGATGCGCGGCGTCACCAAAGGCGTGTTCCACAAGAACACCGCGTCGCGCAAAATGTCGCGGCTGTCCAGCCGCGTCAACGCGATCAGCTAAGTTAACCATCTGTTTTGGTTTGCTAAAAAGGCGCCCCGATCGGGGCGCCTTCTGCGTTTCTGTGGCCTTTTTGAAGCGCGCAGATTCTTTTCACGCAAAATCAGAGTCAAGGCATAAGATAGGTTGCCGCAGCGCGCAGCACCTTGCTAACTTGAGCCTGCGATTCACGCTTGGGGGGACAGGCTGATTCCGGTGGCGGGCCTTTGGGGGGCTGTAGCCACGGGAAACTCTTTGCGGGGCAACCCGGCATGTCCAAATAAAGCATACCGGCGTCAGTCGCGGTTTGGCGGATCAAATCCACCTCGTCGCGTCTGACACGTCGTGTCATCGTTCGTCCGGTATTGGACGGATGCATCTGCCGGACCCTTGTCCGGCGGGGTGGCTGCGGTTTGTTTTGGGGCGGAGTATCGCGCTCGTTTGTGTAGGAGTCCGGGGCGACTCTTGTACAGGAACCGAAACGATAAAAGCCGCGGAAGCAGGTACGCATGACACAAGATCAATGGGGTCAACTCAAGCAGGACCTTTTGAAGACGATCGGCAAGAGCAACTACAAAAGCTGGATCGAACCGCTGGAGCTGTCGCATGTCGATGAAGGCGTGGCGACCTTCGCCGTTCCGACCAGCTTTGTCGGCAACTATGTGTCCCAAAAATATGGCGATCAGATCCTCTACCATGCCCGGAGCATCTCGCCCGAGATCCGCCGTGTGCATTTCCGCGTGCCCGCCAATCAGGGCAGCCGCCCCGCTGCTCCGCCGCGCACGCAGCCTGCAAGGGAATCCCGCGACACCGCGTCCCAGCAGGGCAATGGCGTTGCCGCAGCCCCGCTGGACAAGCGCTTTACCTTTGACACATTCGTCGTGGGCAAGCCCAACGAGCTGGCCCATGCCGCGGCCAAACGCGTCGCCAGTGGCGGGCCGGTCACCTTCAATCCGCTCTTCCTTTATGGCGGCGTCGGCCTCGGCAAGACGCACCTGATGCACGCCATCGCCTGGGAGCTTTCGCAGCGCCAGCCCGATCTCAACGTCGTCTACCTCTCGGCAGAGCAGTTCATGTATCGCTTCGTCTCGGCCCTGCGTGAGCGAAAGATGATGGATTTCAAGAGCATGTTCCGCTCGGTCGACGTGCTGATGGTCGATGACGTGCAGTTTATCGCCGGCAAGGACAGCACACAGGAAGAGTTCTTTCACACGTTCAACGCGCTGGTCGATGGCGGCAAGCAGATCATCATCTCTGCCGACCGCGCACCGGGCGAGATCGAGAATCTGGAAGAGCGGATCAAGTCGCGCCTGCAATGCGGCCTTGTCGTCGATCTGCATCCCACCAATTACGAGTTGCGCCTGGGCATCCTGCAATCCAAGGTCGAATATTACCGCACGCAGTATCCGGGACTCGTTCTGGACGATGGCGTGCTGGAATTCCTTGCGATGCGCATCACCAAGAACGTCCGCGTTCTGGAAGGTGCCCTGACGCGCCTCTTTGCCTTCGCCTCGCTGGTCGGCCACGAGATCACAATGGAGCTGACGCAGGATTGCCTTGCCGACGTGCTGCGCAGCAGCGAGCGTCAGGTGACGATCGAGGAAATCCAGCGCCAGGTATCGGACCACTACAACATCCGCCTCAGCGATCTGATCGGGCCCAAGCGCGTGCGCGTCTTTGCCCGTCCGCGTCAGGTGGCGATGTATCTGGCCAAGCACATGACATCGCGCAGCCTGCCCGAGATCGGCCGCCGCTTTGGCGGGCGCGATCATACGACGGTCATGCACGGAGTGCGCCGCATCGACGAGCTGCGCAATGCCGATGCCCAGATCGCCGAAGATATCGACCTGCTGCGCCGCGCGCTGGAGGCGTGAGGCGCGAGCAGAGCACGGGCAGGGCTTGACCCCTTGGGAATTCCCGATCAGAAACCCAATAAACAACTTGCGCCGCAAGGCGGTTTCGGTACCGTGCCAGTCCCGGCACGGCGCCGGCACGTTTAAGGGAGAATGGGCATGAAGCTCAGCATCGAACGCGGAACCTTGCTCAAGGCGGTCAGCCAGGCGCAGTCAGTCGTCGAGCGGCGCAATACGATCCCGATCCTCGCAAACGTGCTGATCGAGGCCGAGGGCGATACGGTGAATTTTCGCGCCACCGATCTGGATATTGAGGTCAGTGACAAGGCACACGCACAGGTCGAGCGGCCCGGTGCGACGACGGTCTCAGCGGTGACGCTGCATGAAATCGTCCGCAAGCTGCCCGATGGTGCGCTGGTCACTCTGGCTGATGACGGCACCTCGGGGCGCCTGACGGTCGAGGCGGGGCGGTCCAATTTCAACCTCGCGACGCTGCCCAAGGAAGATTTCCCAGTGATGGCGTCCTCGGAATATGCCAGTAATTTCTCGGCCAAGGCGCCGGTGCTGCGCCGCCTGTTCGACAAGTCGAAATTCGCGATTTCGACCGAAGAGACGCGGTACTATCTGAACGGCGTCTACATGCATGTCGCGACCGGCGAGGATGGCAAGGTCTTGCGCTGCGTGGCGACGGATGGCCACCGCCTGGCGCGGATCGACGCCGATCTGCCGCAGGGCGCCGAGGAGATGCCGGGCGTGATCGTGCCCCGCAAGACCGTGGGCGAGTTGCGCAAGCTTTTGGATGATGACGACACGATGATCGCCGTGTCGGTCAGCGAGACCAAGATCCGCTTTGCCACACCGAACATCACGCTGACCTCCAAAGTCATCGACGGCACCTTTCCCGATTACACCCGCGTCATTCCGCAGGGCAACACGCGCAAGATGGAGGTGGACGCCGCCGAATTCGCCAAGGCGGTCGACCGCGTCGCAACCGTCAGCAGCGAGCGGTCCCGCGCTGTCAAGCTGTCGCTGGACGAAGATCGCCTGATCCTGTCGGTCAACGCGCCTGATAGCGGCGCCGCCGAGGAAGAGCTGGCCGTCGCCTATGGCGATGAGCGGCTGGAGATCGGCTTCAACGCGAAATACCTGCTGGAAATCGCCAGCCAGGTGGACCGCGAGAATGCCGTATTTCTCTTTAATTCTGCGGGGGATCCCACGCTGATGCGCGAGGGGAACGACCAGAGCGCGGTCTATGTCGTCATGCCGATGCGCGTGTGACGCACGGGTTTTTTGAGTATTTTTGGAACGATGAAAGTTAAGGGATGACGGAGCTCTATCTGTCATCCCTTCGTCTTTCTCATTTTCGCTCGCATAAATCCGCGCGGCTGGATCTGGACGCGCGGCCTGTGGCGATCCATGGGCCCAATGGGGCGGGCAAGACCAATCTGATCGAGGCGGTCTCGCTCTTCTCGCCGGGGCGTGGCATGCGGCGAGCCGCGGCGCAGGAGATGGTGCGCCGGCCCGAGGCACTGGGCTGGAAGCTGAGAGGTGTGCTGCATTCGCTGGATCGAATCCACGAAGTCGAGATCTGGGCCGAGGATGGTGGCGCGCGGCAGTTGCGCATTGATGACAAGATGGCGCCGCAACTGGCGCTGGGGCGGCTGGCGCGGGTGCTTTGGCTGGTGCCGTCGATGGACCGGCTCTGGATCGAAGGGGCCGAGGGGCGGCGACGCTTTCTGGATCGCGTGACGATGAGTTTCATTCCCTCGCATGCCGACGCTGTTCTCGATTTCGACAAGGCCATGCGCGAGCGCAATCGCCTGCTGAAGGATCAGGTGCGCGATGCGCATTGGTACTTGGCGCTGGAGGCACAGATGGCCGCGCGCGGCGCCGAGATCGACGCGGGCCGCCGCACAGCGCTGGATGAGTTGCACGCGGCGCAAGAAAAGGCCGAGACAGCCTTTCCGGTGGCCGAGCTGGAGGTGACGGCGACCGATGGCGAGATGCCCGGCAGCGCCGAGGATTATCGCGTCGCGTTGGCCGAAAGTCGGTTTCGCGATTTGATGGCCGGGCGCACGCTGGTGGGACCCCACCGGGCCGATCTGCATGGTGTCTATGCCGCCAAGGGCGTGCCGGCCAAGGATTGCAGCACGGGTGAGCAGAAGGCGCTGCTGGTCTCATTAATCCTGGCCAATGCGCGGGCGCTGGCCAAGTCCTTTGGCGCGCCGCCCATTCTGCTGTTGGACGAGGTGGCCGCGCATCTGGATGCGGGGCGCCGCGCCGCGCTTTATGACGAGATCTGCGCGCTGGGCGCGCAGGCTTGGATGACCGGGACTGGGCCGGAGCTCTTCGCCGAACTCGGTGACCGGGCGCAGCATGTCGAGGTCACGGAAACGGACGGGATTTCGCAGGTTGCGCCGCTGTGATGACCGCGAGGAGTCGAGGCGGAAAACACCGGATAGCTGCGTGACATCCCCTGCTGAAACCCCTATAAAACAACAAAATCACTAGGGAAATTTTGGATGTCCGAGGCTGTGGCCGCGCCAGAAGAATATGGCGCCGATTCTATCAAGGTTCTCAAGGGTTTGGATGCTGTGCGCAAGCGTCCGGGCATGTATATTGGGGATACCGATGACGGCTCGGGCCTGCACCACATGGTGTACGAGGTCGTCGATAACGGCATCGACGAGGCGCTGGCGGGCCATGCCGACCGTGTGACGGTGACGATCCACGGCGACAGCTCGGTCTCGGTCAGCGACAATGGGCGCGGGATCCCGGTGGCGATCCACGAGGAAGAGGGTGTGAGCGCCGCCGAGGTCATCATGACCCAGCTGCATGCGGGCGGCAAATTCGATCAGAACTCCTACAAGGTGTCGGGCGGTCTGCACGGCGTCGGTGTGTCCGTGGTCAACGCGCTCAGCGATTGGCTGGAACTGCGCGTGTGGCGCAACGACAAGGAGCATATCGCACGCTTCGAGCGGGGCGATACCGTCAAGCACCTTGAAGTCGTCGGCCCGGCCAACGGTCGCAAGGGGACCGAAGTGCGGTTTCTGGCGTCAACAACGACATTCTCGAACCTCGCCTATAGTTTCGACACGCTGGAAAAGCGCCTGCGCGAGTTGGCGTTTCTCAATTCCGGCGTGCGCATCCTGCTGCGCGACGAGCGCCCCGAAGAGCCGCGCGAGAGCGAGCTTTTCTACGAGGGCGGCGTGCGCGAATTCGTCAAATACCTGGATCGGCACAAGACGGCGATGCTGCCCGATCCGATCTTCATCACCGGTGAGAAGGATGATATCGGCGTCGAAGTCGCGATGTGGTGGAATGACAGCTATCACGAGACGGTGCTGCCCTTTACCAACAACATCCCGCAGCGCGATGGCGGCACCCACATGGCGGGCTTTCGCGGCGCGCTGACGCGGACCATCAACAACTACGCGCAATCGAGCGGCATCGCCAAGAAGGAGAAGGTCAACTTCACCGGCGACGATGCGCGTGAGGGGCTGACCTGCGTCCTGTCGGTCAAGGTACCGGATCCGAAATTCTCCAGCCAGACCAAGGACAAGCTTGTCTCCTCGGAAGTGCGTCCGGCGGTCGAGAACCTCGTTTCGGAAAAGCTGGCCGAGTGGTTCGAGGAGAACCCGAACGAGGCAAAGATCATCACCTCGAAGATCGTCGAGGCCGCGCTGGCCCGCGAGGCGGCGCGCAAGGCGCGCGAGCTGACGCGGCGCAAATCGGCGATGGACGTTAACTATCTTGCCGGCAAGCTCAAGGATTGCTCGGAAAAGGATCCGACCAAGACTGAGGTTTTCCTTGTCGAGGGGGACTCGGCCGGCGGCTCGGCGCAGACGGGGCGCGACCGCGGAACGCAGGCGATCCTGCCTTTGAAGGGCAAAATCCTGAACGTCGAGCGCGCGCGATTTGACCGCATGCTGGGCAGTCAGGAGATCGGCAATCTGGTGATGGCCCTCGGCACCGGGATCGGGCGCGACGAGTTCAATATCGACAAGCTGCGCTACCACAAGATCGTCATCATGACGGACGCCGACGTGGACGGTGCGCATATTCGCACGCTTCTGCTGACATTCTTCTACCGTCAGATGCCGGAACTCATTGAAAACGGGCATCTTTATATCGCGCAGCCGCCCCTCTACAAGGTGACGCGGGGCAAGTCCGAGGTCTATCTCAAGGACGAGGCCGCGATGGAGAACTATCTGATCGACCAGGGCGTCGATGGGGTCACGCTGCGGCAGGGCAATGGCGAGGATATCGCGGGGCAGGATCTGGCCCGCGTGGTCGACAGCGCCCGCCAACTACGCCGCGTGCTGGAGGCGTTCCCGACCCACTACCCACGTCACATCCTGGAACAGGCGGCGATTGCCGGTGCCTTTGCCCCCGGCGCGATCGAGGGCGACCTGCAGGGCGTGGCCGACAAGGTGGCCGAGCGTCTGAACCTGATCGCGCTGGAGTATGAGCGTGGCTGGCAAGGCCGGATCACGCAGGATCACGGCATTCGCCTAGCGCGTATTCTGCGCGGTGTCGAAGAGGTGCGCACGCTCGATGGCCCCGTCCTGCGGGGCGGCGAGGCCAAGCGCACGGGCAGCTTCACCGAGCATCTGCAGGATGTCTACAGCCTGCCCGCAACGCTGATGCGCAAGGACAAGACCGAGATGATCTACGGTCCGATAGACCTTCTGGATGCTATTCTGAAAGAGGGTGAAAAGGGCCTGTCGCTGCAGCGCTACAAGGGTCTGGGCGAGATGAACCCCGATCAACTGTGGGAGACGACGCTGGACCCCGAGGCGCGCACGCTCCTGCGGGTCGAGGTCGATGACGTCGCCGAGGCGGATGATCTCTTCACCAAACTGATGGGGGATGTGGTCGAGCCGCGCCGCGAGTTCATCCAGCAAAACGCGCTGAACGTGGAAAATCTGGACTTCTGATTTTTTACGAAGAGGATGATGCTTTATTCGGGGCGCGCATATCATTGCGCGCCCCGAGGTCTTTCTTGGTCAGAAACTCATTCACGATGGCAGCCAAAAGGCGTAGTGAAAATCAGCTCGCCTCGCGGCGCTCGCTAACTGACGGTCTATAAAAAATTTTAGCTGTAAAAGAGACAGGGCCCCTTGAGGTTTGGACATCTCCAAACCTCAAGGGGCCATGAAATTTTTCAGGTTTTAAAACCTGTATGCGACGCCGACCTTTATTTCATGCGTTTCCGCATTCAACTTGAATCGGTGCGGATCGCCGCCACCAGATACGAAATCAAGGGAATTGTTGCCAAGATCAGAGTAGCGGTAATCCAGACGGCCCACCCAGTTTTGCGTAAAGGCGTGCTCGACACCGGCGCCAAGCGTCCATCCCGTCATCGTTTCGGTTTTGTTGAACGGTCCTGATCCGCCAATTGCAGTGCCGTCCAGACTTATGTCGGCCAAAGCAAAGCCACCGGCGGCGTAAAGCAACGTCCGGTCCATGGCATAGCCAACGCGGCCACGCAGTGCTGCCGTATAGTCAACTTCGCTTTTGATGCCGTTGCGCAGAAACCCGAAACTCGGTCCGGGAAAGCCGGGGCCGGACTTGTCAGCGTCGCTGAAGTTCACCTCGCCCTCGACGCCGTAGACCATGTTGCCTGTGCGGTGCCAGTTGTAGCCGCCGAAAACGCCACCAACCAAACCCGAGGCGTCAATCGCGGAACTCGACATCAGGTTGTTGTTGTTGAGGTTTTCCCCGGAAAGACCCAGATCGCTATCCAGGTAGCCGATTTGCGCACCTGCATACGCTCCCGTCCAGTCAAAGGCCGGGGCCATAACCACCGGATCCGGCATGACCGGCTCGGGAGATCCGGCGATAGCTGCGGAACCAAACGCTGTCGCAGCAAATGCGATGAGAACCTTTTTCATTTCTTGCACCTCTATCTAATCACGTATCAATTCTGCTTGTGCACGGGTGATACACATCTTTTGCTATCTAGCGGTCGCCCTAAATTCCGATCAAGCCTGCAAGTTTATGCGCACCTCGCAGGAGATAATATTGCAACATCGCATTGAGGGTGTACCGCCAGCATTCATCGCCCGGTTGCCACGCATCAACCACTTTCGAGAAATACTCGGTTTTTCGCGACGGTCATCAGGGCTGCACCGTTTTGAAATCTCTCGCGGAAGCCGGTCAATGAAACTGGGCCAAGTGGCCTCCCAGCCAAAAGGATTCCCATTCCGGCCGAGTAAGTTTTCATCATGAGTCGCAACCTTGCCGCCATCTGGCCGGGTGGCATATCGCCCCCGATCCGCCTGCCGGCCAACGGTGATGGGCCGGGATTCTACCGGTTTATTTCACGCCTGCGTCCGGTTCGGACGGATACCGCCTAGAATTCGCATGGGATATCGTGCAGATATGTGGTCTCTTTCGCGCTCGGTTGGTGCGGCGATAATGACACTCGGTTCAACTTTCAGCAGCAAGAGGCATGGCTAGCCCATGGCGATCCTTACCTTCTTTCTGAACCTGACCGGCGCGATCATGCTGCTCCTTTTTGCGGTGCGTATGGTGCGCACGGGCATCGAGCGTAGTTTCGGCGCGCAGTTCCAGCGCTGGCTGACCGAGAGCCAGAGCCTGGTCGGGTCAGGCACGACAGGGGTCATGCTGGCTCTGATCCTGCAAAGCTCGGCGGCGGTGGCGCTCTTGACCTCAGGCTTTGCGGCGGCGGGATATCTGGCCTTTCCCGCCGGTCTGGCGGTGGTGCTGGGCGGGGATCTGGGCTCGGCGCTGATCATTCAGGTGCTGTCGTTCCGGCTGGACTGGCTGGTGCCGCTGCTGTTGACGGTCGGCGGGTGGCTTTTCATCAAGACCGAGGGCCGCAAGTGGCGGCAGGCCGGGCGCATCCTGATGGGCGTGGCCTTCATCCTCATCTCGCTTCAGCTGTTGCGCGAGACGGTCGAGCCGATCAAGGACAGCGCGTTCCTGCCTGCCATCGCAGATTATCTTGGCCGCGATTTCATCACGGCGTTCATCGTCGGGGCGGTGCTGGCCTTCGTGATGCATTCCAGCGTGGCCGCGATCCTGATGTGCGTCGCGTTAGTTCATATCAGCGCGATCCCCTTCGCGGCCGGCCTGTCGCTGGTGTTGGGGGCGAACCTCGGCAGTGCTGGTATTCCCGTCTACCTGACCCGCGGGATGAGCGCCGAAGGCCGCCGGATCCCGTTGGCCAACATGGCGCTGCGCGGCAGTTGGGCGCTGACCGCGCTGCTGGTCATCAATCTTGCCTTTGACCCGGCGGCCCTGATGATCGTCTCGCCCGAGCAATCGCTGATCTACGCCCATATCGCATTCAACCTGTCGCTCCTGATCGTGGCGCTGCCGCTCTGCCGGCCTCTTGCGCGGCCCATGACCGCACTGTTGCCGAACGCAGTTCAGGACGCACCTACCCAGCATGACGAAATCAGCGTTCTGGACCCCGATGTGCTGGACGCGCCGCAGATGGCCATCGCCAGCCTCAAGCGCGAACTCTTGCGCATGATGGGGCTGGTCGAGCGGATGTATCTGCCCATCCAATCCCTCTACGAGGAGGGCGATCGGGCCCGCATGCGCGCGATCAAGCTGCAGGATGGCACGGTCAACGCCGCGCTATTGGGGATCCGCCGTTATGTCGCGAACATCCCCATGGATAAATACACCAAGGACGAGGCCAAGACGGTTCGCAGCCTGATGGAGTATGCCATCCGTTTGGAGGCGGCGGGCGATCTGGTGTCCGGCCAGTTCTTGACGATTATCGCGGAAAAGCGCGATGAGCACATCGAACTGTCCAAAGAGGGCTGGTCCGAACTGGTGCATATGTTCGAGGCGGTGCGCGCCAATTTCAAGCTGGCCAGCAATGTCTTGATCTCGGACGATCTGGAGAGCGCGCGCCTTCTGGTGCTGGAAAAGGCCGAGATCAAGCAGGAAGAGCGGCGCAGTCGCAAGCGCCATCTTCAGCGCCTGTCAGAAGGGCGGACCGACAGTTTCGCGTCAAGCGATGTGCATCTCGAGACGCTGCGCGCCCTGCGTGACATGCACGGGCATATTTCGGCGGTAGCCTACCCGATCCTCTATCGCAACGGCCAGTTGCTTGAGACGCGCCTGATCCGGACCATGGGAGAAGACGAGGACGCGTAAGGCGCACTGGTTGCGATCCGGCCCGAAGTATACCCGATGGTGCATAAGCTTAGCCTATGAAGTGATAGGTTAATTAGACTATTCATGTGCAGAAATCTGTCACAGTCTTGTTTCACAGCGGTCCTAAGAAGGCCGTGCAGATATGTTGGCGGGCGCGTCGCCCGCTGAAAACAGTGGAGAAGACAATGAATTTCAAACTGACATGCGCATTGCCTGCGCTGACCGCCGCCCTGTTGGCCAGCGCGGCCGCCGCCGAGACGGAATTGACCGTCTACACTGCCGTCGAGGCCGAGGACCTGACCCGCTACGCCGAGAAGTTCAACGAGGTGCATCCCGACATCACCATCAACTGGGTGCGCGATTCCACCGGCGTCATCACCGCCAAGCTGCTGGCCGAGCGTGACAATCCGCAGGCCGACGTGATCTGGGGCCTCGCCGCTACGTCGCTTCTGCTGCTCAAGTCCGAAGGCATGCTGGAGCCCTACGCGCCCGAGGGTGTCGACAAGCTGAACCCGAAATTCGTCGACAAGGACACGCCCCCGGCATGGGTCGGCATGGATGCCTGGGTCGCATCGGTCTGCTTCAACACCGTTGAGGGGGAAAAGCTGGGCCTCGAGATGCCGACCTCGTGGAAGGATCTGACGGACCCGCAATATGAGGGCCATGTCATCATGCCGAACCCGAACTCCTCGGGTACCGGCTTCCTCGACGTGTCCAGCTGGCTGCAGATGTTCGGGGAAGAAGAGGGCTGGGCCTATATGGACGCGCTGCACAACAACATCGCGCGCTACACCCATTCGGGCTCCGCACCGTGCAAGCTGGCCGCGTCGGGCGAGATCCCCATCGGTGTCTCCTTTGCGTTCCGCGGTGCCAAGTCCAAGGGCGACGGCGCCCCGATTGAGATCATCGTGCCCAGTGAAGGCGTCGGCTGGGACATGGAAGCGACCGCGATTGTCGCGGGCACGGATTCCCCCGAGGCGGCGCAAAAGCTGGTCGATTTCACGGTCACCGAGGATGCGATGCGGATGTATAACGTCGGCTATGCCGTCGTCGCCATCGACGGTATCGCGCAGCCGGTCGAGCATTTCCCCGAAGGCCTGACCGATGCGATGATCGACAATGATTTCGAGTTCGCCGCGAACAATCGCGCGCGTATCCTGGAAGAATGGCAAAAGCGTTACGACGGCAAATCCGAGCCCAAGTAAAGCATCCTTCAGACAAGGGGCAGCGTCCGTCGCTGCCCCTTTTTGTCGCTCATCCCATAAATACCCCTCTCATCGCAAGGACGCGCGCATTGACCGAGGCGACTGCAGCCCCCTCCTATCTCAAGATCGACAATCTCTGGAAATCATTCGGTGATTTCTTTGCTCTCAGCGACGTATCGCTTGAGATAAAGGAAGGCGAATTCGTCTGCTTTCTGGGGCCTTCGGGCTGCGGCAAGACCACGCTGCTCCGCGCCATTGCTGGGCTTGATCTGCAGACGCGCGGGTCGGTGCATCAGGGCGGGCGCGACGTGTCGAACCTGCCCCCGTCCGAGCGCGACTTCGGCATCGTGTTCCAGTCCTACGCCCTCTTCCCGAACCTAACGATCGAGCGCAACATCGCCTTCGGCCTTGAGAACACCGGCCGCAAGAAACCCGAGATCGACGCCCGCGTGACCGAGCTTCTGGATCTTGTCGGCCTCGAAGAGCAGCGCAAGAAATATCCCGCCCAGCTATCGGGCGGCCAGCAGCAGCGCATCGCGCTGGCGCGCGCCATTGCAACCAATCCCGGTCTTCTGCTGCTGGATGAGCCGCTCTCGGCGCTCGATGCCAAGGTGCGCGTCCATCTGCGCCACGAGATCAAGGAATTGCAGCGCAAGCTGGGCGTGACCACCGTCATGGTGACCCATGATCAGGAAGAGGCCCTGTCGATGGCCGACCGGATTGTCGTCATCAATCATGGCCGGGTCGAGCAGATCGGCACCCCGACGCAGGTCTACCGCCATCCTAGCACGCTCTTTGTCGCCGGCTTTATCGGTGACATGAACCATTTCGATGCCGTCTCGGACGGGCCGGGCCGCGTGCGCTGCGGCGATGCCGTGATCAAAACCGCGCCGCACAGTTTTGACGCCGGCGAGGCCGTGATCGTCGCCATCCGACCCGAGGACGTGATCCCCCACGGGGCCGAGGCGGATGCCTCGGGCGAGGTGGAAACGCAGGCCAATACGCTGGATGTGAACGTGACCGAGATGGAATTCCTCGGCTCCTACTGGCGCTGCCGCCTTACCTGCAGCAGCTTCGGCGAGGGCGAGCTCTTTGCCAACTTCTCGATGAACGCCGTGCGCCGGCTGGAGCTGGCCGAGGGCCGCAACATGATGGTGGAACTGCCCAAGAGTCGCGTCATGGTCTTTGCCGCGAGCGAGGGCTAGCGCATGAAGGCGGCCCAAACCCAGATGCCCGCAGGCCCTGCGATCCGGGGCAAGCTCAGCCGCGACGATATCCTGATGCGCGGCGGCATGATCGTGATCGCGCTCTATTTGATCGTCACGCTGGTGATGCCGCTCTACGTGATGTTCTCGAAATCGCTGTCGACCTATCGGTTCGATCTGTCGGCCTATGAATTTCAGGTCAGCGACGAGGAAGGCACCTTCGACGGCACCATTCTGACCGGCGCTGAGCTGAACGAGGCCACGGGCGCCTATGCGCCGGATGATCTGGATACCAACGCCGACGGGCGCCTGGGCGTCACGGCGTTTTTCCCTGATTTCAGCTTTCGCAGCCCGGTCGAATACCGCATCCGCAACACCAGTGACACCGGACGATACCTTGTCGGCTCCACGCTTTACACCGGGACGGACTGGCAGCAACTGGACAGCAACACTTTCCGGCGCGTCTCGCTGCGGCCTGTGCAATCGCGCGGGATCAGCAACTTTACTGAATATTTCTCAACCCCGGCCCTCTCCAATTCGATCAAGAATTCGCTCTGGATCGCGGCGGTCAGCACGGTCATCACGGTCGTGCTGGCCTTCTGGTTCGCTTATGCGCTGAACCGCAGCTGCATGCGGTTCAGGGGGGTCTTCCGCCTCATCGCGATGATGCCCATCCTTGTCCCGTCGCTCTTGCCCGGGATCGCACTGGTCTATCTTTTCGGCAATCAGGGCATGCTCAAGGAGTTGCTTTTCGGCGCGTCGATCTATGGGCCGATCGGGATCATCATCGGCTCGGTCTTTTTCACCTTTCCGCATGCGTTCATCATCATTTCCACTGCCCTCGCCATTTCGGATGCCCGGCTTTACGAGGCCGCCACATCGCTGCGCGCCAGCCCGTGGCGCACCTTCTGGACGGTCACGATCCCCGGCGCTCGCTATGGCCTGATCTCGGCGGCCTTCGTGGTCTTCAACCTCGTCATCACGGATTTCGGGCTGCCCAAGGTGATTGGCGGTCAATTCAACGTGCTGGCCGTCGACATCTACAAGCAGGTCATCGGCCAGCAGAATTTCGAGATGGGCGCTGTCGTCTCGGTCGTCCTCGTGATCCCGGCGATCCTCGCCTTCGCCATCGACCGGATGGTGCAGGCGCGGCAGGTGTCGTCGCTCTCGGCCCGCTCGGTCCCATTTCAGCCCAAG
The DNA here is from genome assembly GCF_043355935.2 of Roseovarius roseus. Classification (NCBI taxonomy): domain Bacteria; kingdom Pseudomonadati; phylum Pseudomonadota; class Alphaproteobacteria; order Rhodobacterales; family Roseobacteraceae; genus Roseovarius; species Roseovarius roseus. Next base: position 89,900 of record NZ_JBHFPE020000011.1, on the reverse strand, counting down.
CCCGATGCGAAAATGGACCGCCTTTTCCTGGTCTATTGCAGCTTGGTCGGCCTCTTCATCACCGGCATTTTGGCCGTCTGCCAATTCGCCGCGCTGGTCAGGTTCTGGCCCTATGATCTCAGCCTCAGCCTGAGAAATTTCCAGTTCAACCGCATGGATGGCGGCGGCTGGGAGGCGTATTACAACTCGATCCAGTTGGGCCTTCTGACCGCCGTGATCGGCACAGCTGTCATCTTCTTCGGCGCGTATCTGGTCGAGAAATCCAAGGGGTTCAAAACCGGACGCGCGATCTTTCAGGGCTTTGCCATGCTGCCCATGGCGATCCCGGGGATGGTGCTGGGCCTTGCCTATATCTTTTTCTTCAACAACCCCGATAATCCGCTGAACGTGATCTACGGCACGATGATCATCCTAGTTGTGTCGACCGTGACGCATTTCTACACCGTCTCGCATCTGACGGCCGTAACCGCGCTCAAGCAGATGGACGGCGAGTTCGAAGCGGTCTCAGCCTCGCTCAAACAGCCCACGATGAAGCTTTTTGCCCGCGTCACCGTGCCCGTCTGCCTGCCCGCGATCCTCGACATCTCGATCTATCTTTTCGTCAATGCAATGACGACGGTGTCGGCTGTGGTGTTCCTCTATTCGACCGACACGGCGCTCGCATCCATCGCGGTGCTGAACATGGACGACGCGGGCGATATCGCCCCGGCCGCTGCGATGGGGATGATGATCTTCTACACCAATGCCACCGCGCGCATCCTGCACCTGATCGCATCGCGCGGCATTCTGGGGCGCACGCAGGCTTGGCGCACGCGCTAGGGGGCAGGGCGCGCGAACTCCATGAAGGCGCGGATCACCCGCACCTCGCGGCGCTGGCCAAGGTGCACGATGGTCTCGCGCATGCGAATATCGACCCCGTTCAGCGGGATCTGCACCAGCCGCGTGTCATGCCCGAATTCGGCCAGCGAGACAAAGCCAATGCCCGCGCCCGACGCGACGATCTCGCGCACAGCCTCGCGGCCCTCGGCCACGATGGAGGGCGACATGGTCAGCCCCTGCTTTGCAGCCTCCTCTTCAAGGTTGGCGCGCGTTTTCGAGCCTGCCTCGCGCAGGATCAGCGGGTAGTGCGCCGCCTCGGCCAAGGTCATCCCCGCAGACGCATCGTCAAGCAGACCCTTGGCAGCGAAGGCGATGATGGGCGTTTCATTCAGGTCCAGCATCTCCATGTCCGGCCCCGACGGCGCATCGCCAATGACGCCGATCTCGGCATTGTAGCTGCGCAGCTCCGCCAGGATCTCTTCGGTATTGCCGCTGCGCAGGGAGACGGTCACACCGGGATAGCGCTGCCGGAAGCGGCCCAATAGGTCGATCACGTGATGCGCGCTATCGGCCACGATGCGCAACTCGCCCTCAACCGCAGCGCGGGTTTCCGTCATGTAATCTGCGATGCGCTGCTCGACTTCGAAGAGCTGCTTGGTCAGCAGGAACAGATGCTCGCCCGCCTCCGTCAGGCGCACGCGTTTGCGCTCGCGGTGGAAAAGCAGCACGTCATGAGTCTGCTCCAGTTTGCGCACCTGCTCGGAAATGGCGGGCTGGGTCAGGAACAGTGCCTCGGCGGCGCGGGAAAACCCGCCCATCGCGGCCACGTAGTGAAACGCTCGCAATTGGCTGTGGCGCATAAGGCGGTCCTTTTCAGCATAGGTTCGGCCTATGCAATAATTGATTATTGCAATTTTACATATGGGCACCCATCCGGCAATCGTGGAAAAGATATCGCCATTCCGGAGCCATGCGCCATGACCGCCCCTCTCGATCCACCGCAGCTGGGCGAGCCCTATCTGCTGACGCCCGGCCCGCTGACCACATCGCGGGCCGTCAAGGAGGCGATGCTGCGCGACTGGGGCAGCTGGGACGACGATTTCCGCGCCATGACGCGCGAGATGCGCGACCGCCTTCTGGCCATGCTGGGCGAGGGGGGCGACAAGTTCGACTGCGTGCCGATGCAGGGCAGCGGCACTTTCGCGGTCGAGGCGATGCTGGCCTCCTTCATCCCCCGCGATGGCAAGGCGCTGGTTCTGGCCAATGGCGCCTATGGCAAACGCTCGGCCCAGACGCTGGAGTATCTGGGACGCGATCACGTCGTGCTGGACAAGGGTGACTACCTGCCGCCGCGCGGCGATGAGGTGGCGCAAATCCTCGCGGATGATCCCGCCATCACCCATGTGGTCGCCATCCATTGCGAGACATCGAGCGGCATCCTGAACCCGGTCGAAGAAATCTCGAGAGTGACCTACGCGGCAGGCCGCAAACTGCTGATCGACTCGATGTCGGCCTTCGGCGCGATCGAGTTGAAGCCCTCGGATATCCGTTTCGAGGCGCTCGTCTCGTCGGCCAATAAATGCATCGAGGGCGTGCCCGGCTTTGGGTTCGTCATCGCGCGCAAGGCCGAGCTTGAGGCGGCCAAGGGTCGGTCTCATTCGCTCAGCCTCGATATCCACGCGCAATGGGCGCACATGGAGAAAACAGGGCAGTGGCGCTTTACCCCGCCGACGCATGCTGTCGCGGCCTTCCTCACCGCGCTGCGCGCGCATGAGGCTGAGGGCGGCGTCAAGGGGCGCGGCGCGCGGTATACACGCAACCGCGACGTGATGGTCGAGGGGATGCGCGGCCTCGGGTTCGAGACGCTGCTCAAGGACCGCTGGCTGTCGCCGATCATCGTCACATTCTTTTGCCCTGCGGATGATAACTTCGTCTTTGATCGCTTCTATGCGCTGATGAAGGAAAAGGGATTCATCATCTATCCTGGCAAGCTGACGGTCGTGGACAGTTTCCGCGTCGGCTGTATCGGGCAGATGGACGAGCATGTGATGCGCCGCGTGGTGGATGCCGCCGCCGCATCGCTAAAGGAAATGGGCGTGCACGATGCCCGCCCGCCGGCCATCGCGCTGGAAGAACGCGCCAAGCTGGCCGCCTGAAGTCAAGGAACACACATGCCCATTACAAAGTCTGTCACCGCCAATGACCGCACCTACCCGGCGCCCAAGGTCTGCGCCATCGCCATCTGCCTCGATGGGTGCGAGCCTGAATACCTGGACAAGGCTATCGCCGATGGCCTGATGCCGAACCTCGCGCGTATGAAGGAGACAGGCACCGACCGACTGGCGCATTCGGTGATCCCGTCCTTCACCAACCCCAACAATCTCAGCATCGCGACGGGCCGCCCGCCATCCGTGCACGGGATCTGCGGCAACTTCCTTTATGAGCCGGAAACGGGCGAAGAAGTGATGATGAACGACGTCCGTTTCCTGCGCGCGCCGACGGTGTTTTCCAAGTTCTACGAGGCGGGCGCCCGCGTTGCCATCGTCACGGCCAAGGACAAGCTGCGCGCGCTGCTGGGCGCTGGCCTCAAGTTCGACGAGGATCGCGCGCTGTGCTTCTCGGCCGAGAAGTCGGACACATCGACCAAGGCTGAGCATGGGCAGGACAACGCCGCCGCGTGGCTGGGCATGGAGCGCCCCGAGGTCTATTCGGCCGAGCTGTCGGAATTTGTCTTTGCCGCTGGCGTCAAGCTGCTGGCCGAGTGGAAGCCGGATGTAATGTATCTAACCACCACCGACTGGGTGCAGCATAAGTATTCACCGGATCAGGCCGAGGCCAAGGCATTCTACGAGATGTTCGACGGCTATCTGGGCCAGCTCGATGAGATGGGTGCCGCCATTGTCGTCACCGCCGATCACGGGATGAAGCCCAAGCATGACGCGAATGGCGACCCGCAGGTGATCTATGTGCAGGATCTGATGGACGAATGGCTGGGCGAGGCGGCGGCCCGCGTGATCCTGCCGATCACCGACCCTTATGTCGTCCACCACGGCGCGCTGGGCGGCTTTGCCACCGCCTATCTGCCCGAGGGTGCGGACCGCGCTGACATCATCGCGCGCTTGCAAAAACATGACGAACTGCTGGAGGTGATCAGCCGCGAGGATGCCGTTGCGCGCTATGATCTGCCCGCCGACCGCATCGGCGATATCGTCATGACTTCGACCGAGAACATGACCATCGGAACGTCCGAGCATCGCCACGATCTGGCGGCCCTGAATGAGCCGCTGCGCAGCCATGGCGGTCTGACCGAGCAGGAAGTGCCCTTCATCGTCAACCGCAAGGTCGAGCTGGCAACTGCGCCCGAACTGCGCAATTTCGATGCGTTCTTTGTTGCCACCACGGCGGCGGCGCAGTGATGCACAAGGCCGATCAGCGCCATGAGGGGATGCGCATCGGGGGCGAGGTCGTCTTTGCGGATGATGTCATTGAGGTGCGCTATCCCTACACGGATGAGGTCGTCGGTAGCGTTCCAGCGGGCCACGCAGAACATGCGCGCCAGGCGTTTCAGATCGCTGCGGAGTTCAAACCGAGCCTGACCCGCTATGAGCGCAGCGAAATCCTCAAGCGCGCCGGCGAGCTGATCGGCGAGCGGCGAGAGTATCTGGCGACATGGCTGGTGCTGGAACTGGGCATCTGCCACCAGCACGCGATCTATGAGACGAAACGCGCGCAGGATGTCTATCAGTTCGCCGCCGCGCAGGCGCTGATGGATGATGGCGAGGTGTTTTCCTGCGACCTTACCCATAACGGCAAGGCGCGCAAGATCTACACGATGCGCGAGCCAGTGCGCGCGATCAGCGCGATCACGCCTTTCAACCACCCGCTGAACATGGTCAGCCACAAGATCGCACCCTCGATTGCCACCAATAACTGCATGGTGTGCAAGCCGACCGAGCTGACGCCGCTGACCGCCATCGCGCTGGCCGATATCCTTTATGAGGCCGGCCTGCCACCTGAGATGTTCCAGATCGTGACCGGCCTGCCGGACGCCATCGGGGATGAGATGATCACGAACGAGCATATCGACATCATCACCTTCACCGGCGGCGTGCCGGTGGGCAAGATGATCGCATCCAAGGCGGGCTATAAACGCCAAGCGCTGGAGCTGGGCGGGAACGATCCGCTGATCGTGTGTAATGACCTTTCGGATGCCGATCTGGAAAAGGCCGCGACCATCGCTGTTGCAGGGGCCACCGGCAATTCCGGCCAGCGCTGCACCGCGATCAAGCGGATTCTCGTGCAGGAAAGCGTGGCCGACCGTTTCGTGCCGCTGGTGCTGGAGAAGGCCAAGAAGATCAAGTTTGGCGATCCGATGGATCCGGGCACCGAGCTGGGCTGCGTGATCCACGCGCGCGCTGGCGAGACATTCGAGAAACGCGTGATCGAGGCGGGCAAACAGGGGGCGAAAATCCTGTACCATCCCGAGCGGCGCGGCGCGCTGCTACCGCCCATAGTGGTGGACCATGTGCCCCATGACAGCGAATTGGTGATGGACGAAACCTTTGGCCCGGTCATCCCCATCGTGCGCGTGCCGGACGATGATGCCGATGTGATGAAGATTTCGAACGGCACGCCCTTCGGCCTCAGCTCGGGCGTCTGCACCAACGATCTGACCCGCGCAATTGCCTATATCAACGGGCTGAATGTGGGCACCTGCAACATCTGGGAGCAGCCCGGTTACCGCATCGAGATGTCGCCTTTTGGCGGGATCAAGGATAGCGGAAACGGCGTTAAGGAAGGCGTCATCGAGGCGATGAAGTTCTTTACCAACGTGAAGACCTATTCGCTGCCCTGGCCGGGATGAATGCAGATTTTCATGGCATAATCGGCGCCTTCGGCGAGAGTATTTTTGGAACAATGAAAGGCTCGAGGATGTATCACACCGAGGGCGAGTCCAATACGTCGGATGCACGGCAGGCCTGGCTGAAGAAATCCATCGGGCCGCGCTCGGCGCCGCTGTTGCAGCGCGATTCGGATGCGTTTTTGCATCAAAGTCTCAGCAGCCCATGCGTCAGTACGATCGCCAAGGCGGAGGGCATCTGGATCGAGGATCTGGATGGGCGCCGTTTCATGGATTTTCACGGCAATTCGCTGCATCATATCGGCTATGGGCATCCGCGCCTCAAGGCGGCGATTGCCCGGCAGATGGACGATCTGCCCTTTGCGCCGCGCCGTTTCACCAATGAGCCTGCGACGCAGCTGGCCGAAAAGCTGGCCGAGATCGCGCCGGGCGATCTGGGCAAGACGCTGTTCACAACGGGCGGGTCCGACGCCAACGAGGTGGCGCTTAAGATCGCGCGCGCGGCGACGGGCCGCTTCAAGACCGTCAGCTTCTGGGACGCGTTTCACGGCGCCGGCTTGGGCGCGGCCAGTGTAGGAGGCGAGGCGACCTTTCGCAGCCATATCGCCGGGCCGCTGATGCCCGGGGCCGAACATGTCGCGCCCTTTGCCTGCTACCGCTGTCCCTATAACCATGCCGGGCCGGATGTCTGCGGGCTGGCTTGCGCCAAGATGGTCGAATACGTGCTGGAGCGTGAGGGCGATGTGGCCGCCGTCATCGCCGAGCCGATGCGCGCTGTGCCTTACGTGCCGCCGCCCGGTTTCTGGAAGGCGGTGCGCGCGGCGTGCAACAAGCATGGGGCGCTCTTGATCCTGGACGAGATTCCGACGGGGTTGGGCAAGACAGGGCGCATGTTCGCCTTCGAGCATGACGACGTGATCCCTGATATCGTCACGCTGGGTAAGGCGCTGGGCGGGGGCATCTTGCCAATTGCCGCCTGTGTTGCGCGGCGCGATCTGGATGTTTGCGGCGATTTTGCCATCGGGCATTACACGCATGAGAAGAACCCCGTGACCGCCCGCGCCGCGCTGACCACGCTGGAAATCATCGAGGTCGAGAACCTGATCGAGCGCTCGGCCGAGCTGGGCGATTACGCGATGAACCTGCTGCGCGAGCGTCTGGAGGGTTGCCGCATCGTGGGCGATATCCGCGGGCGCGGTCTGATGTTCGGGGTCGAGATCGTGCAGGATCGCGGCACCAAGGAGATGGGGCAGGCACTGGCCGAGGGCATCTACTATGCCTGCCTAGAAGCGGGGCTGAGTTTCAAGATTAGCCAGGGCTGCGTGCTGACCCTGTCACCGCCCCTGACGATCCCGAAGGAGGATCTGGACCGGGCGCTTGATATCGTCGTGACCGCCGTTCTGGACGCTGCGCGCTGACGCTGGCGGTTTCACTCATCGTTCTGAGCGCGGCGTGTCTGCATGCGCTGTGGAATGCACTGATGAAGGGTGCGGCGGACCGGGCTCTGACCTCGGCGCTGATTTGTATCGGGCAGGCTGCGTTTGGCGGCGTTCTCGCCGCTGCGTCGCCTCTTCTGTCGGTGGACGCACTGCCGTGGCTATTCGCGTCCATCGTCATTCACTGGGGATATTTCTGGCTGCTGAACGTGGCCTATCGTCTGGGGGATCTGAGCCTCATCTACCCCATCTCGCGCGGTTTGGCGCCCCTCCTGGTGGCGCTTGGCGCGCAGATCTGGGTGGGCGAGGTTCTCCCGCCGCTGGCATGGTCCGGAATCGGGGCGATCAGCCTCGGGATCACCGTGCTGGCCGCGCCGGCGCTGCGGGGGGCGTTGCCGGCGGCGGGTATCGTGGCGGCTGTGGGTGTTGGCCTGATTGTGGCCAGCTATTCACTAGTGGACGGGATGGGCGTGCGCGCGTCCGGCAATGCGGTGGCCTATATTGGCTGGGTGTTCATCGGCAATCTGACGGTCGCGCTGTACATTCTGCCGACCCGGATGGATCGGCTGCGCGCCTTGCCGCGCCGTACCATCTGGCTGGGGCTGATGGGCGGTGTCGTGTCGGGCTGCGCCTATGGCCTTGTCCTATACGCCAAGACAATCGCGCCTCTTGGCCTTGTCTCGGCGCTGCGGGAAACGTCGGTGATCTTTGCCGCTATGATCGGCGTTCTGTGGTTTGGCGAAGGGCCGCAGGCGCGGCGGCTGATCGCGGCGGGCATCGTGGCGCTCGGGATCGTGCTGATCGCGGGTCAGGGATAGCGCGCGCCGGGCTGATCTGCGAGGCGCGGGTCGGCGGATTTGATCAGCACGGGGCGCCCGTCGATCAGTTCGGCGCAACGCTCCAGCGTCTCGAGCTCCAGCCGCTCCATCGCCTCGGCGGTGTAGAAGGTGAGGTGCGGGGACAGGATGACATTCTCCATCTCGTAAAGCGGGCTGATCATGTGGCCTATCCGGCGGAGCGGCTCGTCGCTGAACACATCGAGGCCCGCGCCCGCGATCCATCCCTCTTGCAACGCGCGCACCAGCGCCGCCTCATCCACGATCGCCCCGCGCGAGACGTTGATGAGATGGGCGTGGGGCTGCATCGCGCGCAACTCTGTCTCGCCAATGAGGTGCCGGGTGCTGTCATTGAGGACGCAATGGACCGAGACGATATCGCTCTGCTCCAAGAGCTCGGGGAGGGCCTGGGCCCGGCGCACACCGGCAGCCGCCATGTCGCTGGCAGGCGTGTGCGGGCTGTAGCACACAACGTCTGCGCGAAACCCTTGCGCGCACATGCGTGCCATGCTGCGCCCGATCTTGCCAAAACCGACGATGCCGATGGTCTTGCCCGCGATGTCGCTGCCCATCCAGCGCGGCTCGGGCCAAGCCCAGCCCTGGCTGCGCATCTGCCGGTCCAGCGGGATCAGCTTTTTTGCCAGCGCGATCATTAGGGTAAAGGCGCCTTCGGCCACCGTTTCTTCGGCATATTCGGGGATGTTCACCACAGTGATTCCGCGCGCCTTGGCGGCGGGAATGTCGATGGCGTCGATACCGACGCCGTATTTCACGATGCCGCGCAGCCGCGGGGCCGCCTCGATCACACGCGCGGTGACGGGCGTGTAGCACATCAGCAGAAGGTCTGCGTCCTGCAGCGCCGCGATCAGGCTGTCCTCATCCACGCCGTCCGGCAGGGTGACCAGATCGTGGCCTGCGCCGCGCAGTTCGGCATCGACGACAGGGGTCTGCAATTCCGCGTCGGTCCGCACGATCTTCATGGGGCGTCTCCTTCAGATGATGGCGGTCTCGACGTAGGGCTTGCCTGCGGCGATCCGGTCATAGTGAAACGGCGTCAGATCCAGCGTGCGATAGCCGCCATGGACCAGCCATTCGGCGGTGCCGCGCCCCATCGCCGGTGACTGCTGCAAGCCGTGGCCGGAAAAGCCGTTGAGGAAGAGGAAATTCGTCAGCTCCGGATGCGGGCCGCAGATGGCGTTGTGATCCAGCGTGTTCATTGCGTAATGCCCGGCCCATTCGCGCAGCACCTTGATCGCCTCGAATTGAGGGATACGCGCCGCGATGGCGGGCCAGACGTGATCCATCCAGATCTTGTGATCCATCTCGAAATCATCGGGATCGACGGCCGGATCGATATGGCTATGCGCGCCCGCCATGTAGGTATCCACCCCGTCCTGCCGGAAATGCACACCTGAAGGATCGATGGTGAGGGGCAATTCGCGGCTGAGAGGTTCGGCCGCAGAGAAGGTCCAGGTGTAGCGCTTGCGCGGCTCAACCGGGATGTCGATGCCCGCCATCGCGGCGGTGCGCGCGGCCCGCGGGCCGCTGGCGTTGACCACATGTCCGCAGCCGATCCGCTGCCCGGAGGCAAGCGTGACGCCGGTCACCCGCGCGCTGTCGCGCTCGATCCCCGTGACCTCGCCCGCCAGAAACTCGACGCCCCGCTCACGCGCCTGGCGGCGCCACCAGTCGAAGACGGCCATGTAGTCCCAATAGCCCTCATCCTTGGTGTTGATGCTGCCTAGGACCAGATCATCCACGGTATAAAAGGGATATTCCGCCGCCAGCGCATCGGGCGCCATCAGGCGCGTTTCCGCCCCCTCGGCGCGCTGCACCGCATGGGCGGCGCGCAGGGCATCCGCGCCCGCCTCGGTATCTGCCAGATACATGTAGCCGTAATTCTGGATCTTCAGCCGCGGCACGCGGGTGTCGCCGCCCATATGCTGCCGCAGGTTCTGGATGAGCTCCGCCCCGAATTGCGAGATGCGCACATTGAGCGCGCTGCTGAACTGCTGGCGGATGCAGGAATTGGTATGCGCGGTCGAGCATTTCGCATAGCTGGGGTCGCGGTCGATCACCAGGATACGCCCGTCGAAATCGGCCTCTTGTGCAGTAAACCAAGCCACTGCGGCGCCCATCATCGCGCCACCTATGATGACAATGTCATAGGTGTCGTGGGAGGGGGTCGAGACATAGCTGTTCGGCGGCATGGCGGGGTCCTGTGCGAGTAGTCTGCGAGCGTGACGAGATGAACTTTCGCCACGCCTGCTGGAAAAGGCAAGCGCCCTGCGTAAGCACGGCGGGGCGATCTGAAAATATTTCCCGACTAAAAAAGTCGGATTGACATAACTGATAGATTCACTCAGAAATTCGGATATGCATACCGGCCCGACTCGGACCGCGTTCATCGAAACGCGTTCCGCGCACGGGCCGGTGAGGATCAGACCAATCAACAGGACGCGCGCCATGCGGGACCAGACATCACCCACACCCACCGTTCCGGCGCTATCCGCGCTGGGCCTTGCTGCATCCGAGATCATGCAGGGCTACGGCGACGCGGGCGACGGGCAGGCCGCGGCGCTTGAATGGATGCTTGACCACTTATACCCGCCGCAGGAGGCCTTGAGATGACCCATCAGCCCACGACTATCCAGATCGATCACAGTGCAGACACCCTGCCCACCTATGACGCCCGCCATCTGGTTCTGGGCGGAGATCAGGCGCGCATCGTCTACGACGACAAGGTCTATAACCTGCGCATCACGCGGGCTGGCAAGTTGATCCTGACCAAATGAACATGCCGCAAACACGAGACAAGGATCGAACCATGACCCGTCTTTTTCTGGGCACGACCGCCCTTGGCATCGCGCTGGCCCTGCCTGCGATGGCCGCAACGAAATCCGAGGTGCTGGACACCTATGCCGATATCGCCGCCGCCGGATATGCCGACAGCGCCGCCACGGCGCGCCGACTGCAAGAGGCGGTCGAGGCCCTGATCGACGCGCCCTCGCCGCAGGCCCTGACGACCGCGCGACATGCATGGGTGGCCGCGCGCGTGCCCTATCAGCAGACTGAGGTGTTCCGCTTTGGCAATGCGATCGTCGATGATTGGGAGGGGCAGGTGAATGCCTGGCCGCTGGACGAGGGTCTGATCGATTATGTCGATGCGGCTTATGGAGGTGCATCCGATGAGAACGGGCTGAAAGCGCTGAACGTCGTTGCCAATCCCAGCTTCAAGCTTTCGGGCCAGACGGTGGATGCCAGCAACATCACACCCGAGCTTCTGTCCGAGACGTTGCACGAGGCAGATGGCGTCGAGGCGAATGTCGCCACCGGTTATCACGCCATCGAGTTCCTGCTCTGGGGGCAAGACTTGAACGGAACCGATCATGGCGCGGGCCAGCGTCCCTGGACCGACTTCGCGGCAGGCGATGATTGCTCGGGCGGCAATTGCGCGCGCCGAGCTGACTATCTGGCCGCAGCGACGGAATTGCTGGTCTCGGACCTCGACTGGATGGCGCAGCAATGGGCCGAGGGCGGCGCAGCGCGCGAGGCCGTCACCACGAACGAGAATGCCGGGATCTCGGCCATGCTGACCGGCATGGGAAGCCTCAGCTATGGCGAGCAGGCGGGCGAACGGATGCGCCTTGGCGTCATGCTGAATGATCCCGAGGAAGAGCATGACTGCTTTTCCGACAATACGCATAACAGCCATTATTATGACGGGCTGGGCGTGCAGAATGTCTATTTGGGCAGCTACACGCGCGTCGATGGCAGCACCGTCTCGGGCCCGTCGCTGGCCGATCTGACCGCCGAGCTTGATCCCGCGCTGGATGCCGAGATGCAGGCGAGGCTGGCCGCGACCATGCGCGCGCTGGGCGCGATCAAGGTGGCTGCCGAGGCGGGCACCTCCTATGACCAGATGCTGGCGCGCGGCAACGATGCGGGCGAGGCGCTGATCATGGGCGGTGTCGACGGGCTGATCGCGCAGACCAAGACGGTCGAGCGGATCGTGGACACGCTCGATCTTGGGGATATCGCCTTTGCCGGATCGGACAGCCTCGACGATCCGGGCGCGGTGTTTCAGTAAAGGCGCGCAGAGGTATGGCGGGGGCTTGGTCTGAAACGCCCTGCAAGGTGTTGAGGGCGCGTTCGTAACGGCCTATCGACCGGGCCGAACCGCGCCGCGGCCCGGTTCGAAAAGTGGAAGACGACAGACATGCGCACCTCGATGCATCTGACCCTGACGCGGCCCGGCTGGCTTGACCGGCGGGCCGCTGCCCTCTTGCTGGCCGGCATGGCATCGGCGGGCGCCGCCACCGCTGGCCCGCTGGACGAGCCACATCTGCCGATCGTCGCGCGCACGTCCAGCGAGGTGGCGCGCATCACAAATGTGACTCGTCCGGCCGAGGATTTTACCGCGCCCGAACGCTTTGAGGAGCTGCCCGCAGGCGGCGCCACCGTGCGCGTTCGCGAGACCGCCGATGCGTTTTCCGACCCGTCCGGCAACATCTCCTTCGACGGCGAGTTGCAGTTCAAGGTCGGCAATGGCCTCTTTCGCAAGATCTGGGTGTCGTCGCCTTCGTCCACGTTGGCGTCGGACGGCCTCGGGCCGCTTTTCAACGCGCGCTCGTGCCAGCGCTGTCATATCAAGGACGGGCGCGGCCACCCGCCCGAGGGCCCCGAGGATACCGCCATCTCGATGTTCCTGCGCGTGTCGATCCCCGACGAGGGCGCCCGCATCAGCGAGATCGAGGAATATCTGGGCACCGCACCCGACCCGACCTACGGCACGCAATTGCAGGATTTCGCGCTGCCGGGCATCCCCGCGGAATACCGCCTTGAAATCGCCTATGATGAGATCCCCGTCGCCCTTTCGGGCGGCGAGACGGCCAGCTTGCGCGCGCCCACCTATACCGCCGCCGATCTGGGCTATGGACCGCTGCACCCGCAGGCGATGCTCAGCCCGCGCGTCGCGCCGCAGATGATCGGCCTCGGCCTGCTCGAGGCGATCCCGGCGGCGGATATCATCGCGGGCGCGGACCCCGATGACGCGGATGGCGACGGTATCTCGGGCCGGGCCAATATCGTCTGGTCGTCCGAGTTCGACATGCCGATGCTGGGCCGCTTTGGCCTCAAGGCAGGGGTGGCCACGGTACGCGAGCAGAGCGCGGGGGCTTTCGCGGGCGATATCGGCATCTCGAACCCGATCTTTGCTGACCCGTTCGGGGAGTGCACCACCATTCAGGACGCCTGCCAGACGGCGCCCCATGGCGACGGGGACGAGCGTGTATACGAGGTGGATGAGACCGGGCTGGACCTTGTCACCTTCTACAGCCGTAATCTGGGCGTGCCGGCCCGCCGCGATGTCGGTAAGCCCCAGGTGCTGCGCGGTAAACAGGTCTTTCACGAGACCGGCTGCACCTCCTGCCACAGGCCCAAATTCGTCACCCACCGGTTGGATGGCCAGCCCGAGCAAAGCTTTCAGCTGATCTGGCCGCATACGGACATGCTGTTGCATGACATGGGGGAGGGCTTGGCTGATCACCGCCCTGAGGCGCGCGCCACCGGGCGCGAGTGGCGCACGCCGCCGCTATGGGGTATCGGACTGACGGAACGTGTCAGCGGGCACACTTACTTCCTGCATGACGGGCGCGCCCGTTCGCTGCTGGAGGCGGTTCTGTGGCATGGCGGCGAGGCGCAGACAGCGCGCGATACCGTCACGCAGATGAACCCCGCAGATCGCGCCGCCCTGATCGCCTATCTGGAGAGCCTTTGAATGATCCGCATCGCCACCTTCGCCCTTGCCCTGCTGCTGCCCGCCGCCGCCCTCGCGCAAGGTACAGCCAATCCGGCGCGCGACGCGGTCCAGCGTCATATCCTGCCCCGCTACGAGGCGCTGTCGGACACCGCGCACAGCCTTGAGGAGGCCAGCGCGCAAACCTGCGACGTGGCCGCGTCTGAGCTGCGCGAGGCCTATGACGCCGCTTTCGGCGCCTGGATTGCCGTCAGCCATCTGCGCTTTGGCCCCGGCGAAGTGGATGACCGCGCCTTCGCGCTGGCCTTCTGGCCCGACACGCGCGGGATCACGCCGCGCGCGCTGCGCACGCTGATCACCGACGCGGATCCGATTGTGGCCAGCGCCGAGGATTTTAGCGACGTGTCCATCGCGGCGCGCGGCTTCTATGCGCTGGAGATGATGCTGTTCGATCCCGAGATCCAGGCGCTGGGCGATGCGCAGTATCGCTGTGATCTGATGCGTGTCATGACCGCCGATATCGCCAATCTGGCCGATGCGATCCTGACCGATTGGCAGGGCGGCTATGCCGACCAGATGGCCAATCCGGGCGAAGGCAGCCCCTATCGCGGCGAGGCCGAGGCGCTGCAGGAGCTTTTCAAGGCGCTGACATACGGGCTGGAATTCACCTCGGACACGCGGCTGGGCCGCCCCTTGGGAACCTTCGACAAGCCGCGCCCGAAACAGGCCGAGGCATGGCGCGCCGGGCGGTCCTTGCGCAATGTCGCGCTGTCGCTGACCTCGCTGAACGATCTGGCGGCGATCCTGGCCCAGCGCGATCCGGGCCTGCGCGCCCACCTGAACGAGGCGTTCAGCGCCGCGCGCGCGGATGCGGAGAAGCTGGATGATCCGATTTTTGCGGGTGTGTCTGAGCCCACCTCGCGGCTGCGGGTCGAATCGCTGCAGCAGTCCATTAACCGCGTGCGTGATATCGTGCGCGATGACCTGGGCCCCGCGCTGGGCGTCGCATCGGGCTTCAACGCGTTGGACGGAGATTGATCAGGTGACCAACAGACGGGGCTTTCTGGCGGGGCTGCTGGCGACGGGGCTGGCTCCCGCCGCGACATGGGCCGATGCGGGCGCGCCTCGCTGGCTGTCGGCGGCCGGGCTGCCCGGGGGCGGCTTCGTGCTTTGCGGGATTGGCGCGGATATGGGGCTGCGGTTCCGCATCCCCCTGCCGGGGCGCGGCCACGCCGCCGCCGCCCATCCCGGACGACCCGAGGCCGTCGCCTTCGCACGCCGCCCCGGCACCTTTGCCGTGGTGATCGACTGCGCCGCAGGGCAGCAGAAGGCCGAGCTGACAGCGCCCGAGGGGCGGCATTTCTACGGACACGGCGCGTTCTCGCTGGATGGCCGCTGGCTCTATACAACCGAGAACGATTACGAGGCGGCGCGCGGGATGATCGGCATCTGGGACGCGGATCACGGCTATGCCCGCGCGGGCGAATTTGCCAGTGGCGGCACCGGCCCGCACGAGGTGCGGCGCATGCCGGGCAGCGATACGCTGGTCGTGGCGAATGGCGGGATCGAAACGCACCCGGCCTCGGGCCGGACCAAGCTGAATATCGCGGTCATGCGGCCAAACCTGAGTTACATCGAGGACGGCGCGGTCACCGAAACCGCCACACTCCCGCCCGAGATGCACATGGGCTCGATCCGCCACATCGCCGTGTCTCATGACGGCGAGGTGGCCTTTGGACTGCAATGGCAAGGCGGTGAGGACGGCCCAGCGCTGCTGGGTCTGCATCGGCGCGGGGCCTCCATCCGCCTCTGCGCGGCGCCCGAGCCGCATCTGCGCGCGATGCAGGGCTATGCCGGCAGCGTCGCCTTTGCCGCCGGTCAGCGCGAGGTCGCAGTGACTTCGCCGCGGGCCGGGCTGGTGCAGACCTATAGTGCATCCTCGGCGCGTTATCTGCACAGCGAGTCTATCGTTGACGCCTGCGGCGTCGCGCCCTCTTCGGGCGGGCTCTTGGTGGCGTCGGGCACCGGGGATCTTTGGCAGCTTGGGGCAGGGGCCCCCAACCGAATGGGCCATGCGGGGCTGATGTGGGACAATCACCTCGTCGGCCTATGAAAGACCGCGCCCGCGCAGCGCGTGGATGACGCAGCAATTCAAGGAGTGCCGCCATGAACGGGCAGGCCGAGACAAGTATTTTGGACGAATTGCCCGGCGATCTGCTGATCTGGGTGCTGATCATCAGCGAGCTTCTGGTTTTTGGCGCGGGGCTGGGTGCGTTCCTGTCGGTGCGCCTGACGGACCCGGTCGGGTTTGCGGAGGCGCAGCAACATCTTGACCGGACCGGCGCGGCCCTCAACACGGTTGTCCTGATCACCAGCGGCTATCTTGCCGCGCGTGCGCTGCAATTCCGGCAGGCGGCCCGCCGCAGTGCTGCACGGCTTGCCCTTTTGGGCGCGGCAGCGCTGGGGGTGGTGTTTCTGGTCATAAAGGGCGCCGAATATGCCGGGAAGGCGGCCGAGGGTATCAATTACGACACCCATCCGTTTTTCATGTTCTACTATCTGCTGACCGGCTTTCACGCCACCCATGTCGTGGCGGGGATCATCCTGTTGCTGCTGGTCGCGTGGCGCGATGCGCCCGAGAATATCGAGATGGGCGCCGCCTTTTGGCATATGGTCGATCTGGTATGGGTGCTGCTCTTTCCGATCATCTATCTTCTGGCATGAAAATGCAGCGCCCAGATCCCCTCGTCCGCGCCTGGCTGACACTTCTGTTCCTCAGCGCCGTCAGCACCGTGGCCGCCGCCGCGATCACGGCCGGGTATGACGCACGCATCGCGGGCGGGATCGTGCTGCTTTTGGCGCTGATGAAGGCGCGCGTGATCCTGTCGCGCTACCTGGGGCTGGCCGAGGCGCCGTCATGGCGGCGCGGCTTCAACCTGTCGCTCACGCTCTTCATGCTGGGGGCGCTTGGGCTTTACCTGATCCCGTCGCTCTGATCCGCGACGCCCTGCGCGCGGGCATGCAGCGCGCGCATCTTTCCGGCCAGTTCGGGGATCGGGCCTTCGGTCTCGACACCCGGCACGATCTTGTCGATGCCCAGTTGTTCAACCGGGCCTTTCTCGGCGCCGAATTCCGCCATCCACTCGGTCAGCTGGCCGGTCGAGTGGATAAAGACGATGCGGCCCAGCCCGGCCCAGCCATGCGCGGCTGAACACATCGGGCAATGTTCGCCCGACGTATAAACGGTCGCCGCGCGCCGCGCCTCCGGCGTCATGTTCTGCGCGGCCCAGCGCGCCAGGGCGATCTCGGGGTGGTCGGTGGCCTCATTTGTGCGCGTGCGGTTGCGCGCCTCGCGCAGCACGTCGCCGTCCGCATCCACCAAGACCGATCCGAAGGGCGCATCACCGGCCTCCAGCGCCTCTTGGGCCAGTTCGACGCAGCGGTTCAAATGGTCAATTTGGCTGGGCATCATGTTTCTCCTCGCAGAATAGCACGAAGGCCAACCGACGCAGGGCGCGCCCGGTTCCGGCAGGGAAAGTGTTTTGAAGAAACTGGTCGGGCTGAGAGGATTCGAACCTCCGACCCCCTGCTCCCGAAGCAGGTGCGCTACCAGGCTGCGCTACAGCCCGACCGTGGCGCGACGGATAGACGAGGGGACGGCGCTTTGCAATCCCTCAAATGCGCGGCGCCGGGCGGGTGGCCCGGCGCCTGCGGTGGTCTTAAAGGCTGGCGTTGAGCGCCTCGACGATGGCATCGCCCATCTGGGCCGTCGTCAGGGGGGTGCCGCCTTCGGGGCCCATCAGATCGGGCGTGCGCGCGCCATCGGCCAGCACCTTTTCCACCGCGCGCTCCAGCCGGTCAGCCTCGGCGCCTTGGTCGAACGAATAGCGCAGCGCCATGGCAAAGCTGAGGATGCAGGCGATCGGGTTGGCCTTGCCCTGACCCGCGATATCGGGGGCCGAGCCATGAACCGGCTCATAGAGCGCCTTGGGCCGGCCATTGGCCATAGGCGCGCCAAGGCTGGCCGACGGCAGCATGCCAAGCGAGCCGGTCAGCATCGCGGCGGCATCCGACAGAAGATCGCCAAAGAGGTTGTCCGTGACGATCACGTCGAACTGCTTGGGGTTGCGGCAAAGCTGCATCGCGCCGGCATCTGCATACATGTGCGACAGCTCGACATCGGGATAGCTCTCGGCATGGACCTTGGTCACGACCTCGCGCCAGAGGATGCCGCTCTCCATCACGTTGGCCTTCTCCATCGAGCAGACCTTGTTGCCACGGCGGCGGGCCAGCTCGAAGGCGGCGCGCGCGACGCGGTCGATCTCGCTCTCGGTATAGCGCTGGGTGTTGATACCCACGCGCTCGTTGCCTTCGGTAAAGATGCCGCGCGGCTCGCCGAAATAGATGCCGGAGGTCAGCTCGCGCACGATCATGATGTCGAGGCCGGCGACGATATCGCGCTTGAGTGACGAAAAATCGGCCAGCGCGTCAAAGCATTGGGCGGGGCGCAGGTTGGCGAAAAGGTCCATCTCCTTACGCAGGCGCAAGAGGCCGCGCTCGGGCTTTACCGAGAAATCGAGATCGTCGTATTTCGGCCCGCCCACGGCGCCCAGCAAGACGGCGTCCACCTCCTGCGCCTTTGCCATCGTCTCGTCGGTAAGGGGCGTTCCGTGCTTGTCATAGGCGCAGCCGCCGACCAGATCCTCGCTGACGTCGAACGGCATATCGCGCTTGGCGCCA
This sequence comes from Roseovarius roseus, assembly GCF_043355935.2. Taxonomy (NCBI): domain Bacteria; kingdom Pseudomonadati; phylum Pseudomonadota; class Alphaproteobacteria; order Rhodobacterales; family Roseobacteraceae; genus Roseovarius; species Roseovarius roseus. The sequence goes on along the minus strand of NZ_JBHFPE020000011.1, from coordinate 71,450 downwards.
TACCAGTCGATGATCTTGGTGACCTCGGCCATAACCTCAGGGCCGATGCCGTCACCGGCCAGGATAAGAAGGGAAGGGGTACTCATCTGGGGCGTCCTTTGCATGATCTCGCTGGTCAATCGGGTATAGCGAAGGACGCGGATGGTCAAGAAACGTGGCGATGCGGTCAGGTGGCAGCGTCCGGTGCCAGCGATTTGACCATCGGGTAGGTGCGCAGCTCCACACCACGGCGCGAGACCTGCCGGACTCCTTGGCAAGCAAAGCCCGCCCGCTGAAAGAAGCGCCGCGCGCCCTCGCTGGCGTCCACCGTCAGGCGGGGCAGGCCACGCGCCCGCGCCTCATGCTTGAGGGCGGCATAGAGTGCGCCGCCGGTTCCGGTGCCGGGGGGGTGGCAATAGAAGAGGTCGATATGCCCGCGCGGCGTCAATTCGACAAAACCGCAAGCGTGTGCATCGGCGCCGAACGCGACCCAGACGGCGCGGCCATCGGCGAGGCGCGCAAGGAATGCGCTTGGCTCCATCGGCGCGGGGGACCATGCGTGCAGTTGTCGGGGGGAGTAGTCTGCGCTAGCGCCGTCATGCACGGCGCGGTGCATCAACGCTGTCAGGGCGGCGGCGTCGCCGGGGCGCATGCGCAGGATGGTAATCATCGGGGGAGAGGCGAGGCGGGGGTCGTCCCGCCTCGCGCGCTTTGCTTATCGCGGGTTCGGCAGGATGACGATTTCGACCCGGCGGTTCTGGGCCTTGCCCTCTGCCGTCAGGTTGGACGCGATGGGCTGATCCTCGCCCCGGCCGAATGCGTTGATGCGGGCCCCGCCGACGCCGCCCTCGCGCAGTACGGCTGCGACGGAATTGGCGCGGCGCTCGCTGAGGCTCTGGTTATAGGCGGCCGATCCGGAATTGTCGGTATGGCCGACGACCTGCACGGTGCTGCCGGGATAATTACGCAGGCTTTCCGCCACGGTAAAGAGATCGCCCCGCAGCGCGCCATTGACCTGCGCACTGTCGACCGCAAAGAGGATATCCTGCGGCAGCGTCACGATCAGACGGTCGCCGGTATTGGTGATCTGCACGCGGTCGTTGTTCAGATCGCGGCGCAGCTCGGCCTCCTGCTTGTCCAATGCGTTGCCGATGGCCGCACCGCCCAGCGCGCCGATTGCGCCACCGATGAGGGCGCCCTTGCCGGACTTGTCGCTGGCGGCAGCGCCGGTCACGGCACCTGCAAGGCCACCGATCAGCGCGCCCTGCTGGGTGCGGTTCGGGGCAGTGCCGGTGCCCTGCAGGTTGCCTGGGCCTTCGCAGGCCGCGGTCAGCATAAGCGCGGCGCCGGCCACGCAGAGAATGGGTTTTCTCGCTCGGATCATCTTGGGAATAGCCTCTTGTTGGGAACCCGCTGTTACGGGCTTGGCGCGACTATAGGCAGGCGCAGCGGGATGCCCAATACAGTTTTCCGTGAAAATCGGCAGCAATCCGCGCAAAGTTTTTACGCTTCAGCGCGTGCGGCCTCCCATGCCAGGATGCCGCGCTTGACCGGCAGACCCCAGTGATAGCCGCCAAGGCCGCCCGATTTGCGCAAGGCGCGGTGGCAGGGGATCAGCAGGCTGATCGGATTGCGGCCCACGGCGGTGCCCACCGCGCGGACGGCTTTGGGGTGGCCGATGGCCTCGGCAATATCGCTATAGGTGGTCACATGACCCGAGGGGATGCGCAGCAGCGCCTCCCACACCTTGATCTGAAAGGGCGCACCGATGAGGTAGAGAGGGGCCGCATCCTCGCGCTCGGCGCGGAACGCCTGCAGAACCCAGGGGCGCAAACGCTCGGCATCCTCGACAAAGCTGGCCTGCGGCCAGCGTCCGGTCAGATCCTCCATCGTGGCCTGATGCCCCGCCTCGGCGGCAAAGCCGATCCCGCAGATGCCGCGATCCGTCCCCATCACCAACGCGGGTCCGAAGGGGCTATCAAACCAGCCCCAATAGACGGTCAGGTCCGCGCCCTTGCGTGCGAACTCGCCGGGGCTCATCGCCTCCCACCGCAGAAACAGATCATGCAGCCGCCCGGTGCCCGACAGGCCAGCCGCATCTGCCGCCTCCAGCATGGTGTGCCGCGCACCCAGTAGCGCCTTGGCATGGCCCAGCGTCAGATATTGCTGATACCGCTTGGGTGACACGCCCGCCCAAGTGGAAAAGAGGCGCTGAAAATGCGCGGCACTCATGCCCATCTCGGAGGCCAGATGGTCCAGCGTCATCCCCGGCCCGCTCGCATCGATCACCTCGATCGCGCGGCGCATGACGTTGAAATGATAACTCTGATCTGCTGGCATGGTCATGGCGCGCCTCCTCTTGGCTCGTCTCCAATCTAGGCGCCGGGCGCCCCAGCCGCGACCCGAATGTTGCGCATTGCCGCAATTCGCGCCATTACGGGCGCCATCATGGCACGCCAACTCGACTATCATACGATCCGCGCCGTATTCGAGCGCTTCCACGAGGCCGAGCCTGAGCCGAAAGGCGAGCTTGAGCATGTGAACGTCTTTACGCTGGTGGTGGCCGTGGCGCTGAGCGCGCAGGCGACGGATGCGGGTGTGAACCGCGCGACGCGCGGCCTTTTCGCTGTGGCTGACACGCCACAGAAGATGCTGAATCTGGGGCTGGAGGGCGTGACCGAGTACATCAAGACCATCGGCCTCTACCGCCAAAAGGCCAAGAACGTGATGAAGCTGAGCCAGATCCTGGTCGACGAGTATGGCGGCGAAGTGCCCAATTCGCGCGCTGCTCTGCAATCCCTGCCGGGGGTGGGGCGCAAGACCGCCAATGTCGTGCTGAACATGTGGTGGGGGCTGCCCGCGCAGGCGGTCGATACACATATCTTTCGGGTCGGCAACCGCACCGGCATCTGCCCCGGCAAGGATGTCGTCGCGGTTGAACGCGCGCTTGAGGATAACGTCCCCGCCGATTTCCAGAACCACGCGCATCACTGGCTGATCCTGCATGGCCGCTACCATTGCAAGGCCCGCAAGCCCATGTGCCCCACCTGCCTGATCCGCGATTTATGCCCCTACGAGGATAAGACCCAATGACCAAATATCACGCCATCGGCATCGGAAACGCCGTAGTCGATGTCATTTGCCGCAGCGACGACGCCTTTCTCGACCGCATGGGTATCGAAAAGGGCGTGATGCAGCTGATCGACGCGGGCCGCGCCGAGGAGTTGCTGGACGCGATGGACAACCGCGCCCAGAGCGCGGGCGGATCGGTCGCCAACACCATCGCGGGGCTGGCGGCACTGGGGCTGCAGACGGGCTTTGTCGGGCGCGTGCGCGACGACGATCTGGGCCGGACCTACGCGCATGACCTCACGCGCCTCGGTGCCGAGTTTGTCAATCCGCCGGCTGTCGAGGGCGAATTGCCGACCTCGCGCTGCATGATTTTCGTGTCCCCCGATGGCGAGCGGTCGATGAACACCTATCTCGGGATCTCGACCGAGCTCAGCTCCAACGACGTGCCATCCGGCGTGGCCGAAGAGGCTGGGCTCTTGTTGCTGGAAGGCTATCTTTTCGACAAGCCCGAGGGAAAGAAAGCGCTCGCCGCCGCGGCCGCCGCTTGCCGCATAGAGGGGGGCAAGGCGGGCATCTCGCTCAGCGATCCTTTTTGCGTCGACCGTCACCGCGAGGATTTCCGCGCGCTGATCCAGGATCTGGATTACGTCATCGGCAACGAGCATGAATGGGCCTCGCTCTATGAGGCCCGCCATCTGGACGAGGCGCTGGACCGCGCCGCGCAGGACACTGGCCTGGTCGTCTGCACTCGTTCGGGCGCGGGGGTGATCATCCGCCAGCGCGACGCGCGCATCGACGTGCCGGTGACGCACATCGCCCCCGTGGACACGACCGGTGCGGGCGACCAGTTTGCCGCCGGGTTCCTTTACGGCCTTGCCACCGGGGCGCCGCTGGACGTGGCCGGGCGCATGGGCTGCATCGCGGCCGGCGAAGTCATCGCGCATTACGGCGCGCGGCCCGAGACGGATGTGAAAGCGCTCTTTGCCGCCGAAGGGCTGATCTGATCGCCGCCTGCGCATTGGGGCTGCGGGCGGATTTGAGTATTTTTGCCAAGATGAAGCAGGGGTGCGCGCCCCGCTGGCCGAAGTCGGCCCGACTGTCGCGGGTGCAAACCGGGGCGGGGCGCGGCTTTTCCTTGGGCGGTCATCGGTTCCTCAGCGTCAACCGCGTCCGTGATCGTGGCAGAAGATGGTTAAGAAAGCCCTAGCGGCTTTTCTTGGTGGAAATACCTAGATCCCGCTGTTTCACCGGCGCGGGGGCGCCGATTACTCGCCCAGCTTGGCATGGACCTCGTCAAGGTCGATCTCCCCCGTCGGCATCTTGTTCGACGGGTCGGCGAAATCGTATTTGAACAGCTCGAAATCCTGTTTGTAGATCTCGTAGACCAGATGCATCGACAGATCGTCGAAATAGTCCTCGACCGGGTGGGCGCGCTTGGGGCCGTGGCCTTCGGATTCGTTGAAGCGGGGGATCGTTTTCAGATCGACCTTGTGGGGCGTTTCAATCGCGTTCAGCACGTCCTGCATGCCATCATTGAATTTCTCGGTCCAGAAGATGCGGTCATAGGTGCCGCCGTTCACGATGAAGGTACTGACATGGCCCGACATGGCAGACCAGTGGATGTCAGGCTCCATCGGGCGACGCCAGCGGATGGTGTCGCGCGCAAAGAGCAAAAAGCGGCGGAAGCTGGCGATCTGGTCGAACTCCTGCTTGCCGTCGTCTCCGCCGACCTCGATCCCGTATTTCTGCACCAGAAGCGGGACCAGCTTGCCCCGGTAGCGCTTGCCGTTGCGCTGGATGCCGCAGATCTTGTCGAAAAAGCTGCTGAGGATGCGTGTGTAGGGGTTGCGCACGCAGGTAAAGGCGTAGGACTCGTGCGATTTGACGTTGCCCGAGATTAGCGCCTGGCTGTCATCAAGCGCCCATTTATGCATGCCACCCTTGGCATCGTGAATGTCGCCGTCAAAGAATTCGCCATGGTCCGAATAATACATGATCTGGCCGATGGTCGAGCAGGCGCATTTCGGCACCACACGGTAGACCACACTTTCGCTGGTCGTCATCCAAGTGCCGGGAAATCCCATGACCGCCGCCCTTTGCCTAACCTCTGGTGTCCTGTTCAGGACTTATTTTTCTTTGTCGTGATAAAACAGGATTATTGCGGTTTCATCAACGCGAGATCACGATTATCACTTTAAACAATCGGTGGAACAAGGGGTAGTCTGTTTCCTATATGGCGAAAATTGCCTACATACTTTTGTGCCACAAGGATCCCGCCGCCATCATCGCGCAGGCCGAGATGCTGACAGCGGCGGGCGATTGCATTTCGATCCATTTCGACGGGCGGGCTGACCCCGGGCATTTTCAGCAGATCAAGGTGGCGTTGGCCGAAAACCCCAACGTCTGCTTTGCGAAGAAACGTATCAAATGCGGCTGGGGCGAGTGGAGCCTTGTCGAGGCGACACTGCTCGCGGTCGAGGCGGCGGTGCGGGCCTTTCCGCGGGCCACCCATTTCTACATGCTGTCGGGCGATTGCGCTGCCATCAAGTCGGCGCGCTACGCGCATGAATTCCTCGACGCCGAGGATGTCGATTACATCGAAAGCTTTGACTATTTCGACAGCGACTGGATCAAGACCGGCATGAAGGAAGAGCGGCTGATCTACCGCCATGTTTTCAACGAGCGCAAACACAAGTGGCTGTTCGACACGTCCTTTCATCTCCAGCAGCGGCTGGGCCTTCGCCGCGAGATCCCGCGAGATATCCAGGTGCAGATCGGTAGCCAGTGGTGGTGCCTGCGGCGGCGCACGATCGAATGGATCCTCGATTTCACCCGGCAGCGGCGGGATGTGATGCGCTTTTTCCGCACCACCTGGATCCCGGATGAGACGTTTTTCCAGACCCTTGTGCGCCATATCGTGCCAGAGGCCGAAATTCACACCCGCACGCTGACATTCCTCATGTTCACCGATTACGGGATGCCGCAGACCTTCTACAATGATCACTACGATCTGCTTCTGGGGCAGGATTTCCTTTTTGCGCGCAAGATCAGCCCCGAGGCGACCGAGCTGAAGGCACGGCTCGCCGCGCTATACTCGGATGACGCGGCCGAGTTCAAGATCTCGAACGAGGGCACCAACCTCTTCAAGTTCCTGACCGGGCGTGGCCGGATCGGGCGCCGCTTTTCCAGCCGCTTCTGGGAGACGGAGAGTACGCTGGGCCGGCACCGTGAGCTGATGATTGTCCTGTGCAAGAAATGGCACGTGGCCAAGCGGCTGCTGCAGCGTATCCGTCAGGTGACGAACGTGCCGGCGACCGAATATCTCTTTAACGAGGAGGGCACGGACCTGCCCGATCTGGGCGGCATCCAGGCCAGCCTTGGCAAGCGGACGCGCCACCGCCGGGCGCTTATGCGGATGCTGTTCGATTATCACGACACCGACCGCATGATCGTCTGCATGGACCCCGGCAACCTCGACCTGCTCGAGGATTTCTGCGGCGACCGCTCGACGACGCGGCTCTTGGAAATACAATGCGTCTTTACTGACGACTACCTGATCGGCCACGCCATGCGCGTCGGCCTTGCCGGTGAGCAGACCTCGGCCGAGACGCTGGAGCGGCTTTTGCCCACGATCCGGGGCGAGACGACCTTCGAGAGCGACAAGATCCGCGATGCCGAGTTCGAGCATCACTACATCATGCGCGAGACCGACAGCGACGAGGAGAATGCCATTCCGATCTCGAAATTCCTGAGCATCGGGCATGATCAGGCGCTGAGCATCGCCCGAACCGACCATCTTTTTGCCGATTGAGACGTTTTGCGAAAAGCCCGTATCACAGCCTTTCGCAAAACGCTCGCATCGCTTGAACGTCGCACGCGTTTCGCCTTTAGTGGCGCCGCAAGTTTAGGGTGAAACGCTTTGAGGAGGCGACATGGCCTACGCGTATGACGACCAGAACATCTTTGCCAAGATCCTGCGCGGCGAGATCCCGAATGACACGGTGCTGGAGACGGCGCATAGCCTTGCGTTCAAGGACATCTCGCCTCAGTCGCCGGTGCATGTGTTGGTGATCCCCAAGGGCGCCTATGTCAGCTATGACCATTTCGCCGCCGAGGCCAGCGATGCCGAGATCGCGGATTTCACCCGTGCCATCGGCGAGGTCTGCCGAATCTCGGACCTGCATGGCGCGGATGAGACGGGCGGGTTTCGCGTGATTTCCAACGCGGGGCCGCATGCCTCGCAAGAGGTGCCGCATATGCATATGCACGTGCTGGGCGGGCGGCCCCTTGGTGGGCTTCTGGCGAAGCGGTGAGCGGCGCGTCCGGCTTTGCGCGAACGCCCCAGCCGCCTTACTACGCGGTGATCTTCACCAATCTGCTGTCGCAGGATGATGCGGGCTATGCCACGATGGGCGAGGCGATGTTCGCGCTGGCGCAGGAGCAGCCCGGCTGTCTTGGCGCCGAGTCGGTGCGGGGCGAAGATGGCTTCGGCATCACCGTGTCCTATTGGCGCAGCGAGGCCGACATCGCCGCGTGGAAGGCCGAAGCGCAGCATGTGGCGGCGCAGAAATTCGGCATCGCGCGCTGGTATGCCCATTACGAGCTGCGCGTCGCGCGGGTCGAGCGGGCCTATTCCGGCCCCGAGGGGCGCAGGCTAAGCTAGCTCGGGGTCGTCCAGATCGGTCTGGATCCAGCGGTCGCTCAGGTGAATATCCGTCGTCGCCAGCGGGCCGGGGCCGAGGTTTTCGTATTTATGCGGGACCTCCGCCGGGCCCATCAGGATATCGCCCGCCTCGGCGTCAATCTTGTCCGCGCCGATGGTGAAACGCGCGCGGCCCTTCCGGACGATGAATACCTCGTCGTACGGGTGGACGTGCCATGATGGGCCATTGCCGACCTTATCGGTTGAGAAAAAGAGCACGGTGACGCCCGTGTCCAGATCGCGCCCCTCGAAATGGCCTTTCCAGAGGCCGCTGGCATCGCCCCAATCAGAGGCGTGGATATGATGCGGCTTGCGCGCCATAGGCCTTATCGGCTCCGCGTCAGTTCCAGAAAGACGTCCTGCAGATCCGCCTGCTCGGTCCGCACGTCGCGGATGTGGATACCCGCATCACGCACGGCGGCCAGGACCGCCTCGGCGCTGACCTGGCCCGCGCTGTAGCTGAAGGCGAGCGCGCCGCCATCCCGGCGCGTTACCTCGATGCCAGGCGCCTCAGGCAAGGTTTGAACCTCGCCATCGGGGACGATGACCATGCTGCGCGTGTCGAGTTGCGCCAGAAGGTTCGAGGTGCTGTCGCGCGCCACCAGATCGCCGTGGTTGATGATGGCGATCTCGTCGCACATCTCCTCGGCTTCCTCGAGATAGTGGGTCGTCAGAATGATCGTCATGCCCTCGTTATTGAGGCGGCGCACGTTTTCCCACAGCATCTGGCGCAGCTCGATATCGACGCCTGCCGTCGGCTCGTCCAGCACGAGAATGCGGGGGCTGTGCACCAGTGCCTTGGCCAGCAGCAGGCGGCGGCGCATCCCGCCCGAAAGGGTGCGCGCATAGGCATGCGCCTTGTCCTCGAGGCCGACCAGCGCAAGGATCTCGTCGCTGCGGCGCTGCGATTTCGGCACGCCGTAAAGGCCCGCCTGCACCTCGAGCGCGGCGCGCGGCGTGAAGAAGGGATCAAGGTTCAGCTCTTGCGGCATGACGCCGATGGCCGCGCGGCTCTGGCGCGGGTTCACGTCCTGGTCAAAGCCCCAGATCGTGACCTCGCCCGCCGTCTTGATCACGAGGCCCGCGAGGATGTTGATCAGCGTCGATTTGCCCGCGCCGTTCGGTCCCAGAAGGCCAAAGACCGAGCCTGCCGGGATGTCGAGGTCGATCCCCTTCAGTGCCTCTTTTTCCGGTGCGCCCTTGGTCCCGCCATATGTCTTGCGCAGGCCGCGTATTTCGATCGCATTCGCTGCCATGGTGCCCTTGCCCCTGCCGTGCCATTCCATCATAAACGTGAGGTAGTGGAAGTGCCGGCAAAAGGAAACGCCCAGATGGTGACCAAACCGCCAGAGACGCGCATCGTGGACGAGTATCGCATCGCCTGTGACGGCAGCGGACCGGGCTTGGGCCATCCGCGCGTCTGGTTGCAGATCCCCACCGATCGCGGCTGGGTCGAGTGCCCATATTGCGACTGCAAGATGATCCACCGCGATTTTGAGGGCAAGATCTAGAAGGCCGTCGCCTGCGCCCGTTGAAGCGTGGGAATTTGAGTATTTTTGCCAAGATGAAGCATGGGTCCGTATCGGGAGGCTGACGTTATGTCATTCGGAAAAGGGTGCCATCTGCACCTCATCGACGGCTCGGCCTTCATCTTTCGCGCCTATCACGCGCTGCCGCCGCTGACGCGCAAATCCGACGGGCTGCCCATCGGGGCGGTGTCTGGTTTCTGCAACATGCTGCAGCGCTATGTCGAGGGCAACAACGGCTCGGATGCGCCGACGCATGTGGCCGTGATCTTTGACAAGGGCAGCCATACGTTCCGCAACGAGCTCTATCCGGAGTACAAGGCCAATCGTGAGGCGATGCCCGAGGACCTGCGCCCGCAGATCCCACTGACCCGGCGCGCGACCGAGGCGTTCAACATCGCCTGCAAGGAGGTCGAGGGTTTTGAGGCCGACGACATCATCGGCACGCTCTCGGTGCAGGCGCGCGAGGCGGGCGGGCGCGTGACGATCATCAGCTCGGACAAGGACCTGATGCAGCTGGTCGGCGGCGGGGTCGAGATGCTGGACGCGATGAAGAACCGGCTGATCGATGTCGAGGGCGTCGAGGAGAAGTTCGGCGTGGGGCCCGAGCGCGTCGTGGATGTGCAGGCGCTGGCCGGAGATTCGGTGGATAATGTGCCGGGCGCGCCGGGCATCGGGGTCAAAACGGCTGCGCTGCTGATCAACGAGTTTGGCGACCTCGATACGCTGCTGGCCCGGGCCGAGGAGATCAAGCAGCCCAAGCGCCGCCAGACGCTGATCGACCATGCCGACCAGATTCGCCTGTCGCGGCAGCTGGTGCAGCTGGACTGCAACACACCTCTCGATTTCGGCCTTGATGATCTGGAAGTGCGCGACCCTGATCCCGATGTGCTGCTGGGCTTTCTGGCCGAGATGGAGTTCCGCACCCTCACCAAGCGCATCGCCGAGGCGATGCATGCCGAGCCGCCCGAGATCGACGATACGCCGCAGGATGCGCCCGAGACCGGCGCGCCCGAGATGCCCGAGATCGACCCGTCGCAATACGAGCATGTGCAGGACATGGCCGCACTCGAGACCTGGATCGAGCGCATCCGCGCGCAGGGCTATGTCGCCGTCGACACCGAGACGACCTCTCTGAACGAGATGCAGGCCGAGTTGGTGGGCGTGTCCTTAGCCACCCAGCCCGGGCAGGCCTGCTACATTCCGCTGGGCCACAAGGGCGAGGGGGAGGGCGATCTTTTCGGCGGTGCCGCGCTGGCCGAGGGGCAGATGCCGCTGGAAGACGCGTTGGCCGCGCTCAAACCGATGCTGGAGGACGCGGCGATCCTCAAGATCGGCCAGAACATGAAATACGACGCCAAGGTTCTGGCGCGCTACGGGATCGAAGTGTCGCCCTTCGACGACACGATGCTGATCTCCTACGCGCTGCACGCCGGCCTGCACGGGCATGGCATGGACGCGCTGAGTGAGCGGTATCTGGGCCATACGCCCATCCCGATCAAGTCGCTGCTCGGCACCGGCAAATCCGCTGTCACCTTTGACCGCGTGCCGGTGGACAGCGCCGTGAAATACGCGGCCGAGGATGCGGACGTTACCCTGCGCCTCTGGACCCTGCTGAAACCGCAACTCCACCGCGCGCAGGTGACCCGCGTCTACGAGACGCTGGAGCGGCCCCTGGTGCCCGTGCTTGCCCATATGGAGCGGAACGGGATCATGGTGGACCGCAATGTGCTCAGCCGCATGTCCGGCGCTTTCGCGCAGAAGATGGCGCAGCTGGAGGAGGAGATACACGAGCTGGCCGGGCGCAAGTTCAACGTCGGTAGCCCCAAACAGCTGGGCGAGATCCTGTTTGACGAGATGGGCCTCGATGGTGGCAAGCGCGGCAAGACGGGCGCCTATGCCACCGGCGCCGACGTGCTGGAGGATCTGGCGACCGAGCATGAGCTGCCCGCCCGCGTGCTGGACTGGCGCCAGATCTCCAAGCTGAAATCGACCTATACCGACGCGCTGCAGGACCATATCGATCCCGATACGGGCCGCGTCCATACCTCCTATATGCAGGCGGGGGCCAACACCGGGCGCCTCGCCTCGTCCGATCCGAACCTGCAGAACATCCCCGTGCGCAGCGAGGAGGGGCGCCGAATCCGCGAGGCCTTCGTCGCGCCCGAGGGCCGCGTTCTGGTCAGCCTCGACTACAGCCAGATCGAGCTGCGCATCCTTGCCCATGTCGCGGACATTGACGCGCTGAAACAGGCGTTCCGCGAGGGGCAGGACATCCACGCGATGACCGCCTCCGAGATGTTTAACGTGCCCATGGAGGACATGACCCCTGAAATCCGCCGCCAAGCCAAGGCGATCAATTTCGGCGTGATCTACGGCATCTCCGGCTTCGGCCTCGCCCGCAACCTGCGCATCCCGCGCGGCGAGGCGCAGGGCTTTATCGACCGCTATTTCGAGCGCTTTCCGGGCATCCGCGCCTATATGGACGACACGGTGGAATTCGGGAAAAAGCACGGCTTTGTCCAGACCCTCTTTGGCCGCAAGATCCACACGCCCGAGATCGGCGCGAAAGGCCCGCGCGCCGGATTTGCCAAGCGGGCGGCGATCAACGCGCCCATTCAGGGCACCGCCGCCGATGTCATCCGCCGTGCCATGATCCGCATGCCGGAGGCCATCGACGGGCTGCCCTGCAAGATGCTCTTGCAGGTGCATGACGAGCTGCTCTTCGAGGTCGAGAAGGGCGCCGTCGATGAGGTGATCAAAGCCGCCCGTGACGTGATGGAGGGCGCCGCCGAGCCCGTCGTCAAGCTCAGCGTGCCGCTAACGGTCGATGCCGGGCAGGGCGCCAACTGGGCCGAGGCGCATTGAAGCGGTTCCTGATCCTGCAACTGCGCCCCGAACGGGACGCATCCGACGCCGAGTTCGCGGCGATTCTCGACAAGGGCGGACTGGATGCCGCCCGCGCCCACCGCATCCGTCTGGATGCCGAACCGCTGCCGGATGCGCTGGACCCCGCCGATTACGCCGGCGTCATCGTCGGCGGCGGGCCGGGTTGCGTCAGCGACGCGCCTGAACAGAAAAGCCCTGAGCATGCGCGGATCGAGGCGGCTGTCCTGTCCCTCATGCCGCAGATTACCGGGCGCGATGTTCCCTTCCTAGGATGCTGCTACGGCATCGGCATACTTGGCAAGCATCTAGGCGCGCCCGTCGGCAAGGGCCGCTACGGCGAGCCCGTAGGAACCGCCGATTGCACCCTCACCGACGCGGGCCGCGCAGATCCGCTGATGGCCGGCGTTCCGGACCGCTTCGATGCTTTCGTCGGCCATAAGGAGGCGCTCGAGGCGCTACCCGAGGGCTGCGTGCATCTGGCCTCGTCGCCGACCTGCCCCTTTCAGGTGGTGCGCCATGGCCGCCATGTCTACGCGACGCAGTTCCACCCCGAGGCCGACGCGCGCGTTTTCGAAGAGCGCATCGAGATTTACAAGCATCACGGCTATTTCCCGCCCGGTACGGCAGGCGATCTGATCGAGATGTGCCGTGCCGCCGATGTCCATGCGCCCGAGCTTATCCTGCGCAACTTCATCCGCCGCTACGGCTGAGCCGTCCCGCGGGGCCGCGCCCCCGGCTTCATCTTGGCAAAAATACTCATAACGCGGCGCCAGCCACTCAGAGCAGATGCCCCGATTTGCGCGCCTTGGTGGCCAGATAGCCCTTGTTCTGCGCAGTCTCGCCCACGATCAGCGGCACGCGCTCGGTCACTTCCACGCCTGAGCGACGCATCATGTCGATCTTGGCGGGGTTGTTCGTCATGAGCCGCACGGCGCCAAAGCCCATCTTGCGCAGGATGCCCGCACCGATGCGAAAATCGCGCTCGTCATCCTCGAATCCCAGCCGGTGATTGGCCTCGACCGTGTCGAACCCCTGGTCCTGAAGGCTGTAGGCACGCATCTTGTTGGCAAGGCCGATGCCGCGCCCCTCCTGATTGAGGTAGAGCAGCACGCCCGCCCCCTCGGCCCCCATCTGGGCCAGCGCGGCGCGCAGTTGCGGGCCGCAATCGCATTTGAGGCTGCCCAGCACATCGCCGGTAAAGCAGGCCGAATGCAGCCGGGCCAAAACCGGCGCATCGCGGGGCGGGCTGCCGATCTCGATCGCGTAATGCTCCTCGCTACCATCCTCGGGGCGAAAGACATGGACACGGCCCGCATGGCTGGCGGCCAGTGGAACACGCGCGTTGACCACGTTGTGAGGGGGACTGGCAAGGCGCATCGCGGCCTCCGCCGCCTCAGCGGGCAGGATCGTCAGATTGGCGCTGCGGGCCTCGGCGGTAGCGTCGTCAAGCGGCAGGACCAGCATGGCAGGCAAAAGCCGCGCCGTCTTGGCCAGCGAGAGGGCAAGGCGGTGCAGGCTGGTGTCGCCGCCGCGCATCGTCTGGAACGGGCCTTTCATGGGATGCGCCAGATCATCCTCGGGGCTGGCGGTGGCGCGGATCCAGGCCAGATCGGCGCTGCGCGGCAAGATGATCCGGGCCAGATCGCCGTCATAGGCGCGCGCCTTGAGCGTCTCGGCCCGGCGCGCCGTGACGGTCAGCGACAGGGGCGCGCCCCTCTCTTCGGCCAGCGCGCGCAGGCTGGCAAGGCGAGGCGCCTCCAGCGTTTCGGCCGCGGCGATGATCGCGCCCCCCTGCGAACCCGACAGGGCGACGGGCAGGCCCATGCCAAGGTCCGCACGGGCGCGGGCCAGCAGGTGGATGATGTCGGGTTGCAGGCTCATTGAAATGCGGCTCTCGGGATTTACCTTCATCTAATCGTTTGCGCCGGGAAATGAAACTGCGCCGGGAAATGAAACAAAAGCCGGCTCTGCTACACTTGGCCGTGATCCTGATGACGCATTTCTTGCCGCGCGGGCATGGCGCGCTCATCTAGTGATCAAGAAAACGCGAGGAGACCATGATGGCACAACTCAAGAAGATCCTGCTTGTCGATGATGACGAGGACCTGCGCGAGGCGCTGGGCGAGCAATTGGTCATGACCGAGGATTTCGACGTGTTCGAAGCCGGGACCGGCGCCGAAGCGATGACGCATGCCCGCGATTCCAACTATGACCTGATCATTCTGGATGTCGGCCTGCCCGACACGGACGGGCGCGAGCTGTGCCGCCTCATGCGCAAGCAGGGCGTGAAAAGCCCGATCGTGATGCTGACCGGACATGACGGCGATGCCGACACCATCCTTGGCCTTGATGCGGGCGCGAATGATTACGTGACCAAGCCGTTCAAGTTTCCCGTCCTGCTGGCCCGTATCCGGGCGCAATTGCGTCAGCACGAGCAGTCCGAGGACGCCGTTTTCCAGCTGGGCCCATATAGCTTCAAGCCCGCGCTCAAGATGCTGGTGGACGAGGGCGGCCGCAAGGTGCGCCTGACCGAGAAAGAGACGAATATCCTAAAGTTTCTCTACCGCGCCACCGATGGCGTTGTGGCGCGCGACGTGCTGCTGCACGAGGTCTGGGGATATAACGCGGGGGTCACGACCCACACGCTCGAGACGCATATCTACAGGCTGCGGCAGAAGATCGAGCCGGACCCGTCGAACGCCCGTCTGCTGGTCACGGAAAGCGGCGGATACCGCCTGATGCCGTGACGCGGAAAAATCCGGGAACCGATGGCCTTTGCCACCTGTTACCAGTTTAGCAGCGCCCGCGCTGCGTTTGTTCCGTCCGCATATACGGTTTTATCATATGCACCTCCCTGTTGGACTGACCCCGGCTTTGGCCGGGGTCTTTTTTTGCGCGGCGGAAGAAGGTGCCTCCGTCAGGAACCGCTATCGCTCTCCTGCTGCTGGATGGTCGCCTGAAAATCGCCGTCCATCGTGACCGCGCCATCACGGCCCGCTGGGACAAGCTCGGTATCCTCGCCTTCGGTGAGGACGGCAACGAAACTTCCGGTGACGACCATGTCGGTGCCCTCGACGCTAAGTGCGTTGAGCGTGATATCGGTATTGGCGGGTGCCGCGGTCAGCGTGCCTGAATCGCCTGCGCCGGTCAGTGTGACGCTCAGATCCTCGGCCATCGGCGATGTGCCGGCTGCCTGCGCCCTGAAGTTCAGCGTCAGCGTTTCGGCGGGGTCGTCCGCGCCCGCACCAGCGCCGGGAATGGCGTTGATCCTGACCTCCAGCATGTCCTCTGCTTCCCTCCATACGCTGGGCTCGGGCGCGTCCGCGCCGGCGACGTTCCATGTGCGCTCTTCAAGGTCGAGGGTGCCGGTGACGGTGCCATCGGTCTGTTGCGCGGCCGCGGGCGCGGCGACCAGCAGCAGGGCGGCGAGGGATTGTGCAATGGGTTTCATGATATCTCCGGTATTGGGGTTTCTGGACATGATCGTAAAACGGGCGGTGGCGGCGGCCAGTTCCCATGTGGCCCAACGGGGCAGGCGGCTGGACGCGGGCGCGCCCTGCGCATAGGGTCCGCGCATCTCAAATGACCGGAGCGTGCCCCATGCCTTTCACCCTTGCCACCTGGAACATCAATTCGGTGCGGCTGCGGGCGCCGCTGGTCTGCAAGCTCTTGGCCGAAGAAGGGCCGGACATCCTGTGCCTGCAGGAATGCAAGAGCCCGGTCGACAAGATCCCGGCCGAGGAGTTTGCCGCGCTGGGCTATACCCACATGATCGCGCGCGGGCAGAAGGGCTATAACGGCGTTGCGATCCTGTCGAAGTTGCCGATCGAGGATGTGGGCGCGCATGATTTCGCGGGCCTTGGCCATGCGCGCCACGTCGCCGGGAGGCTGGAGAATGGCGTGACCATCCACAATTTCTACGTCCCCGCCGGGGGTGATGTGCCTGACCGCGACGTGAACGCGAAATTCGGCCAGAAGCTGGATTACCTGACCGAGATGCGCGATTGGGCCAGGGGCGACGGCGTCGCGCGCTCAATCCTGGTGGGCGATCTGAACATCGCGCCGCGCGAGGATGACGTTTGGAGCCACAAGCAGCTCTTGAAGGTGGTCAGCCATACGCCGATCGAGGTGGACCATTTGAACGAGGCAATGGAGGCGGGCGATTGGCGCGACGTGACGCGCGCCGATATCCCCGAAGGTCAGCTTTACAGCTGGTGGTCCTACCGCGCCAGGGATTGGGACGCCGCTGACAAGGGGCGGCGGCTCGATCACGTCTGGGCGACGGGCGATATCGCCGCCGCGGGCCATTCCAGCCGCATCCTGCGCCCTGTGCGCGGGTGGGAGCAGCCGAGTGACCATGCGCCGGTCTTTGCGACTTTCGACCTGTGAGCGTCGCTGGCCGCCGGGGGCGCTGCCTTCGGACCCTTGCAACGACGGGGGCGCCGGGCCATTTAAGGGGCAACGCGAAATTCAGCGAGCGAGGCGAGACGAGATGATAGAACTTGGTGGCCAGGCCCCCGCAACCGATCTGATCAAGGACGTATCCGAGGCCGATTTCATGGCGGAGGTCGTCGAACTGTCGCAGACCGTGCCTGTGATCGTCGATTTCTGGGCGCCGTGGTGCGGCCCGTGCAAGACGCTGGGCCCCGCGCTGGAGGCGGCGGTGACCAAGGCCAAGGGCGCGGTGCGCATGGCCAAGGTGAATGTCGACGAGAACCAGGGCATCGCGGGCCAGTTGCGGGTGCAATCCATCCCGACGGTCTATGCGTTCTGGCAGGGCCAGCCGATTGACGGATTTCAGGGCAATGTGCCCGCCTCCGAGCTGGACGCCTTTGTCGCGCGCGTGATCGAGGCGTCGGGCGGCGCCGCAGGTGAGGAAGACGGTCTGGCCGAGGCGGTCACGGCCGCCGATGAAATGCTGGAGGCAGGCGACGCGGCTGGCGCGCTTCAGGTCTTCGCCGCCATTGCCGCCGAGGATGAGACCAGCGCCGCTGCATTTGGCGGCATGGCGCGCGCGCATATCGCCGCAGGCGATCTGGATCAGGCCGAGGCCGTGCTGAACGGCGTGCCCGCCGATCTGCACAGCAAGCCCGAGATCGAGGCCGCTCATGCGCAGCTGGCCCTTGCCCAGCAGGGCGAGGATGCAGGCCCCGTGGCCGATCTGGAGGCCGCTGTCGAGGCCGACCCGGACAACCATCAGGCGCGGTTCGATCTGGCGCAGGCGCTGGCCGCCAAAGGGCGCAGCGCGGAGGCGGTCGACCATCTGCTAGAGCTCTTTCGCCGCGACAGGGAATGGAATGACGGTGCGGCCAAGACGCAACTCTTCACCGTGTTCGACGCGCTCAAGCCGAATGATCCGGTGGTGTTGAACGGGCGGCGCAAGCTCAGCTCCCTGATCTTTGCGTGAGCGTTTGTGCGCGGTCAAATGGCCGCGCTTGTCCGGTCTGCGGGGCGGGCTAAGTGCATGACCATGACACGCAAGATCGACCTTCCGGACATCATTCCGATCTTTCCGCTGCCCGGCGCGCTATTGCTGCCCCGGGCGCGGCTTCCCTTGCACCTGTTCGAGCCGCGCTACCTGGCGATGCTGGAAGACGCGCTGAAAACGCCCGAGCGGCTGATCGGCATGATTCAGCCCAACAAGCTGCCGGGCCGCGCGGGCCCCGGCCTGCACAGCATCGGCTGCGTCGGGCGGGTTACCCAATTCTCGGAAACCGAGGACGGCCGCTATATGGTGACGCTGGCCGGCGTGTCGCGCTTTCGTCTGATCGAGGAAGTCGAGGGGTTCACGCCCTATCGGCGCGCCCGCGTGTCCTGGGCCGGGTTCGAGCGGGACCAGGGCGGCGAGGAAACCGATGCCGCGTTCGACCGCGAGGCGTTTCTGGCCTCTCTGGCGCAGTTTTTTGACGCGCAAGACCTGCAGACCGATTGGGACAGCCTCAAGGAGGCGGATGAAGAGTTGTTGATCAACTCTCTCTCCATGCTTTTAGGGTTCGAGCCCGAGGACAAGCAGGCATTGCTGGAGGCGCCATCGCTGAGCACGCGCCGCGAGACGTTGATCACCCTGATAGAGTTCACCATGCGCGGCGGAGACGATGAAGGGATCATGCAATGAGTGATGAAGTGGCGGGCCCGGCCTTTGACCGGCGGATGCTGGAGGCACTGGTCTGCCCGCATACGCATCAGCGGCTGGAATACGATGCCAAGGCGGGCGAGTTGATCAGCCGGGCGGCTGGTATGGCCTTTCCGATCCGTGCCGGCATCCCGATTTTGCTGACCAGTGAGGCGCGCGCGCTGGACTAGGGGCTAGCGCGGGGCGGCAGCCCGGCGCAGGCGGTCATTGATCGCGCGGCCCAGTCCCTTATCGGGAATGGGCGCGACGGCGATGGCCTTGGTGCCGCCCTTATCGAGCTGGTGAAGGTGGTCAAAGAGATTGGCCGCCGCCTCGACCAGATCCCCTGACCGTGACAGATCCAATGCCGCGCCCTCCGTGCCGCCAAAACCCAGCAACGTCTCGCCAGGATGTCCGGTATCGGCATTGAGCCGCATCGGCGCATTCGGCGCGTAATGTGATGAGAGTTGGCCCGGCGCGGTAATCGCATCCCCCGCCGCGCGCAGGGCAAGGGGGGCGCCGAGGGCAGCCTCGAGCGCCTCGGCAGGCAGGCCGCCCGGTCGCAGCAACGTGGGCGCGCCCGTGAGGCCCAGAATGGTCGATTCCACCCCAACATCGCAGGCGCCGCCATCCAGAATGGCGGCGATGCGCCCGTCCAGTCCGGCGCGCACATGCTCGGGCCGGGTCGGGCTGATACGTCCCGACGGGTTGGCCGACGGCGCGGCGAGGGGCGCGCCGCTGGCCCGCAAGAGCGCCTGGGCCGCGGGATGCGCAGGCATGCGCAGGGCCACGCTGCCTTGGCCCGCGGTGACAAGAGGCGAAAGGCCCGAGCCACCCTGCAGCGGCAGGACCAGCGTGAGCGGGCCGGGCCAGAAAGCCTGCGCAAGGCGGTCTGCCTCATTGCTCCAGACGGCGTAGTGCCGGGCCGTCTCGATATCCGGAACATGCACGATCAGCGGGTTGAAGCTGGGCCGACCCTTGGCCTCGAAAATGCGGGCCACGGCAGTGCCATTGCGCGCGTCACCGGCAAGGCCGTAGACCGTTTCGGTCGGTATCGCGACCAACTGGCCCTCAGCGATCAGCGCGACGGCGGCGGCGATCCCGGCGGGGTCGGTGGCAAGCTCGCGGGTCTGCATGATTGCTGGGATCCTTGGCGCGGAGGGGATAGATAGGACTGAACCCCGTGACTACAGCGCAGCCGCCCGATTGCCAAGGAGGCCCGATGACCCGACCCGACCCCGAGACACAGGCCGAAGGCGGCATCCGCTATCCGTGGCCCGACCCGCCCGAGGAAGGAACCGCGACCGAGGTGGCGCCAGACGTTCTGTGGATGCGCCTGCCCCTGCCGATGGCGCTGGATCACGTCAATATCTATGCGCTCGAGGATGGCGACGGCTGGACCGTCGTCGATACCGGCATCCACTCGCGCCGCGGCATTGCCCTCTGGGAGGCGCTTATGGCCGGTCCGCTGAAGGGGCGCCCGGTGCAGCGGGTGATCGTCACGCATCACCATCCCGATCATGTGGGCATGGCTGGCTGGCTGATGGAGCGGTTCGGAGCCGAGCTGATCACCACACGCACCGCGTGGCTGATGGCGCGCATGCTGATCCTCGATGCCGAGGAGCGCCCGACGCCGCAAGCGCTGAAATACTGGCGCAGCGCGGGGATGGACCCGCAGATCTACGCCGAGCGCAAGGACGCGCGGCCCTTCAATTTCGCCGATAGCTGCGCGCCCCTGCCGGTGGGCTACACGCGCCTGCAAGAGGGGGACACCCTGCGCGCGGCGGGACGCACCTGGGATGTGCGCATCGGCAACGGTCACGCCCCCGAGCATCTGACCCTGTGGAGCCGCGATTGCAACCTGGTCCTCGCCGGGGATCAGATCCTGCCGTCGATCAGCCCTAACCTCGGCGTCTACCCGACCGAGCCTGAGGCCGACCCGGTGGCGGAATGGCTGGAGGCATGCGGGCGGCTGGCGGATCATGCGCGCGCGGATCACCTCGTTCTGGGCGGTCACAAGCTGCCCTTCACCGGGCTGCCCGTGCGGATGCGGCAACTGATCGAGAATCACCACGGCGCGCTGGTGCGGTTGGAGGCGCATCTGGAGCGGCCGCGCACGGCGGCCGAGTGCTTTGCGCCGCTCTTCAAACGCCGGATCGACGCCGGCACATATGGCCTCGCGCTGGTCGAGGCGGTTGCACATCTCAACCACTTGCATAAGCTGGGTCGGATCACACGCCACCGCCGCGACGACGGCGCATGGCTGTGGCACCGCCGGGGAGACCGCATGTGAGCGACGAGATCATGACCACCGCCGAAGCCGCCGAGGCCGACGCGTTGCCGCGCTGCCACGAGGTGCATACGCGCGAGGATCGCGTCAGCCCGGCCGCCGCCGCGCCGGACAGCATCAAGTCGAAACCCGGCGAGAAGAAAAGCGCGGCACAATGGGCCTACGAGCGGTTGATCCTCTATATCCAGAATTTCGAGAAGACTCTGGATAACGAACATGAGGTCGCGATGGGCTTTGTCGGCGGCGATGCCGGTGTGCTCAAGATCGAGGGGATGGGATATTTCGATCCCGATATCGTCACCTTCTACGGCAGTGACGCGGCGGGCAGCAAGACGCAGCTGGTGCAGCATGTCAGCCAGCTGAGCGTCATCCTGCGGGCACTTCCCAAACCGCGCGCGCAGGCCGAACCGGAACGGATCGGATTTCGCCTGGCTGCGGATCTTGAAAAGGCGTGAGGCGCGCGCGAGCCCCGCTTTGAGGGTGACAGGGCGCTGCAAATAAAGTAATCAGCCGAAAAATTCGGCATGTATAGGACGGGACTACTGATGGCGGACCACGAGCACGGTGAGATGGATATCAAGGATCACGAAAAGACGTTCGACGCCTTCGTGAAATGGGCGACGCGCGTTGCGATCTTTGCGGTCTGCGTCCTGCTCTTCATGGCGCTGGTCAATAGCTAAGCGGCTGGGGCTGCAGCCCTTGGGAGTGTCGTCATGCGCGCAATGATCGTGGCTTTCTGTGCCATTCTGGCCCTTGCGGGCTGTGCGGCGCCTCCGGGCGTCTGGGCCACCAAGGACGAGGTCACGCGCGTCGCCTATCGCCATGAAGGTCCGCCGCGCCTGACGCTGTTCACCATGCTGAACAACAATTCCGGGGCGGGCGCTCATACGTCGCTGATGATCAACGGCTCTCAGCGGATCATCTGGGATCCGGCCGGCTCGTTCAAGCACGAGACGATCCCCGAGCGCCACGACGTCATTTTTGGCGTGACGCCGGGCATCGCGGATGTCTACACGCGGTTTCACGCGCGCAAGACATTTCACGTCAAGATCCAGGAACTTGACGTGACCCCCGCGCAGGCGGAAAAGGCGATGCAGCTGGCCCAAGCCTATGGCCCGGTGCCGCAGGCGCAATGCTCTCGCAGCACGTCCAGCATCCTTGCACAGATATTCCCCGGTCAGATCAGCCAGACCTGGTTCCCGAAAGCCTTGGCCGAGGAGTTCGGCAAGCTGCCGGGCGTGACCGAGCAGGTGCTGTATGAATATGACAGCGACGACAATTCCAAGGTGCTGGCCGCCTGGGATCCGTCGAAGGTCTGAGAAGGTCTGAAATTTTCTGAAAGTCAAAAAATTGGCGCGCGGCCGGGGCTGCGCGCCATTTCTCTTGTTCGTGCCGGTTGCCGCGTTGGAGCCTCCGGCGGGAGTATTTTTGCCAAGATGAAGGATCGGCTGACCTCTGCCGCGCCGAGGGGTTGGGCGGCAGAGGCTTGTGCGATATCAGCCAAAGACCTTGGTCAGCGCCTTGTCGGTGGCGGTGATCAGCTCGTCAATATCGCTTTTTGTGGCGATCAGCGCGGGCGAATAGCAGAGCGTATTGTTGAGGCCCGGAAGCGAGCGGTTGGTCATGCCGATGATGACGCCTTGCGCCATGCAGTCTGCGGTGACAGCGGCGACGGATTTCTCGTCCATCGGCTCGCGGGTGCTGCGGTCCTTGACCAGCTCGGCGCCAAGGAAAAGGCCCTTGCCGCGCACATCTCCGATGACCTTGTGCTTGTCCTTGAGGGCGTGCAGCTGGTCGAGCATGTAGTCGCCCATCTGGATGGTGTTCTCCAGCAGGCCTTCCTCTTCGATGATGTTCATGTTCTCCAGCGCTGCCGCCGGACCGGCCGTGCAGCCGCCGAAAGTGGAGATATCGCGGAAATAATCCATCGGATCGTCCGCATTCTCCTTGAACATGTCGAATACGCGCTCGGAGGTAACGCAGCAGGCGATGGCGGCATAGCCCGAGGCAACGCCTTTGGCCATGGTCACGAAGTCGGGCTCGATGCCGTAATGTTGGTAGCCGAACCATGTACCGGTGCGCCCGACGCCGCAGACGACCTCGTCGATGTGCAGCAGCACATCGTATTTGCGGCAGATCTCCTGCACTCGGGGCCAGTAGCCCTCGGGCGGGACGATGACGCCGCCGCCGGCCGTCACAGGCTCGAGGCAAATGGCGCCGACGGTGTCGGGGCCCTCGCGCAGGATGACCTTCTCGATCGCGTTGGCGGCTGCAAGGCCGTATTCCTCGCCCGTCAGGTCCCATTGTGCGCGGTATTCGAGGCAATGGGGCACCTCGACGAAGCCGGGCGTGAAGGGGCCGTATTGCGCGTTGCGCTCGGGCTGGCCACCGGCCGAAAGGCAGGCGATGGTTGTGCCGTGATAGTCGCGCTCGCGGAAGAGGATCTTGTGCTTCTTGCCGCCATGGCGTTTGTGCGCGATCTGGCGGACCATCTTGAACGCCTTCTCATTGGCCTCGGAGCCGGAATTGGTGAAATAGACGCGGGTGAGGCCCGGCATCTTCTCGATCAGCCGCTCGGAGAACATCGCGCCGGGGATCGAGCCTGCGGAGCCGGCGAAATAGTTCAATTTGATCAACTGGTCGCGCACGGCATTGGCGATACGCTCGCGGCCATAGCCGACATTCACGGTCCAGACGCCGCCCGAGACGCCGTCGATATGCTCCTTGCCCTTCTGGTCCCAGACGCGCATGCCCTTGCCTTCGACGATGATGCGCGGATCGGACGTCTCGTAGGGTTTGTGCTGGCTCAGGTGGTGCCACACATGGGCGCGGTCGGCTGCGACGACCTTGTCGATATCATTATCCTGAAACTTGCCGTCCATGTCTGTCCTCCATCGAGATTCGGCCCGGCGCGTCAGGGCCGGGGCAGGGCTATTACTGTATCATAGCACCTTGACCCGCGATTCGGGGATAAGTCCAGAGAGGCGTTGGCGCGCGCGCGAAATCGGCGCGGTTTCAGCCCTCCGGCAAATCGTCCGACGGGATGAAGCCAAAGAACTCGCCCTGCGACCAGAGGCCGAACCAGCCCTCGTGATGCGCGCCGATATCCACCAGCCGGTAGAAGGATTTGCGGTCGATCAGCGCCTCGAGGTTGTGGCGCACGAGCACATAGGGCGACGGCTCGCCCGTCTCCTCGTCCCGGACCACGCGAATCGGGGCGTCTGGCCCGGCGGAGACGCTGTCATCCACATTGGTGTGAAATGTGATGCGCTGATCCTTGCCGGACCCCTCTACGTCGAAATCAACTGCGACGAAGGGCGCGTCCTCGACGGTGATGCCCACTTTTTCGACGGGCGTGACGAGGAAGTAATCATCGCCATCACGCCGCAGGATGGTCGAGAAGAGGCGCACAAGCGCGTGCCGCCCGATGGGCGTGCCAAGGTAGAACCACGTGCCGTCGCGGGCGATGCGCATGTCCAGGTCGCCGCAGAAGGGCGGGTTCCAGTCATGCACGGGCGGTATCTTGCGGCCCTTGGCTGCGGCGCGGGCCGAGGCGGCGATGCCGTCTGCTGACGGGGTCGTGATCGGTTGGTCGCTCATTGCTTTTGCCATTTTTGTCATGCGCTATACACTCGTCACAAGACTATAGCCCAATCCGGAGAATTTCCATGATGCAGAGCGCCGATAGCCAGACGGGCCCCAATGATGCCGACCTAGTCGCCGATATCGACGCGCTGCAATCGCGGTTGGCCGAGGCGCGTGCGCAGGTGGCGCGGCGCTTTATCGGGCAAGAGCGGGTGGTTGACCTCTCGCTCGCCGCGCTGCTGAGTGGCGGGCACGGCCTGCTAGTGGGCCTGCCGGGCCTCGGCAAGACACGGCTGGTCGAGACGCTGGGCGTCGTCATGGGGCTGAACACGGGCCGGGTGCAGTTCACCCCCGATCTGATGCCCGCCGATATCCTCGGCAGCGAGGTGCTGGAGACCGGGGCGGATGGCAGTCGCGCATTCAAGTTCATTCCCGGCCCGATCTTTTGCCAGCTTCTGATGGCCGATGAGATCAACCGCGCCAGCCCGCGCACGCAATCGGCCCTCTTGCAGGCCATGCAGGAGCGGCAGGTGACCGTCGCCGGCGAGAGCCGCCAGCTGGAGGCGCCGTTCCACGTGCTGGCGACGCAGAACCCGATCGAACAGGAGGGCACATATCCGCTGCCCGAGGCGCAACTGGACCGCTTTCTGGTGCAGATCGACGTGCCCTATCCTGACCGCGCTGCCGAGCGCGACATCCTGCTGGCCACCACCGGCGCCGCCGAGGATCTGGCCGAGCCGGTGTTTACCTCGCCCGAGCTGATCGCCGCACAGGCACTGCTCCGGCGGATGCCTGTTGGCGAGGGGATCATGGACATGATCCTCGATCTGGTGCGCGCCTTCCGTCCGGATCAGCCGGGCGCGTCGCAGCGCGTGCAGGAAAGTGTTGCATGGGGCCCAGGCCCGCGCGCCGCGCAGGCGCTGATGCTGACGGTGCGGGCGCGGGCGCTGCTGCAAGGGCGGCTGGCACCCAGCGCCGAGGATGTGATCGACATGGCACAGCCGGTGCTCATTCACCGCATGGCGTTGACCTTCGCGGCGCGGGCGCGGGGTGACAGTCTGAGTGCGCTGATCGCGGATACGCTGGCCGATCTGGGCCACACGCGCGCCGCCGCTGCATGATGGACACCGCCGCCCTTCCGGCTGCCGATCTGCGCGCGAGGGCCGAGGCCGAGGCCGCGCGCCTGCCTGCGCTTTTGGCGCGGGCGGATCGTCTGGCGGGCGCGGTCCTGCTGGGTCAGCATGGGCGCAGGCGCTCGGGCCTCGGCGATGATTTCTGGCAATACCGCCCGGTGCAGGAGGGCGATCAGCGCCGCCAGGTGGATTGGCGCCGCTCGGCGCGCAGCGATGTGGAATACGTGCGCGAACGAGAATGGCAGATCGCGCAGACGGTGATGCTGTGGGTCGATCCCGCGGCCTCGATGCGCTTTGCCAGTGCTGCCGCGCTGCCGGAAAAGGCGGATCGCGCGCAGCTATTGGCACTGGCCGCCGCCATCGTGCTGGACCGGGGCGGCGAGCGTGTGGGGCTTTCGGGCCATGCGCTGCCACCGCGGCGCGGTGCGGCGCAGATCGCGCGGCTGGCGGCCATGCTGAGCGGCGCAGAGGGCGGCGAGGATTATGCCGCCCCCGATGCCCGGGGCCTGCCGCCACGGGCGCGGGCACTCTTCATATCCGACTTCCTCGGTGATCTGAACGCGGTGCAGCGCGCCGTGGGCGAGGCGGCCGACCGGGGCGTGGGCGGCGTTCTCTTGCAGATCCTCGATCCTGCCGAAGAGAATTTCCCCTATCGCGGCCGCGCCATTTTCGAATCTATTGGCGGCACGCTGGCGCATGAGACGCTGAAGGCCAGCGATCTGCGCGAGCGTTATCTGGAGCGGCTGGCCGCGCGCAAGGATGCACTGCGAAGCCTCTGCCGGACGACCGGCTGGGAGTACGCGTGCCATCACACTGACGCCAGCCCGCAGGCGGCGCTTTTGCATCTCTACCGGATGCTGGGCGAGGGGGCGCGATGACCATCGGTGCCCTCGGTTTCGCCGCGCCCTGGCTGCTGATCGCGCTGGCGCTTCTGCCGGTGCTCTGGGTGCTCTTGCGCGCGGTGCCGCCCGCGCCGGTACGGCGGCGCTTTCCGGGTGTTGCGCTGCTTTTGGGCCTGCGGGACGAGGATAGCGCGGCGGATCGCACGCCCTGGTGGCTGCTGCTCCTGCGGATGCTGGCGCTCGCGGCGGTGATCATCGGGCTGGCGGGTCCGGTGCTGAACCCGCGCAGCGAGGATGCGGCGCAGGGCAATCGCCCCCTGCTGATCGCGCTCGATGCCAGTTGGGCCGCCGCGCGGGATGATCGCGCCGCGCGGGCCCTGCTGGACAGCGTGCTGGCCGAGGCGGGGCGCGACGGGCGCACCGCCGCCGTGATCGAGCTGAGCGATCCCGAAGCGCCTGCCTTTCAGGCCGCCGATGCGTGGCGGAGCCGTCTGACGGGGCTGGCGCCCGCGCCTTGGGCGCCGACTGGCGAGACGATGGAGCGCGCCGCCGCGCTGCTGCCCGAGGGGCCATTCGACACGCTCTGGCTATCGGATGGGCTGGAGCGGGATGGGCGGGCCGCGCTGCTTTCGGCGCTGGAGGCGCGGGGAGGTGTGACCATTCGCGAGGGCGCGGCGCCCCTTGTCACGCTGGCGCCGCCTCGCAGTGACGGTGGCGCGCTGGAACTGACGGCGCAGCGCCTTGCGCCCGGCGCCGCCCGGCAGATCGACGTGCTGGCGCATGGGCGTGACCCGGCAGGCGCGCCGCGCATTCTGGCAACCCTGCCGCTCACGTTTGAGGAGGGCGCAGGCGAGGCGACCGAGGCGCTCAGCCTGCCATCCGAGTTGCGCGCGCGTCTCACCCGGTTCGAAATCGCGGGTCAGGGCCATGCGGGTGCCGTGCAACTGGTGGGCGATGCGTTGGGCCGGCGCGAGGTGGCGCTGATCGCGGGCCGCGAGGATCGCGAAGGGCTGGAGCTGCTCTCGCCGCTGCATTACCTCGAGCGCGCTTTGCGCCCTTCGGCGGACCTGCTGACCGGCGCCCTGATGGAGGTTCTGCCCGCCAATCCCGATGCCATCATCCTTGCCGATGTCGCTACGCTGTCGCCGGACGAGGCCGAGGGCCTGCGCAGCTGGGCCGAGGAGGGCGGCACGCTGGTGCGCTTTGCCGGGCCACGGCTTGCCGCCAGCGATATCTCTCGCCGGGCCGAGGACCCGCTGATGCCCGTCCGCCTGCGCGCCGGGGGCCGCAGCGTCGGCGGCGCGATGAGCTGGGGCGCGCCCAAATCGCTGGCCCCCTTCGCCGAGGACAGCCCCTTTGCAGGGCTGGGCATCCCCGAGGATGTGACCGTTACCGCGCAGGTCATGGCGCAGCCCGACCCGACGCTGGCCGACCGCGTGATTGCGCAGCTGAGCGACGGCACCCCGCTGGTCACGCGCAAGCGGATCGGGCAGGGGCAGGTCGTGCTCTTTCACGTCACCGCCAATGCCGAGTGGAGCAGCCTGCCCCTCTCGGGTCTTTTCGTGCAGATGCTGGAACGGCTGGCCGTGTCGGACAATGACGGCACGCCCGCGCCCGAGGAGCTGGCGGGCACCACATGGCAACCGGCCGAGGTGCTGGACGGCTATGGCATCCTGCGCAGCGGCGATACCCTGCCCGGCGTCGCGGGCGAGGCGCTGTTGTCGGATGCCCTTGGCCCCGATCTGCGCCCCGGCCTATACGAGGGCGAGGATCGCCGCATCGCACGCAACGTGATGGCCGAGGGCGACGTTCTGACCCCGGCGGCATGGCCCGCGGGCGCCAATGTGATCGGGCTGGAGCGGCAGGAGGAGACGCCTCTGGCGGGCTGGCTCCTCGCCGCTGCGCTGCTGTTGCTCAGCGCCGATATCCTCGCCTCGCTGGGCCTGTCGGGGCGGCTTTTGCCCGCGCGCGCCGCCGCGCTGGTGGCGGCGGCGCTGCTGCTGTCGGATCCCTCTGCCGCGCAGACCCGCCCGCCCGAGGCGCTGGCCAGCGAGGTGACGCTGGCGCATGTGATCACCGGCGATGCGGCGGTGGACGATCTGGCGGCGGCGGGCCTCGAAGGGCTGGGCCAGACGCTGTTCTTTCGCAGCACGGTCGAGCCTGCATCCCCACAGGGCGTCGATCTGGAAACCGACGAGCTGGCGTTTTTCCCGCTGCTTTACTGGCCGATCACCCCTGCGCAGCCGATTCCCTCGGATGCCGCCTATGCCAAGCTGAACGAATACCTGCGCAGCGGTGGCATGATCCTATTCGACACGCGCGACGCGGATATCGCGGGCTTCGGCGCATCCTCTCCCAATGGCGCGATGCTGCAACGGCTGGCCGCGCCGCTGGACATCCCCCCGCTCGAGCCTGTGCCGAGCGATCATGTGTTGACGCGCGGCTTCTACCTTTTGCAGGATTTTCCGGGCCGCTATTCAGGCCGCCCCGTCTGGGTCGAGGCCGCGCCAGAGGACGCCGAAGCCGCCCCCGGCATGCCCTTTCGCAATCTCAACGACGGTGTGACGCCTGTGGTGATCGGCGGCAATGACTGGGCTTCGGCCTGGGCGGTGGACGAGAACGGTAATGCGATGCTGCCCGTTGGGCGCGGCTATGCGGGCGAGCGTCAGCGCGAGATGGCCTACCGCTTTGGCGTCAATCTGGTGATGCATGTGCTGACGGGAAATTACAAATCCGACCAGGTCCATGTGCCTGCGCTACTCGACAGGCTGGGCCAATGACGAGCGAGATTGTCTTCGATCCGGCGCTGCCGGTCTGGTTGATCGCTATGCTGGGCGGCATGGCGCTGACCGCGCTGGCGCTGGCGGCGTGGCGGGGGCTTTCGGGCTGGGCGCTGCGGGGCGCGGGGGCGCTGATCATTCTTGCGGCGCTGATGGGCCCCAGCCTTAGCCGCGAGGATCGCGAGGATCTGACCGACATTGCCATTCTGGTCGAGGATGCCAGCGCCAGTCAGCAACTCAGCGATCGCGCGGCCATGACCGCCGAGGCCGCCGAGACGCTGGAGGCACGGCTGGCCGCGCGGGGCGTCGAGGTGCGGCGCGTGCAGGTTGCCGATGGCGCCGACAATAGCGGCACGCAGTTGATGACAGCCCTCTCAGACGCGCTGGCAAGCGAGCCGCAGGGCCGCATCGCAGGCATGTTTCTGCTGAGCGACGGGCGCTTGCACGACCTGGAGCGCGCGCCGGGCCTGCCTGCGCCGCTGCACCTTGTCCACACAGGCCGCGAGGCGGATTGGGACCGCCGCCTGATCGTGGAGGGCGCGCCGGCCTTCGCCATTCTGGACGAGGAAATTACGCTGACACTGCGCATCGAGGATAGCGGCGCCGCGCCCGGCGACGTCGAGGTGCCGCTGGATATCTCGGTTGATGGCGAGACGCCGCAACGCTTTACCGTGCCCGTGGGCCGCCCCATCGAGCTGCCCCTTGCGCTGCCCCATGGCGGGCGCAATGTGCTGGAGTTCGTTACGCCCGAGGGCGAGGGCGAGCTGACCGGGCGCAACAATACCGCGCTGGTCCAGATCAACGGCGTGCGCGATCGGCTGCGCGTCCTTCTGGTCTCGGGCGAGCCGCATGCGGGCGGGCGCACATGGCGCAACCTGCTGAAATCCGACAGCTCGGTCGATCTGGTGCACTTCACGATTTTGAGGCCGCCAGAGAAGCAGGATGGCGTCCCGGTGGACGAGCTGAGCCTGATCGCCTTTCCGACGCGCGAGCTCTTCCTTGAGAAGATCGACGATTTCGATCTGATCATCTTTGACCGCTACAAGCGGCGCGGCATTCTGCCTGCGCTCTACCTCGAGAATGTGGCCGATTACGTGCAAAAGGGTGGCGCCGTCCTCTTTGCCGCCGGGCCGGATTTTGCTGGGGCGAACAGCCTCTATCGCTCGCCGCTGGAGGCCATCGTGCCCGCCGCGCCCACCGCCCGCGTGATGAGCGAGGCGTATCGCCCGGAGGTCACGGATCTGGGCGAGCGTCATCCGGTCACGGCAGGGTTGACGCAGATGCATGACGGGTCATGGGGCCGCTGGCTGCGCCAGATCGAGGTCGCGCAGCCGACCGGCGATGTGCTGATGTCGGGGGCCGAGGATGCACCGCTTTTGATGCTCGACCGTGTGGGCGAGGGGCGCGTGTCGCTGCTGGCCTCGGATCACGCCTGGCTGTGGAATCGTGGCTACGAGGGGGGCGGGCCGCAGCTGGAACTGCTGCGACGCCTTGCCCATTGGATGATGAAGGAGCCGGAGCTGGAGGAAGAGGCGCTCTGGGCCGACGCGACGGGCCAGACCATGCGTATCATCCGCCGCTCGCTGGGCGATGATGTGGAGGACGTGACCATCACCGGGCCGGATGGCGCCGAGGTGACGCTGCCGCTGGAGGAAGTGTCCCCTGGCCGCTTCGAAGCGATCTTCGAGGGGCCGCAGATCGGCCTTTATCGCCTCTCCAGTGGCGATCAGAGCGCGGTGATCGGCCTCGGCCCCGCCGCCCCGCTGGAATTCGAGCAGACTATTGCCACAGGAGACGCGCTGGAGCCGCTGATCGAAGGGACCGGCGGCGGTATCCGCGCGATCGAGGACGGTGTGCCCGCCATCCGCGAAGTGCGCGAGGGCCGCCCCGCCGCCGGGCGCGGGTGGTTGGGGATCACGCCGCGCGGCGCGTATCAGACACGCTCGGTCACGCAGATCGCACTTTTGCCGGCTTGGCTGGTTCTGGCGCTGATCGCCGCGCTGGTCACAGGGGCATGGCTGCGCGAGGGGCGACGCTGACTGATCGGAAGCTGGCGAGCGTCAGAACTGAAGATCGACCGGTGTAAGCGGCTCCGATACATCCCCGTGCGAGCAATGAGCCCGGATATAGACGCGCCGCGTGCCATCGGGCAGCATCACCTGCCGCAGACTGCGGGTGAACGGCTGCTCGTTCACATGGGGGTGATGGAGCGTGCGGCTAGCCAGCACCGTGCCATCCTCGTTCAGCACGTCCCAGCCATCGGCATAGTGATCCCAGCCGGTATCGTCATGGCGGATCGCGACCGAAAGCTGCCATCCCATGCCGTCGCGCTGGGCCGAGGCGGCGGTCACGACAGGCGGCTCGGCCAGGGCCGGGACTGTGGCAAGGGCGGCGACAAGCGCCGACAGGGCGGGGACGAGAATCGATTTCATGCGCCCCTTCTACACGCCGCCGGGTGCCTGCGCACGCCTGCCCCTGTGACAACCGCGTGTCTTGCGCCCGCACGGCGCGCACAATACCGTGACACTTAGGAGGACATCTCATGGATATGCCAGCCCCCGACGCGGCCATCATCGCCGCCAAGGACAGCATCGTCGCGCGCCTGCTGCAGGTGCTGCCCGCCGATGCCGTGATTTCGGACCCGGCCGAAACACGCGCCTATGAATGTGACGCGCTCGCCGCCTATCGCTGCGCGCCTCTGGCGGCGGTGCTGCCACGCACGACCGCCGAGGTTTCGGCGGCGCTGCGCGTCTGCCATGAGATGGGCGTGCCGGTGGTGCCGCGCGGGGCGGGCACGTCCCTGGCCGGTGGGTCTTTGCCCACCGCCGATAGCGTGATCCTCGGGACCGCGCGCATGACCGAGGTGCTGGAGACGGATCTGGACAGCCGCATCATCCGGGTCGAAGCGGGGCGCACGAACCTCTCCGTCACCGGCGCGGTGGAAGAGCACGGATTTTTCTACGCGCCCGATCCGTCGAGTCAACTGGCCTGCGCCATTTCGGGCAATATCGCGATGAATTCGGGCGGGGCCCATTGTCTGAAATATGGCGTCACCACGAACAACCTTCTGGGTGTCACGCTGGTGCTGATGGACGGTACCGTGACCGAGATCGGCGGCGCACATCTGGATGCGGGCGGGCTGGACCTTCTGGGGCTCATATGCGGCAGCGAGGGACAGCTGGGCGTCGTGACTGAGGCGACCTTGCGCATCCTGCCCAAGCCCGAAGGCGCGCGCCCCGTGCTGATCGGATATGACAGCAACGAAGTGGCGGGCGCTTGCGTGTCGGACATCATCAAGGCGGGCGTTTTGCCTGTCGCCATCGAATTCATGGACCGGCCCATCATCCGCGCGACCGAGGAATATGCACATGCCGGCTATCCCGATTGCGAGGCGCTGCTGATCGTCGAGGTTGAGGGCAGCCCCGCCGAGATCGACGAGCAACTGGCGATTATCCTGGAGATAGCGCGTCGCCATGACCCGGTGGAGCTGCGCGAGAGTGGCTCGACAGATGAATCGGCGCGCATCTGGCTGGGCCGCAAATCAGCCTTTGGCGCGATGGGGCAGATGGGCGACTATATGTGCCTCGACGGCACGATCCCGGTCAGCCAGTTGCCTTTCGTGCTGCGCCGCATCGGCGAGCTGAGCGAGGAATTCGGGCTGATGGTGGGTAATGTCTTTCATGCCGGTGACGGCAACATGCATCCGTTGATCCTCTATGATGCCAACACGCCCGGCCAGCAGGAGAAATGCGAGGGTCTGGGGGCCGAGATCCTGAAGCTCTGCGTCGAGGCGGGCGGCTGCCTGACCGGCGAGCATGGGGTCGGCATCGAGAAGCGCGACCTCATGAGCTATCAATACGCGCCCGAGGATCTGGACATTCAGATGGCGGTCAAGGATGTGTTCGACCCCGGCTGGCTGCTGAACCCGGCCAAGGTGTTTCCGCTCGGCGTGAGCGAGGCTCGGCGGATGGCGGCGGAATAGAGCCTGCGGCCCGGCGCCCCGTGGCGGGCGTCCTTTGGATATTTGAGGCAAGAAGAACGTGATGCGTCCCGAGACCGAAGAAGAACTGGCGCGAATGGTGGCCGAGGCGACCGGGCCGGTGGCCATCAAAGGCGGCGGCACGCGTGGCTTTGGCGGTGCGCCGGGCGAGGTCCTGTCGACGGGCGGGCTGTCGGGCATCACGCTTTATGAGCCCGGGGCGCTGACGCTGGTGGTGCGCGCGGGCACGCCGCTGGCCGAGGTCGAGGAGGCGCTGGCGCAAGAGGGTCAGAGGTTGGCTTTCGAGCCGATGGATCACCGCCCGCTCTTGGGCACCGAAGGCGTGCCGACGATCGGCGGCGTCGTGGCGGCGAATGTTTCGGGGCCGCGCCGAATCGCGGTGGGCGCGTGCCGCGATTTCATGCTGGGCGTGCGGTTTGTCGATGGGGCAGGGCGCATCGTCAAGAATGGCGGGCGCGTGATGAAGAACGTGACCGGCTACGACCTGACCAAGCTGATGGCGGGCAGCCATGGCACGCTGGGGGTGCTGACCGAACTGTCGCTCAAGGTGATGCCGATCCCGCGTGCGTCTGTGACGCTGGCGCTGGACGGGCTGGAGGAGGCCCGCGCCGTTGCGGCGCTGTCGCGGGCGATGGGATCGCCCTTCGAAATATCGGGTGCTGCGCATGTGGCTGTGGGCACGCCGCGCACCCTGCTGCGGCTTGAAGGGTTCGAGGCGTCGGTCGCCTATCGCGCCGAGCGCCTTCGGACGCTGTTGGGCGAGTTCGGGTCCTGGGACGTGATCGAGGACGGCGCGTCGCTGTGGCAGGGCATCCGCGACGTCACGGCCCTGCAGGGCGGCGGTGATGTCTGGCGCGTGTCGGCGCGGCCCACAGAGGGACCGACGCTGGCTGCGCGGGTGCCGGACGCCGACGCGGTCTATGACTGGGGCGGTGGCCTGATCTGGCTGCGCGTGCCCGAAGGGTTTGATCTGCGCGCCGCGCTGGGCGATTTTGGCGGCCATGCAACGCTGATGCGGGCGGCGCCGGTGACCAAGGCGCGGCTGGGCGTCTTTCATCCGGCATCCGGGCCGGTGGCGACGCTTGAGGCGGGGCTGCGCGCGCGGTTCGATCCGCGCGGCCTTTTCAACCGGGGCCTCATGGCCCCCCGGAAAGGATTCGCCTGATGCAGACGCATTTCACACCCGATCAGCTGAGCGATCCGGATGTCGAGCGTTCGAACCAGATCCTGCGCGCTTGCGTGCATTGCGGGTTCTGCACCGCAACCTGCC
Organism: Roseovarius roseus; assembly: GCF_043355935.2. NCBI lineage: Bacteria > Pseudomonadati > Pseudomonadota > Alphaproteobacteria > Rhodobacterales > Roseobacteraceae > Roseovarius > Roseovarius roseus. The sequence goes on along the minus strand of NZ_JBHFPE020000011.1, from coordinate 37,270 downwards.
CGACCTACCAGATCCTTGGCGACGAGCTCGACAGCCCGCGCGGCCGCATTTATCTGATCAAGGACATGCTGGAGAACGAGCGCGTTCCAGACGCCAAGACGGTCAAGCATATCGATCGGTGCCTGTCCTGCCTTGCTTGCATGACGACCTGCCCGTCGGGCGTGCATTACATGCATCTTGTCGACCATGCGCGCGCCTATATCGACCAGCATTACCAGCGGCCCTGGTCCGACCGCGCGCTGCGCTGGCTGCTGGCGCGCATCCTGCCCTATCCGGGGCGCTTTCGGGTGGCCCTTCTGGGGGCCAAGATAGGGCGGCCTTTCGCGCGGCTGATGCCCGATGTTCGCCTGCGCGCGATGCTGGAAATGGCGCCGAAGCGCATCCCGCCCGTCAGCCGCAATGACGATCCGCAAACGCACAAGGCCAGCGCGCCGCGGCGCAAGCGTGTGGCGCTGATGACGGGCTGCGCGCAAAAGGCGCTGAACACCGATATCAACGACGCCACCATTCGCCTGCTGACGCGGCTGGGCTGCGACGTGGTGGTGGCACCCGGTGCGGGCTGTTGCGGTGCGCTGGTGCATCACATGGGCAAGACCGGCGAGAGCCATGACGCCGCCGCGAAGAACATCCGCGCCTGGAGCGCCGAGATGGATGGCGGCGGCCTTGATGCCATCGTGATCAACACCTCGGGCTGCGGCACGACCGTCAAGGATTACGGGCATATGTTCCGCAATGATCCGCTGGCCAAGGATGCGGCGCGGGTGTCGGACATCGCGATGGATGTGTCCGAACTTCTGATGCAGCTGGACCTGCCGGAGGGTGCGCCTAAGGGGATGACGGTGGCTTATCATGCCGCCTGCTCGCTGCAGCATGGCCAGCAGATCAAGACCTATCCCAAGGACCTTCTGCGCCGCGCGGGGTTCGACGTGGTCGAGCCTGCTGAGAGCCATCTGTGCTGCGGCTCGGCGGGCACCTACAACTTGATGCAGCCGGTGATTTCAAAGCAGTTGAAGGCGCGCAAGGTCGCGGCAATCGAGGCGCGCGCACCCGATGTGATCGCGGCGGGCAATATCGGCTGCATGATGCAGATCGGCAGCGGCACGGCCATCCCGATGGTGCACACAGCCGAGCTGCTGGACTGGGCAACCGGCGGCCCGCTGCCCCCCGCGATGAGCGACGCTGAGCGCGTACCGGATTTGCGCCGAAGCGTGGAGGGCGCCCAAATTTTGCCCTGAATCGTTGATACCAGAGCCGAACCTGACCGCCCCTCAATCCCCGGAGACCTTATGCTGCGTATCCTGCTGACCGCCCTGACGCTGGGCCTGATCTTCGGTAGCGCGCCGGTGATGGGGTATGCGCAGGAGGCCGGGCTCAAGCGTCTGGATACCGGCGATGACGGGCGCGGCTGGGAGGCGGTGGGCCGGCTGGAGCTGGCCGGGCGCGGGTTCTGCACCGGGGCGCTGATTGCGCCCGATCTGGTGCTGACGGCGGCGCATTGCCTTTTCGACAGCGACACGGGCCTGCGTCTCGACCATGAAAAGATCGAGTTTCTGGCCGGCTGGCGCAATGGACGCGCCTCGGCCTATCGATGGGTGCGGCGGGCTGTGGTGCATCCCAGCTATGTGCAGGATGGCGAGGTTGCGGCCGAGCGGGTGCGCAATGACGTCGCCCTGTTGGAGCTGCGGCACCCCATTCGCAATGCACGCGTCGCGCCCTTTGCAACCGACGAGCGCCCCGAGCCGGGGCAGCGCGTGGGCGTCGTCAGCTATGCGCGCGGTCGGTCGGATGCGCCTTCCCTGCAGGAGGTTTGCGAGGTGATGGCGAGGCAGGAGGGCGTGCTGGTGATGTCCTGCGACGTGGATTACGGCAGCTCGGGCGCGCCCATTTTCACCTTTGACGGCGGCGCGCCGCGGGTTGTGTCGGTGGTGTCGGCCATGGCCGAGGTCGACGGACAGAAAGTGTCCCTCGGCACGCAGCTGCAACTGCCGTTGGAACTGCTCAAGGCCGAGTTGGCCGCCGGGCAGGGCGCGCGCGTGGGTGTGGGCCCGATCATGGCCGAGGTTGGCCAAGCGCGCGACACAGGCGCCAAATTCGCCAAGCCGTGAGAGGGCTGCGGAATATCCTGGCGGCCTGCGCCGCGCTGGTCGCCCTGGCGGTGCCGCTCAGCGCGGGCAGCAACCTGATCCGGCTAACGGACCGCGAGGATCTTTTCGGTTGGGAAGCGGTCGGGCGGCTTGACCTCGAGGGCAAGGGATATTGCAGCGGTGCGCTGATCGCGCCTGATCTGGTCCTGACTGCAGCGCATTGCGTTTACGATGATACCGGCGCACTGATCGCGCCTGATCGCATCACCTTCAGCGCCGGCCTGCGCGATGGCATATTCATCTCGCAAACCGGAGTCGCCCGGATCGCGGCGCATGACGGATATTCTCCCGGACGCCGCATGGATGCGGAGATGATCCGCCACGATGCCGCTCTTCTCAAACTCTCGAAGCCGATCCCGGCAGCGGTGGCCAGCCCGTTCGCCCTGTCCAGCGCCGAGGCCGAGGCGGGCCTGACGGTGAGCGTCGTCAGCTATGGACAGGGGCGAGACGCGGCCCTGTCGTGGCAGCGCGAATGCGGGGTGACGGCGGCGGGGCAGGGCCTGATGGCGTTCGATTGCGACGTGACCTTCGGCAGTTCCGGTGCCCCCGTCTTTGCGCGGGGCATGGGGCAGCGCGTGCGGATCGTGTCGCTGATCTCGGCGGGCACGCCCGACACCGCTTACGGGATGGAGCTTCCGGGCCTCGTGAAGGATCTGAAACGCGCTCTGCGCACCACCCCGCGCGCGGTGGGCACGATCCCCCGCAGCAACAATCTCGGCCTTGGCGGCGCGGCCAATGGTGCGAAATTCGCCAAGCCGTAGGGCCATCCGGCAGGTCTTGAAACCGGGCTCAAACTCTCCCAGATATTAAGGGCGGGACGCTTCACGGGTCCGCGCGAAGACCGCCTGTCCCATATGGGAAGGCATTTCATAATGGTATCGCTCAATGGAGGATGACCCATGCGAAACTTTGATCTGGCCCCGCTTTACCGGGCCACTGTCGGCTTTGACCAGATCGCGGACATGATGGACCGCGTGCTGACTGCGGATACGCCGCAGCCGACCTATCCCCCCTACAATATCGAAAAGACCGGCGAGGATGCTTGGCGCATTTCGATCGCTGTCGCAGGCTTTGCCGAGGATGACCTGTCGGTCGAGCTGCGCGAGGGCGCGCTGATCGTCTCGGCCCGCAAGGCAGATGACGGCGAAGAGCGCACCTACCTGCATCGCGGCATCGCCACTCGCGCCTTTGAGCGTCGGTTCCAACTGGCCGATCACGTGCGCGCGCTGAACGCGGCCCATGCGGACGGCATGCTGCATATCGACCTCGTGCGCGAAGTGCCCGAGGCGCTGAAGCCCCGCCGCATCGCGATCAAGAGCCGCAAGAGTGCGGACAAGGACGCGATCGACGCGAAATCGGTGAACTGAAACGACAGCGCCCCGCCGGATAACCGGCGGGGCGCATGATTTTCTCTGAAGAAAATCGAGAAGAAAATTCAGGGAATTTTCTTAGACCGACATGCAGATGTATTTCATCTCCAGATAATCCTCGATGCCGTGATGGCTGCCTTCGCGGCCCAGCCCTGATTGCTTGACGCCGCCAAAGGGCGCCAGTTCGGTCGAGATGATGCCGGTGTTCACGCCCACGATGCCATATTCCAGCGCCTCGGCCACCTTGTAGACGCGGCTGAGATCCTTGGCGTAGAAATAGCTGGCAAGGCCGAAGATCGTGTCATTGGCCATCGCGATCACGTCATCCACATCCTCGAACTTGAAGAGCGGCGCAAGCGGGCCGAACGTCTCATCCGTGGCGAACTGCATGTCCTGCGTTGCGCCGGTGATGATGGTGGGGGGAAGGAAGTTGCCCTCGCGCTGCGCAGGCTCGCCGCCGCCCAGGATCACTTTGCCGCCTTTGGCCTTGGCGTCTGCCACGTGCTCTTGCACCTTGGTGATGGCGTCCTTGTTGATGAGCGGACCGAGGTTCACGCCCTCTTCCATGCCGTCGCCCATCTTCAGCTTTTCAACAGCCGCCTTCAACTTCTCGGCGAAGGCATCATAGACACCGGCCTGCACATAGATCCGGTTGGCGCAGACGCAGGTCTGGCCGTTGTTGCGGAACTTGCACATGATCGCGCCTTCGACGGCGGCATCGAGATCGGCGTCGTCGAACACGATGAAGGGCGCGTTGCCGCCCAGCTCCATCGAGCATTTCATGACCTGATCGGCGGCCTGTTTCAGCAGGATCCGCCCCACTTCGGTCGACCCGGTAAAGGTCAGCTTGCGCACGGCGGGATTCTCGCAGAATTCCTTGCCGACGTCGGAGGAGCGCGACGAAGTCACGATGTTGAAGACGCCTGCGGGGATGCCCGCACGCTCGGCTAGCACGCCGAGGGCGGTGGCGCTCAGCGGCGTCTCGGCGGCGGGGCGACCGACAAAGGCACAGCCGGCGGCCAGCGCCGGCGCGGCCTTGCGGGTGATCATCGCGTTGGGGAAGTTCCAGGGCGTGATCGAGGCGGCGACGCCGATGGGCTGCTTGATGACCATGATGCGTTTATCGCGCTGATGGCCGGGGATCGTTTCGCCGTAGACGCGCTTGGCCTCTTCGCCAAAGAATTCGACGAAGGACGCGCCATAGGCGATCTCGCCCTTGGCCTCGGCCAGCGGCTTGCCCTGCTCGGCGGTCATGATGGTGCCCAGATCATCCTGGTTCTCCATCATCAGGTCGAACCACTTGCGCAGGACGGCCGCGCGCTCCTTGCCGGTCCACTTTGCCCAGTCCTTCTGCGCCTTCTCGGCGGCGGCGATGGCCTTGGCCACCTGATCGCGGCTGAGATCGGCCACCTGCGCGATGACATCGCCGCGCGCGGGGTTCATCACGTCGAACGTCTTGTCGCCGCTGACCCACTCGCCGTTCACATAGGCCTTGTCGGCCAAGAGGCTGGGGTCCTTGAGCAGTGATTTGAGATCTGTCGTGCTCATGTCATGCATCCTTTCGGGTTGATTTTGGCGCAAGGCAAAGCACCTTGCGCCGGTCTTGTCCAGCCTCGGGCGCGTTTGGCGGCCATAGGCGTCAGTTATTGCCGAGATACCTGCTTTGAACATCGGCCCAGCGGTTGCTGCGCAAATACTCCAGAAGGGCCTGGTTCATCGGCTCGCGCAGGGGCGAATCGGCCTGAAGGGCGATGCCGTAATCCTGCCGCCCCACCGCATCCTCCAGCACGCGCACCTCGCTGTCATACTCCTGCAAGGCGACCCATTGTAGCAGCGGGCGGTCATGCACCACGGCGCCGACATGGCCGGCAAGCAGCGCGTCAAAAGCCTCCTCGACATCGTCATAGCGCGCGATACGAACTCGGCGGGCGACCATTTCCTCGGCGCCGGTGGTGCCGTCGATGACGCCCACGCGCACGTCGCTGAGATCCGTGACGCTCTGAATCGGATTGCCAAGGCTGCCCACTGTCAGGGATGCCGCGATTGCGGCGGTAAAGCTGGCGACAATCAGCATCGAGGTGAACATCCAGATCAGCCCGACGATGCGCCCGCCCAGGCTGCGCGGTGCCTTGTCGCCATAGCCCACGGTCGTCATGGTCACGGCGGCCCACCAGAACCCGTCGCCAAGGCCGCGCGCCGCGTCCTTCGGGAACTCCTCGTTATGGCCCCGCTCAAAGGCCCAGACGGCGGCACCCGCCGACAAAAGGACCGCCGACAGCGTCGCGATAGCGACCGCGAATTGCCAGGTAAAGAAGTTGCGCAACACCTGCATCCAGCCGCTTCCGGCCTCGGGGTCGACCGCGATGCCAAGTCCTGTCGTGTAGTACGGAAATGTGAAATCCAGTTTGGCCTCGCGTGCCGGGGTGATCGTGATGGCGGCGGCAGCGGCATCGACAGCGCCGGCTTCGACAGAGTCCAGCATGCCCTCCAGCGTATCGTCTCGCCATTCGACAGTGCGGCCCAAATCGGCGGCGACGGCAGTGACCACGTCGATGGCGATGCCGGTCCACTCGCCTTCCGCCCCCACATAGGCAAAGGGCGGGGTCGTCTTGGTGGCCACGATCAGCGGGGCCTCCACGGTCTCGCTGGCGGCATTCTGAGCTGTGACGGTTAGCGGTGAAAGGATGCTTGCGGTCAAAAGAATGAGACAGGCGGCGAGGCGGCGCAGTTGGGATCTTGGCAAGTCGTAAAGCTCCGTATCAATTCGTCGAATAGTGGGCGCAACAGGCCCGCGCTGGAGGTGGTTCATGCGTCATCGCCCGTGAAGATCGCTCCAGCAGGGCACAGTATCACCATCGGCAGGCTGCGCCAGCCATACCGCCCGCGCGATGGCGCGCGCAAGGCAGGTGGCGGCGGCATGGCCCAGCATCATCGCCTCGCTTGGATCACCAAGGGGCCGCGCGCCCGTGCTGGCGGCAAAGACCAGATCGCCATCCATCGGCGTGTGCGACGGGAGTAGCGCGCGCGCCATACCGTCATGCGCCGATGTGGCGAGGCGCGTGCATTGCGACTGATCCAGCGTAGCATCGGTGGCGACGATGGCGATGGTGGTGTTGCCGCCGCCCATCTTGGTGCGCGGCCGATGCACCTCACCGAAATCCCCCGCCGCGCCCAGCCCGCCGAACTCGCCCGCGATCTCGAACGGAGCGGCCCAGAAATGCGGGCCTGTCCCGACGGTGGCCGATCCCAGGGCATTGACCGCGACGAGCGCGCCAACCGTATGCCCCGATGGCAGGATGTAGGAGGCCGAGCCGAGGCCGCCCTTTAGCGCCACCGTCAGCGCTCCGGTGCCCGCGCCGAAACTGCCCAGATCGAAACCCGTATTGCAGACGGCCAGCGCCTCGGCCCCGAGGCGTTTGTAAGGGTTCTCGGACCAGTCCTTGTCGCCGCCATTCAGCAGATCGAAAAGGATCGCGCCCGGCACGATGGGCACCTGCACCGTACCCACGGCAAAGCCGCGCCCCGCGGCGGCCAGCGCATCAGCCACGCCCGAGGCGGCATCAAGGCCGAAGGCCGACCCGCCCGAGAGCACCAGCGCATCGACCTGCTGGACGGTGCGGTCCGGCGCCAGCAAATCCGTCTCGCGCGTGCCGGGCGCGCCGCCCATCACATGCACGCCTGCTGTAAACGGCGCATCTGCCGTCAGAACGGTGACGCCCGTCTTGATGCGCGCATCCGAGGCATTGCCGACGCGCAGCCCCGCGACATCGGTAATCAGGTTCAGCGGGCCGGGCCGCGCCAAGGAGGATTGATCCATCATGCGAAACATCTTGCCAGAATGCGCGGGATCGGCAAGAACAGCCTTGGCCGGAGCGGTGGCGCCGCTCGCCCGTCCCGGGCCAAGGCCTCATATCCCAACAGTCCTGAACGCCGGGACCTTTTCTGAACAAGGAAAGGTTTATTATGACTGCACGTCCCGAAATGTATCGCTTTCACAATGGTGAAAAGGCGCCTCTTCAATTCGAGGCCGCCGAATACGAGACACGCCTGCGTGGCCTGCGCGCCCGCATGAATGATCTGGGTGTCGAGGTGGCCGTCTTCACCTCGATGCACAACATCGCCTATTACTCGGGTTTTCTTTATTGCGCCTTCGGTCGCCCCTACGGCCTTGTCGTCACCGCCGATCAGGACGTGACGATCAGCGCGGGCATCGACGCGGGCCAGCCTTGGCGCCGCTGCCATGGCGACAACATCACCTATACCGACTGGCAGCGCGATAATTATTGGCGCGCGATCGTCTCGGTCTGCGGTGAGGGCCGCGTTATCGGCTACGAGGCCGATCATCTGACGCTGGTGCAGAAGTCCAAGCTTGATGGCTTCCTCAAGCCCTCCAAATCGGTCGACGTCGCGCCGACGACGATGGTGCAGCGGATGCACAAGAGCGCAGCCGAGATCGCCCTCATTCGCCGTTGCTGCAAGGTCGCCGATGTGGGCGGCTATGCGGTCCGCGATGCCGTCAAGGTCGGCACGCGCGAGATCGACGTGGCGATGGCGGGCCGCGACGCGATGGAGATGGAGATCGCCCGCGAGTTCCCGGACGCCGAATATCGCGACACCTGGGTCTGGTTTCAGTCGGGCATCAACACTGACGGCGCGCATAACCCGGTGACTGCGCGCGAGCTGGAGCGCGGCGATATCCTGTCGCTCAACACCTTCCCGATGATCAGCGCCTATTATGTCGCGCTGGAGCGCACAATGTTCGTGGGCGAAGTCGATGATGCCTCGCTCAAGATCTGGGAGGCGAATGTTGCCGCGCATGAATACGGCATGAGCCTGCTCAAACCCGGCGCCTCCTGCGCCGAGGTGACGAACAAGATCAACGACTTCCTCGAAGAGCGGCAGCTCCTGCAATACCGCACCTTCGGCTATGGCCACTCATTCGGTGTGCTCTCGCATTATTACGGCCGCGAGGCAGGTCTGGAGCTGCGCGAGGATATCGATACTGTCTTGGAGCCCGGCATGGTTATCTCGATGGAGCCGATGCTGACGATCGCCGATGGCCAGCCCGGTGCCGGCGGCTACCGCGAGCATGACGTGCTGATCATCACCGAGGACGGCAACGAGGACATCACCGGCTATCCCTATGGCCCGGAGTTCAACGTCATCGGGTGAAACCGGCAAACCGGAAAGGGCGGGCCGTTGCGGGCCGTCCTTTCCCGATGGCGCGTGTCATTTGCGCTCGAACATGATGGTGACCTCGCCCACCGGAATGCCGTATCGCTCCATATAAGCGCGGTTCAGCAGGCGATCTTCGGTCAAGAGCCACATCCAGTCATCGAAGGTGACGCGCGTCGTCTCGCCATCTCCGGTCGGCAGATCGATCGTGTAGTGCCAGTTGAACATATCGGCCCGCTCGCGTCCGCGCGCGGTGCCGATGACGCCCGGCGCGGTGCCTTGCCACGTATCCTCGCCGGTTTTGCGCAGCGTCCAGATGCGCTGTTCGGTTGATTGGTCCTCGTAGACGAAATCCTCGACCAGCCTGAGCGTTTCGCCATCCCATCTCCCCTCCACCTCGACGGTAAAGCGGCGACTGACATTGCCGAGGATATCCTGGAACTGACCATGGGCGACCAGATCACCGGCAAAGAACTCCTCAAGGTTCAGCTTGCGCTCGGACAGGGCCGGATCTTCGAGCGAGGGCCGGCCCGCGCAGGCCGCGATGGTCAGTAGAGCGGCGGTGAGGATGAGGGCGCGAAACGGTCTCATGATGCAGGTCCTTTCCAGGTGGTAGTAGGGAAACTGAGCGCACCGGACGGAAAATCAAATCAAATCTCCACGACGCGCCCGGCGTCCCTGCGGCAAAGCGCGCGCCAGGCTCTGGCCGGATGTCCCCAAACCCTGTTTCCATATCCCCCCGATCCGCCCTACAAAGGGGCAGCGCATCCGGAGGGGACGTATCATGGTCGCACTCTTGAAACTGGTCCTTGTCGGCGGGATCATCCTGACGGTGATCTACGTCCTGCTCTCTATCTATTCGCGCCGGGTGCGGCGGGGCAAGCTGGAGGCGGAGTGGCTGATCGCGGGCAAGCCGGGCGATGAGGACGCATTTGTCGAGGCGGGTCTGAAGGAATATGACGCCTCGTTGCGACGAAAACTGATCCTGGGCGTTTACGTGGTGCCGGTAACGGTGGTGGCGATTATCGTCTACCTGACGAATTTCAACTGAGGGGGCCCGAATGGTCTATGTGAAATGGGTTTTCTGGGGCGTGTTCTGGGCGGTGATCCTCGCCTTTCTGCACTACACGCTGCCGCAGCACGATGTCGTCCGCATCACCGACACCTATGAGACCCGCGAGGATTTCGATTACCCGTTTTTTTGGGCCAATCCCCCCAGCAGCGACACGGGGGCACCGACCAACCGCGATGTCTTCTTCATCCAGACCTTTCTCGAGAGCGGCAAGCCGATGATCTATCGCAACGAGGACACCGGCTGGGGCTGGCCGCCCTATTTCAAGTTCGACACGGCGAACCTTCAGGCCGAGGCGTCAGACCTCGTCTCGACGCGCAGCGCAAGCGTCGCGCAATGGGTGTCCATCACGCATTACGGCTGGCGCAACGAGTTCCTGTCGATCTATCCAAACGCCGTTTCCGTAAGGCCCGTCGCCGGCTCGGACGTGCGCATCATCCCGTGGTTTAACATCATCCTGCTAACGGTCCTTGCGGCCTTCGCCTGGGGTATCTGGGCGCGCTGGCGCAAGTTCCGCGCCCGGCGCGAGCAGCGCAAGGTGGATGAATTCACCGAAGGCTGGGGCTGATCGCCGGGTGCCATCCCATCGCCGCGTGCGCCGCCAGTCCGCTGACCGCGCAGAAGGACCGTGACAAGAGCGGGGCGGTTCTGCTTAGATCGGGCTGACCAAAGGCCGCTTCTGCCCGCGCGGCGCCCCAGATGAAAGGCACCACGCCCGCCGTGACGCACCGCCAGCCTGACCTCGACCTCAGCCCGCACGTCTCGGACGAGGTGCGCAAGACCACCTGCTACATGTGCGCCTGTCGCTGCGGCATCGACGTGCATATGAAGGATGGAAAGGTGGCTTATATCGAGGGCAACCGCGACCACCCGATCAACAAGGGCGTGCTCTGCGCCAAGGGCAGCGCGGGGATCATGCAGCACAACTCGCCCGCCCGCCTGCGCGCGCCGTTAAAGCGCATCGGGCCGCGTGGATCGGGTAAGTTCGAGGAAATCAGCTGGGACGAGGCGCTATCGCTGGCAACCGAATGGCTCGCCCCCCTGCGCGAAAAGGCGCCGGAGAAGCTTGCGTTTTTCACCGGGCGCGACCAGTCGCAGAGCTTTACCAGCTACTGGGCGCAGAATTTCGGCACCCCGAATTACGCGGCGCATGGCGGCTTTTGCTCGGTCAACATGGCGGCGGCGGGCATCTACACGGTTGGCGGCTCCTTTTGGGAGTTCGGCAGTCCCGATTGGGAGAACACCAAGCTCTTCATGCTGTTCGGCGTGGCCGAGGATCATGACAGCAACCCGATCAAGATGGGGATCGGCAAGATCAAGGCGCGCGGCGCCCGCGTCATCGGCGTCAATCCCATCCGCTCAGGCTATAACGCCGTGGCCGATGACTGGGTCGGAATTACGCCGGGTACCGATGGTCTTTTTATCCTCGCTCTGGTGCATGAGTTGATGAAGGCGGGCCGGATCGACGTCGATTACCTCTCGCGCTACACCAATGCGCCCGTGCTGGTGAATTGTGATCCGAAATCGCCCGAACATGGCCTCTTCCTGCGGAATGCGGACGGCAAGCCGCAGGTAATCGACCGGAACACAGGCAAGCTGGCCGCTTTTGACGCCAAGGGCATCCGCCCCGATCTGCACGCGACTCACCGCGCGGCAGGCGTGACGCACCGGCCGGTGATGCACCTGATGGCCGAGCGCTACCTCGATCCGCAATACGCGCCCGAGGCAGTGGCCGAGCGCTGCGGTGTCACCCCGCAGAAGATCAAGGCAGTCGCCGCCGAGCTGGCCCGCGTCGCCTTCGATGAGGCGATCACGCTCGATCGCGAGTGGACGGATTTTCGCGGCGAGACGCACCAGACCATGACAGGCCGCCCGGTCAGCTTTCACGCGATGCGCGGTATCTCGGCCCATTCCAACGGGTTTCAGACCTGCCGGGCGCTGCACTTGCTGCAGATCCTTCTGGGCACGGTCGAGGTGCCCGGCGGCATGCGGTTCAAGCCGCCATACCCCAAGCCCGCCTATGCCCATCCCAAACCGCATTCAAACAGCACCCCCGGCAAGCCGCTGGATGGCCCGCATCTGGGATATCCCGCCGGTCCCGAGGATCTCTGCCTCAAACCCGATGGCAGCCCCGCACGCATCGACAAGGCTTTTACCTGGGAAAATCCGCTGAGCGCGCATGGCCTGATGCATATGGTCATTTCCAACGCCCATGCAGGCGACCCCTACCGGATCGACACCCTCTTCATGTATATGGCGAACATGGCGTGGAATTCGTCAATGAACACGTCGGGCGTGATGCAAATGCTGACCGACAAGGGCGAGGATGGCGAGTACATCATCCCGCGCATCATCTATTCCGACTCCTATAGCAGCGAGATGGTGGCCTATGCCGACCTCATCCTGCCTGATACGACCTATCTTGAGCGCTACGATTGCATCTCGCTGCTCGATCGCCCGATCAGCGAGCCGAACGGCGCCGCCGACGCCATCCGCTGGCCCGTGGTCGAGCCGGACCGCGATGTGCGCAGCTTCCAATCCGCGCTTTGCGAGCTGGGCGCGCGCCTGAAGCTGCCGGGCTTCGTCAATGAGGACGGCAGCGCGCGATATGCCGATTATGCCGACTACATCACCCATCACGAGCGCAAGCCCGGCATCGGCCCGCTGGCCGGCTGGCGCATGGGCGCCAATGGCCTGACCCACGGGCGCGGCGCCCCGAACGAGGCGCAACTGGACAGCTATATCGCGAATGGCGGCTTCTGCGTGCAGCACATCCCCGAAGAGGCGCAATACTACAAGCCGTGGAACATGGCCTACCAGGAATGGGCGGTGAAGATCGGCCTTTTCGACGCGCCTCAGCCCTATCTCTTCGAACTCTACTCCGAGCCCCTCCGCCGCTTCCAACTGGCCGCCGAGGGCCATGGCGACCGCCAGCCTCCCGATGACCTCCGCGAACGCATCAAGGCTACGATGGACCCGCTGCCCATCTGGTATGCCGCGCTCGAGGATGGCTATGTAGACGAGGCCGAATACCCGATCCACGCGCTGACTCAGCGCCCGATGGCGATGTATCACAGCTGGGGCAGTCAGAACGCATGGTTGCGGCAGATCCACGGGTACAACCCGCTTTACCTGCCCGCGCACGTCTTCGAAGAGCATGGGTTCAAGGATGGCGACTGGGCGCGCGTCACCTCGCCTCATGGCGAGATCACTGTGCCTGTCGCGCATATGGCCGCGCTCAACCCGCATACCGTCTGGACTTGGAACGCCATCGGTAAGCGCAAGGGCGCCTGGGCGCTCAAGGACAATGCCCCCGAGGTCACCAAGGGCTTTCTCTTGAATCACCTCATCCACGAATTGCTTCCGCCCAAGGGCGACGGCCTGCGCTGGTCAAACTCCGACCCCATCACCGGCCAAGCCGCTTGGTTCGACCTGCGCGTGAAGATCGAAAAAGTGCCCGCCCCCGCCGAGGCGCATCCTGTTACCCCGGCGCAAGCCTCCCCCGTCGGCCAAGGCCCGGATAGCCTGGCATGGAAGGTGGGCACATGACCGGCCCGCAACGCACCCTCCTCATCATCCTCGCCTTTGTGGCCCTCGTCGTCGGCTCCTTCGTCTGGTTCATCTCCACATGGGACGCGGATCACGAAGAACCTGTGACCCTCCGCACCGCCGCCCCCATTCTTCTTGCGAGAAATATCCCGGGGTCCGGGGCAGCGCCCCGGTCCGCCGCCGCAAAAGGAGCCGGCACATGACCGCGCTCCCCCCGTCCACTCCGCGCAAGCTCGGCCTCGTGATCGACCTCGACACCTGCGTCGGCTGCCATGCCTGCGTCATCTCCTGCAAGGGCTGGAACACCGAGAATTACGGCGCCCCCCTCAGCGACCAGCGCCCCTACGGCGAGGACCCCACCGGCACCTTTCTCAACCGCGTGCACAGCTACGAGGTGCAGCCCGAGGCGGGAGCCGCCCAGCTCGTCCATTTCCCGAAATCGTGTCTTCATTGCGAGGATGCGCCCTGCGTTACCGTCTGCCCCACGGGGGCCAGTTACAAACGCGCGGAGGACGGCATCGTTCTGGTCAACGAGACCGACTGCATCGGCTGCGGTCTCTGCGCCTGGGCCTGCCCCTATGGTGCGCGCGAGATGGATGCCGAGGAAGGGGTGATGAAAAAATGCACCCTCTGCGTCGATCGCATCTACAACCAGAACCTGCCCGAGGTTGACCGCGTCCCCGCCTGCGTGCGCAGTTGCCCCGCCGGCGCGCGCCATTTCGGCGATCTCAATGACCCCGAAAGCCATGTCAGCCAGCTGACCGCCGAGCGCGGCGGGTTCGACCTGATGCCCGAGCAAGGTACAAAGCCGGTCAATAAGTACCTGCCAGCCCGCCCGCGCGATCAACTAGATCAGGCGCCTCAGACCGATATCCTCGCTCCTTTCCTCGATACGCCCATGACCGAGCCCAAGGGCTTCGTCGCCTGGCTCGACCGCGCGCTCTCGAAGGTCTGACATGCATCCCGCACCGTCCGTCATCATCTTCACCACGCTCTCGGGCCTCGGCTTTGGCCTGCTTTTCTGGCTGGGCGCGGGCCTCATCGTGCCCACCGGCTGGGCCGGCTTCGCCTTCTTCGCCATCGCCTACCTTCTGGCGGTGGGCGGCCTTCTGGCTTCTGCCTTCCATCTCGGTCACCCCGAGCGTGCACTCAAGGCGTTCACCCAATGGCGCACCAGCTGGCTCAGCCGCGAGGCGTGCGCGGCGGTGGCGGCGCTCATTGTCATGGCACTCTACGGCGCAGGTCTGGTCTTTTTCAATCAGCGCTGGGCGCCCCTTGGCTGGCTTGGCGCGGCGCTCAGCCTCGGTGTCACCTTCATCACCTCGATGATTTACGCCCAGATGCGCCCTGTGCCGCGCTGGCATACATGGCTGACGCCGGCGCTTTACCTCTCGATCTCGCTCGCCGGCGGGGCGCTCATGGCCGGGCAGGTGACGCTGGCCATCACGCTCCTGCCCATCGCGGGGCTGATCCAGATCGCATGGTGGGTGCGCGGCGATGGCGCGCTCGCCCGGTCAGGCACCGATCTGAAGACCGCTACCGGCCTCGGCGCCACCGGCACGCCCCGCGCGTTCGAGCCGCCCCATACCGGCACCAACTACCTCTTGCGCGAATTCGTGCATGTGGTCGGCCGCCGCCACGCGTTCAAGCTGCGCCTCATCGCGCTGACTCTGGGCTATGTGCTGCCGGTCATGCTGCTGGGCCTGCCGGGCGGCCATGTCACGGCGGCGATCGCGGTCCTCAGCCATATCGCCGGTATCGCCGCCTCGCGCTGGCTCTTCTTTGCCGAGGCCGAACATGTCGTCGGCCTCTACTACGGCAAGCGGCAGGCCTGACCGGCCCTCTTTCATTGTTCCGAAAATACTCAAACACCGCCCGTGCGACAGGCGCGAGATATCTATTTCGCGCAGGACCTTGCAGTCCGGCGGCCGCGTTGTCACTTGCAAGCGATCAACAGCCCGGAAGCGGAGCCATCATGGATTATCTCTACGTCGCCCTCGGCCTCATCGGCCTTTTTCTGGGGGGTGATGCGCTGGTGCGCGGCAGCGTCGGTCTGGCCCGGCGCATGGCAATTTCGCCCCTGCTGATCGGGCTCACCGTGGTCGGCTTCGGCACGTCCACGCCCGAGCTTCTGGTGTCGGTGGACGCCGCACTAGGTGGCGTGCCGGATGTGGCGCTGGGCAACGTGGTGGGCTCGAACATCGCCAACGTCCTGCTGATCGTGGGCGCGACGGCGCTGATCTGGCCAATCACGGTATCGGGGGCGACGCTGCGCCGCGACACGATGGTCATGGTAGCCGCCGCGCTGGCGCTGGTGCCGATCCTGGCGCTGGGCGAGGTGGGGCGCCTGCCGGGCGCAGCGTTGGTCATGGCGCTCGCCGGATACCTTGTCTGGGCCTATCTGCATCCGGGCGATGCCGCACCGGACGAGGCGGATCTTCCGCCACCCATGCCGGCCCTGCGCGCCGGACTCTGGCTCGGGGGCGGGCTGGCCGCGCTGATGCTGGGCGCGCGGTTTCTGGTCGATGGCGCCGTGGCCATCGCGCAGGATTTCGGCTTGTCGGAGGCGTTCATCGGCCTCACCATCGTGGCCGTGGGCACGTCGCTGCCCGAGCTGGCGACATCGGTGGTCGCCGCCTTCCGCCGCCAATCGGCCATCGCCATCGGCAACGTCATTGGCTCGAACATCTTCAACGTGCTGGGCATTCTGGGCCTGACGGCCGTCATCTCGCCCATTCCGGTCGCGCCGCGCTTCCTTGGCTTCGATCTGCCGGTGATGATCGCGGCGTCGCTACTGCTGACCGCACTCTTGCTGCTGCGTCCGGTGATCGGGCGCGCCATGGGTGTAGGGATGCTGATCGCCTATATCGCCTATATCCTCGCCGCGCAGGGCTGACGCGGCACACACGAAAAAGGCCCCGCAGTTTCCTGCGGGGCCTTTCCCAATTCAAGCCTTGAGGCAGATCAGTCCTTTTCGGACTTCAGCGCCGCGCCAAGGATGTCGCCCAGCGACGCACCCGAGTCGGACGAGCCATACTGCTCGACGGCTTCTTTCTCTTCGGCGATCTCGCGTGCCTTGATCGACAGGCCCAGACGGTGCGATTTGCTGTCCACGTTGGTCACGCGCACATCGACCTTGTCACCGACCGAGAAACGGTCAGGGCGCTGCTCGGCGCGGTCACGGCTGAGGTCCGAGCGGCGGATGAAGGACTTCATGCCCTCATATTCCACTTCGACGCCGCCATCCTCGATCGAGGTCACCGTCACGGTGATGATCGAGCCGCGCTTCACGCCGCCAACCGCTTCGGCAAACTTGTCGCCGCCGAGGTTTTTGATCGAAAGCGAAATGCGCTCCTTGTCGGTGTCGACTTCCGAGACGACCGCCTGAACCATATCGCCTTTGCGGTAGTTCTGGATCGCATCCTCGCCACGCTCGTCCCAGCTGATGTCGCTGAGGTGAACCATGCCGTCGATCTCGCCTTCGAGGCCGATGAACAGACCGAATTCGGTGATGTTCTTGACCTCGCCCTCGACCTCGGTGCCCTCGGGATGGGTCTCGGCAAAGACTTCCCACGGGTTGCGCATGGTCTGCTTGAGACCAAGGCTGACGCGGCGCTTGGCCTGGTCGATTTCGAGCACCATGACCTCAACCTCTTGCGAGGTGGACACGATCTTGCCGGGATGGACGTTCTTCTTGGTCCAGGACATTTCCGAGACGTGGACGAGGCCCTCGACACCCGGCTCCAGCTCGACGAACGCGCCGTAATCGGTGATGTTGGTCACGCGGCCCGTATGGGTCGATTCCAGCGGGTACTTGGCCGCAACCATGTCCCACGGATCTTCCTGAAGCTGCTTCATGCCCAAGGAGATACGGTGGGTTTCCTTGTTGATCTTGATGACCTGAACCTTGACCGTCTCGCCGATCGACAGGATCTCGGAGGGGTGGTTCACGCGGCGCCATGCCATGTCGGTGACGTGCAAGAGGCCGTCCACACCGCCCAGGTCGACGAATGCGCCGTACTCGGTGATGTTCTTGACGACGCCGTCCACGTTGTCACCCTCGGTCAGCTTGCCGATGACTTCGGCGCGCTGCTCGGCGCGGCTCTCTTCGAGGATCGCACGGCGCGAGACCACGATGTTGCCACGGCGGCGGTCCATCTTGAGGATCTGGAACGGCTGCTTGAGACCCATGAGCGGGCCGGCATCGCGCACGGGGCGCACATCGACCTGAGAGCCGGGCAGGAAGGCCACGGCGCCGCCGAGATCGACGGTGAAGCCGCCTTTGACGCGGCCAAAGATCGCGCCTTCGACGCGCTCTTCTGCGGCATATGCCTTCTCGAGGCGATCCCATGCTTCTTCGCGGCGGGCCATTTCGCGGCTGATGACGGCTTCGCCACGCGCGTTTTCGGCCGAACGCAGGAAGACTTCGACTTCATCGCCGACGTTGATGTCGGGCTGCTCGCCGGGGTTCGCGAATTCCTTGAGATCGACGCGGCCTTCCATCTTGTAGCCTACGTCGATGATGGCCTGGCCCGCTTCGACAGCGATGACCTTGCCCTTGACGACTGTGCCCTCTTCGGGCGTGTCCATTTCGAAGCTTTCGTTCAGGAGGGCTTCGAATTCCTCCATAGATGTATCTTGAGCCATGTGGTCTCGGGTTCCTTTATGGGTTTATTCGGGCCGTGCGGTTGTCTCCGCCGGTCTGGGTGACGTCCACGGGATCGTGGAGCGGGTTTCGTTGGTCAGGCGATATGCGAAAACCCGAAAGAGGCCGCGGGGTGAGCCGGGCCCTGCTCGGGTACTTTCGGAATCGCGATAGGTATCGCCCTAGTGACAGGCGCGCGTATACGGGCAATCCGCCCGATTGGCAAGGGCAGGCGAGTGGCCTAGCCCTGTTGCACGCGCTCCACCTCGGCGATGGCGGCGGCCACCGCCTCTTCGATGGTCATGCGCGATGTATCCAGCTGCACGGCATCCTCGGCGGGTTTGAGGGGCGCGGCGGCACGGGCGCTGTCGCGGGCATCGCGCTGGCGCAGATCGGCCAGCACGTCCTCATAGGTGACATCATGGCCGGTGCTGGTCAGCTCGGCCAGGCGCCGCGCCGCGCGCACCTCGTCCGAGGCGGTGACATAGAGCTTCACATCGGCGTCAGGGCAGATGACAGTGCCGATATCGCGCCCATCCAGAATGGCGCCGCCCGCGCGCGCCGCGAAGGCCCGCTGAAAATCGATAAGCGCCTGGCGCACTTCGGGGATGGCGGCCACGCGGCTGGCGGCCTGGCCGACCTCGGGGGTGCGCAGATCGGGCGCTTCCAGATCCTTGGGCTGAAGTTTGAGGGCCGCCTCGACCGCGCCCTCGCCGTCGAGCATCCGCCGCCCCGTCGCGCGGTAAAGGAGCCCGGTATCGAGATGGGCAAATCCGAAATGCGCGGCCAGCCTGCGCCCGACGGTGCCCTTGCCCGCCGCTGCCGGTCCGTCGATCGCGATCGTGAATGCCATAGCCTGACTGCCCTTGCCGCTGCGCCCTCTGCATGGGTACTGCAACGCGGTCCCGGCCTCAAGCGAGGGCGCGAAAATATGCGCGACCCGTGCGCCGGCCGCGTAGCGCCATGGGTATTTTTACTAAGAAAAACCGTGGCGCTCGGCGCTTGATGTGTCTGGAAAAGGCGGGTGACCTATCCTTCGTCCATCGGAAGGTTCAGGGTCACGATCAGGCCGTCCGGCTGCCAGTCGAAGTGAAGCGCGCCATTCGATGCGGCGATCAGCTTGCTGACGATATCCGCGCCGCTTTCCCTTGTGGGGGGCGTGACCTCGGGGCCGCCGACCTCGTGCCAGACCATTTGAAACTCGTTCGCTTCGGTCAGGGACCATGACAGATCGACCCGCCCCGTTTCACTGCCAAGGCTGCCGTGCTTGACCGAATTCGTCGCCAACTCATGCAGCAAGAGCGTCAGGGACGTGACCATGTCGCCGGTCAGATCGATATCGGTGCCGCTGAAGCGAACCTGCCGCTCACCCAGTGGCGCATAGGCGAGCAAGAGTGTGCGCGCCAGATGTTCGAATTTCAGCTGGCTGGGCCGGGTGCTGGTCAGAGTGTCGAAATGGGTCTGGCCGAGGGCGACAAGCCGCTCGATGACCTTTTCGCTGTATTCCTCGGGATCGGTTTCTGCGCGCCCGGTCATCTTGATAACGACGCTCATCACGTTGACGATGTTCTTGAGCCGGTGCAGCAATTCCGAGGTGCGCAACTCCGCCTCGCGGCGCTCCTTGGCGCGGGCCTCGGAGATATCCAGTTGCGAGCCGAAGCGGAAGATCAGCTGCCCCTCTTCGTCGTAGATCGGACCGATCTGAAGCGCGTTGATGAATTTCTCGCCACCTTTGCGATAATTCACGATCTCGATCATCGCCACCTCGCGCGAGGTCATTGCAGCGCGGATCGCTTCCACGCTTTCGCGGGTGGTCTCGGGGCCTTGCAGAAACCGGCAGTTCCGTCCGACGAATTCATGCTCGTCATAGCCGGTCAGATCGCAAAATGCCTGATTGGCAAAGACGATCGGTTCGTCCGGCCTGGTCGGATCGGTGATGCAGAGGGGCAGGCGGCTGTGTTTGATGGCATGGGCGAAAACGTCGTTTTCGCGGATCGTCTCGGGCGAGAGACTGACAACATCCTTGAGATCGAGTGACATTCTGGCAAGCCAATTCAGTTAACAAGTCTGATCTTATATGACGAAGCTTTTGGGCGGTGCAAGTGATGCGCAGGGCGCGCGTGCGCAGTTTGTTCCCTGGGCGGTCAGCTTGCCGCGCGGTCAAGCGCCTGCTCCAGATCCTCGATGAGGTCAGCGGCATCCTCGATGCCGATCGACAGGCGCAGGAGGTTCGGGTGCACGTCGAAACCGGGGCCTGAGACGGTCTTGCGATGCTCGATCAGGCTCTCAACGCCGCCCAGCGACGTGGCCGGGTAGAAAAGGCGGCAGTGGCGGGCGGTGTCGATAGCGGTTTGCTCGCCCCCCTTGGTGATGATCGAGAGCATGCCGCCGAATATGCCGCCGGTCTGGCGGCGGGCGATGTCATGGCCGGGATGCGCGGGCAGGCCGGGATAGAGCACCGATTGCAGCAGGGGATGCCCCTCGAAGTGTTTGGCGATGGCCAGCGCGCTGGCGGTTTGCCGCTCAACGCGGAGCATGAGGGTGCGCATGCCCCGGATCAGCAGCCAAGCGTCGAAGCTGTGCAGGACGGTGCCGTGAAGGGTGCGGATCGACGTGATCTCGTCCCACATCCCGCCCATCTCACGCACGGCGAGCGAGCCTGCGGTGACGTCTGAATGACCGCCCAGGTACTTGGTGGCCGAATGAAACGAGATATCGGCGCCATGATCCAGCGCGCGGCAGCCGGGGGGCGGCGTGCCGGTGCAGTCGGTGACCAGCTTCGCGCCCGCATCATGCGCGACCCTTGCGGCGGCGGCGATGTCGGTGACGGTCCAGTCAGGATTGCTGGGCGTTTCAACCCAGACCAGCGCGGTCTGACCGGGGCGCATTGCAGCGCGCATCGCGTCCAGATCGCCGACCGGGTGAAAATCGACCTGGAGCCTGCCGGTGGCGTGATGTTTGCGCAGCTGGTGGAGGACGCCGTGATACATGACGCCGGGCGCGACCACATGCGCGCCCATCGGGAGCGCCTCGAGCACGGCATTGGCTGCCGACATGCCCGACGCAAAGAGAAGCGTGGAGGCCGCACCCTCGATATCGTTGATGACGGCCTCGGCCAGTTCTGTCGTCTCATTGCCGTCGCGGCGGTAGATATAGGGCTGGCGGGGGGCATAATCGGCGCCGCGCGCATAGGTCGATGAGGGCTGGATCGCGGGGGTGACGGCGCCGGTGCGTTCCTCGACATGGTGGAGGGCCTGCGCAAGGCGGGTCGCCGGGGAAAGGGGCGCGTTGCGGCGGTCGTGGGTCATATGCTGGCCTTTGCGGTCATGGCCGGGCGGGACGCCTTCGGCGAGAGTATTTTTGCCAAGATGAAGCCGGGCGCGAAAGGGGAATTCCGCGCCCCGCCGTTTCGTCAATCCAGAGCGTCCGAGCAGCGCTGGCAGGTGCCGGGATGTTTGTGCGTGCCGACATCGGGCAGGATCTTCCAGCAGCGCAGGCATTTCTCGCCGGGGGCCTTTTGGAAGATGACGCCGATGCCTTCGGTTTCGGGCAGGCGGAAGGCCTGCTGGGGGGCGTCGCCCTCGCGGATGTCGATGGCCGAGGTGATGCACACATCCTCGAACGGCACGGATCTCAGCGCCTCCTCGGTGGCGGCATCCGCGACGAAGACCTGCGGCGCGGCCTCGAGCGAGGAGCCGATGACCTTGTTCGTGCGCTCGACCTCGAGCGCTGCCGTCACAGTGCGGCGCGCCTGACGGATGCCGGCCCATTTCGCGGCAAGGTCAGGGTTCAGCCAGCTTTGGGGCGTCTCTGGGATATCCTGCAAATGCAGGGACGACCCGTCGCCCGGGAACCGTTCGAGCCAGACCTCCTCCATGGTGAAGACCATGACGGGGGCCAGCCACGTGGTGAGGCGGTGGAACAGCAGGTCCAGCACCGTGCGCGCGGCGCGGCGGCGGGTGGTATCGCCGTCGCAATAGAGTACATCCTTGCGCACATCGAAATAGAAGGCCGACAGGTCGAGCGTGCAAAAGTTCAGCAGCGTTTGCGTGACGCCCTGGAAATCGTAGGCGGCATAGCCTTCGCGCACGCGCGCATCCAGCTCGGCCAGGCGGTGCAGAACCCATTGCTCCAGTTCGGGCATCTCAGCGGGGTTGATCCGATCGGATTCTTCGAAATGCGCGAGCGCGCCCAAGAGGTAGCGCATCGTGTTGCGCATCCGGCGATAGCTGTCGGAGACGCCCTTGAGGATCTCCTGTCCGATGCGCAAATCGCCGGTGTAGTCCGATTGGGCAACCCAGAGGCGCAGGATATCGGCGCCGTATTGCTTGGTCACATCTTCGGGGGACACGGTATTGCCGACCGATTTGGACATCTTGTTGCCCTTCTCGTCCAGCGTGAAGCCATGGGTCAGCACGCCGCGATAGGGCGCGCGGCCGATCGTGCCGCAGGCCTGCAACATGGACGAGTGGAACCAGCCGCGATGCTGGTCGGTACCCTCCAGATAGAGATCGGCCAGACCGTCCTCCGAGCCGTCCTCGCGGTCGCGCAGCACGAAAGCGTGGGTCGAGCCGCTATCGAACCAGACGTCGAGGATGTCGTCGACCTTGTCCCACTCATCGGGGTTCACGAGACCCGAGAGGAAACGCTCCTTGGCGCCCTCCTTGTACCAGGCGTCGGCACCTTCGGCCTCGAAGGCCTCGAGGATGCGGGCGTTGACCTCTGCATTTTGCAGCAAGAAGCCCTCATCCGTGGGTTTCGCCCCCTTGCGGGTAAAGCAGGTCAGCGGCACGCCCCATGCGCGCTGGCGCGAAAGCACCCAGTCCGGGCGCGCCTCGATCATCGAATAGAGGCGGTTGCGGCCCTTTTGCGGGGTCCATGTCACCAGCTCGTCAATGGAGGTCAGCGCGCGCTCGCGGATCGTCTTGCCATAGGTGTCCTGCCCGTC
Organism: Roseovarius roseus; assembly: GCF_043355935.2. Taxonomy (NCBI): domain Bacteria; kingdom Pseudomonadati; phylum Pseudomonadota; class Alphaproteobacteria; order Rhodobacterales; family Roseobacteraceae; genus Roseovarius; species Roseovarius roseus. Next base: position 14,367 of record NZ_JBHFPE020000011.1, on the reverse strand, counting down.
CCCCACGGGACGGTCGATCGCGGCGAACCATTGGGGCGTGTTGCGGTAGATGATCGGCGCCTTGGAGCGCCAGCTATGCGGGTAGCTATGCTTGATCTTGCCACGTGCCAGAAGGCCGCCGACCTCGGTCAGCTTGTCGATGATAGCCTTGTTGGCGTCGCCTTCCTTGCCCTTGGCGGTCAGGATCGCCTTGCCGCCGAAGAAGGGCAGATCGTCGCGAAACGTGCCGTCATCCATGACGTTATAGGTGATGACCTCCTGCAGGCGGCCCAGATCGCGGTAGAGCTCGAACTCCTCCATGCCGTGGCTGGGCGCGCAATGCACGAAGCCGGTGCCTTCCTCGTCGGTGACGAAATCGGCGGCGCGGAAATCGCGGGGCTGGTCCCATTCGCCCATCGAGCCATCGCTGCCCGCAAGGGGGTGCTTGAGCGAGAGGCCCGCCAGCTCGTCCGAGGTGACCCCGCGCACGCGTTTCCACATGCCTTCGTCGAGGCGGGCCCGCTTGAAGACCTCGCCCGCCAGCTTGTCGGCCAGAAGGAAGCGGTCGCCGGGGGCGGCCCAGCACTCGTCAGGCGTGTCGATGACCTCGTAGAGGCCGTAGTCATAGTTCGCGCCGTAGACGACCGCCTTGTTGGACGGGATGGTCCAAGGTGTCGTGGTCCAGATGACGACATTGGCGCCGATTAGGTCAGGTGAGGCTGCTTGAGGAGTGCGCTCGTAGGCTCGTCCTGACGCCAGTTCGCGAGGCCAAAGTTTCCCATCGCCATTGTCAACGCCCTGCACGACCTCGAACTTCACCCAGATCGTGAAGCTTTCCTTGTCGTGATACTCAACCTCCGCCTCGGCCAGCGCGGTTTTCTCGACGGGCGACCACATCACGGGCTTGGACCCCTGATAGAGCGTGCCGGTCATCAGGAACTTCTGGAACTCCTCCGCGATGATCCGCTCGGCACGGAAATCCATCGTGAGGTAGGGTTTTTCCCAGTTGCCGGTGACGCCGAGGCGCTTGAACTCGCTGCGCTGGATGTCGATCCAGCCATCGGCGAACTTGCGGCATTCCTGCCGGAAATCGACGATATCGACCTCGTCCTTGTTCTGGCCCTTGGCGCGGTATTGCTCTTCGATCTTCCACTCGATGGGCAGGCCGTGGCAATCCCAGCCGGGGATGTAGCGGGCATCCTTGCCCATCATCTGCTGGCTGCGCACCACCATGTCCTTGAGGATCTTGTTCAGCGCGTGGCCGATATGCAGGTGCCCATTGGCATAGGGAGGGCCGTCATGGAGGGTGAAGGGCTGGCGGCCCTCTGCGCGCTCGCGCAGGCGGTCATAGATGCCGATCTCTTCCCAGCGGGCCAGCCAATCGGGCTCGCGCTTGGGCAGGCCGGCGCGCATCGGAAAATCGGTCTGCGGCAGGTTCAGCGTGTGTTTGTATTCAGGGGCAGTTGTGGTCGTGTCGGCGCACATTACGGGCGTCCTTTATCTCGTGTCTTGGCAAGGATATGAGGGGGCGGCGCGAGTGGCTCGAACGCCTTGTCCCGGCGGCTCAGGTTTCAGAGCGCCGGGCATGTAATTCGAATGATGATCGCAATGAAACGCATCATGGCGGCGTTATAGGCGCGGTGGCGCTCGGCGTCCAGAGGGCGAAAGGAGACGGGGATGACCAATCCGCTGGCACAGTTCGAGATCAGCCGCGACGAGATTGCGCGCGTTGTCGCGCGGTTCTACGCGCAAGTGCGGCGCGATGCCGTGCTGGGACCTGTCTTTGCCGCGCATGTGGATGATTGGCCCGCGCATGAGGAAAAGATCACGCGCTTCTGGGCCAATGCCATCTTGCGCGAGCGGGATTATGACGGCAATCCGATGATGGTGCACAAACAAGCGGGGGACGTGAAGGGCGAGCATTTCGCCGTCTGGCTGGACCTGTTCGACGAGGTGCTGGCGCAGGAGTTGCCCGAGGAGACGGCGCGGCGCTGGTCTGCGCTGGCGCACCGGATCGGGCGCGCGCTGAAGATCGGGCTGGAGATGCGCGCGCCCACGGGTGCGGTGCCGAACCTGCGCTAAAGCGTTTCGCCTTTCTCTGATATCTCAGATTAATGGCGAAATGCTTTAGCTGGGAAAGAGCCCGCTGAGGGCCGTGGTGATGATACGGCGCACCTTGGGGCGTTTGGCGGGCGAAAAGGGCAGGGGGCGGCAGACCTCCATCGCGGCAACGCCGACACGGGCGGTCAGCGCGCCGTTGACCACACCCTCGCCAAAGCGGCGCGAGACCTTGCTGAGTAGGCTTCCGCCCGCGACCGAGCTGATCACGTCATCGCCAACGGCAACCGCGCCGGTGGCAACCAGATGCGTCATCACGGCGCGCGTCAGGCGCAGACTGCCCAGCGTGCCCGAGCGGCCGCCATAGATCTCGGCGATACGGCGGATCATGCGGATATTCGCGGTAAGTGCGGTGATCACATCGGCCAGCGCCAACGGCACCAGCGCGGTCACTGCAGCCACCTGCCGAGCCGCGCCTTCGACCTGCCGCAGCGCGGCGGCATCGAGAGGGGTTAGAAGCTCGGCCTCGGCCAGCGCCAGAAGGGTGCTGGCATCGAACTGATCGCCGCGCTGCTCGGCCAGCCGCGTGCGGCCCCAGCGCGTATCCTCGCGGCCCTTGTAGAGGGCGACCAGATCATCGGTCAGCGCGCGCGCTGCGGGCAGATCCTCGGCCGCGAGGGCGGCATCGGCGCGGCGGTGGAGCGTGTCGATCCGGCCCAGCCGGGCAAAGGCAGCCATTTCGCGAATCGCGATAACGACGAGCACGATCAGCAGCGCGGCGATAAGGGCCGTGACGGCATAGCCCAGCATCGGCACCCGCGCGATGAGGCTGGTGGCAAAATCCCAAGCGGCCAGCGAGATCGCCACGCCAAGGAGCGTGCCGACCAGCCCCCAGAAAAGCCGCGCCAGACGCGAGGGGCGGCGCGCGGCCAGAACGGCGGCGGTCTGCATCGCGGCGCCCTGGGGGTTGCCATAAGGCGGCTCGGGCAGGTCCGGCTCGGGCACCGGGGGCGCCTCAGACGGCGCGGCGCGGGGGGCGCTTTCGTCCAGATCGAAAAGAACAGGGCCTTTGGGGCGGGTCATTGCGCGCGCCTTTCACTTTGCCAGAGCATTTGGATATCGGGCAGACGCTCGTCATTATCCGCGCCATCGCTGCGCCGGGTTTCGGCAAAGCCCTGCGCGGTGTAGAAGGCGCGGGCGGTCTGGTTGGCCTCGGCCACCCACAGCTCCAGCTTGGGCGCGGCGCGCTTGGCATCATCCAAGAGCGCCCGTCCCAGCCCGCGCCCCTGCGCGCGCGGATGAACGTAAAGCGCATGCACACGTGCGCCATCGCGCGCTATGAAGGCGGCAGGCCCGCGCGTATCATGCAGTACGCGCACCCAGCCTGCACGCGTGATCCGCGCCATCACGCGCAGATCCGTGCGGTATGGACGCACGCGCGGCAGCCATGGTGTGCGGCGGCCAAATCCCCAGAGGATCGCGGCCATCTGCGGCACGTGCCACATGCGCGCGCGCAAAGGGGCTGGCGCGCTCATAGCCGGTCCCCGATCAGGAACTGCGCCGCGCGGTCGAGGCGGATATGGGGCGGGCCCATGCCAGGTTTCAGCTGCAGACTCGCAGGCGCGAATTTCATGATCTGGTAGTCGCGGTCCAGCCAAGTCTCATGCCCCTGCCGGGCGGCTGCAATCAGGCTGGCCGGGCTGTCGGGCAGCGCGCCGGGATAGAATGCTGCCTCTTTGCCGCGCGTTCCATCGGGTTTCTGGAGCGTTCCGCGCACGCAGTCCAGTGTCTCGCCCTCATGCTCGCGCACCTCCTCGACCGTCGCGCGCAGCGAGGCCAGCGCGAGGGACGCCGTCTGTGCGCCCTGAAAATCGGCGCGCGCGCGGGCCTCGCTGGTCAGTGCCTCCATGAAGGCGGTCAGGCGGGCGTGTTGCGAATGGTGCAGGTGATCGGCCTTGGTCGTGGCAAAGAGGATCTTTTCCACCCGGCGGCCAAAGAAAATGCGGCTGAGGAACGCGTTGCGTCCCGGGCGAAAGGCGCTGAGGATATCGGCCATCGTATCCTGCAGATCGGCCACGGCAGGCGGGCCTGCATGGATCGCCTCCAGCGCGTCCACCAGCACGATCTGCCGGTCAATCTTGGAGAAATGATCGCGAAAGAAGGGCGCGACGATCTGCGATTTATAGGCGTCATAGCGCCGCTCCATCTCGCGCCAGAGGCTGCGGCGGGCGGGGCTCTCGGGCCTTTGCATCGGCGCGAAGGTCAGCGCGGGCGAGCCGGCCATGTCGCCGGGTAAAAGGAACCGGCCCGGCGCGATGCCGCTGAGGCCCTTCTGCCGCGCCGCTTGCAGATAGGTGGTGAAACTCTCGGCTAGCGCCCTGATCTGCGGCTCTTCCCACGTGCCCGCGCCGTCGGCCTCGGCCTCCTGCGCAAGGTACTCTGCGGCGATGTCGCGGCGCTGCATCGCCTCCAGCGCGGCGGCGCTCCATTCGGTGTAGGATTTCTCCATCAGGGCCAGGTCCAGCAGCCATTCGCCCGGATAATCCACGATATCGACATGCACCGTGCGCGGCCCCGACAGGCCAGACAGAAGGCCGGTGGGGCGCACGCGCAAGCTGAGGCGCAGTTCGGATATGGTGCGGGTGCTCTCGGGCCAATGGGGCATGGGCGCGGTCAGCGCATCGAGGTGATGCTCGAAATCAAACCGTGGCACGGTATCGTCCGGCTGCGGCTGCAGGAAGGCCGCGCTGATACGCCCCTCGGCAGCTGCGGCAAGGCCGGGCATGCGCCCCCGCTCCAGCAGGTTGGCAACCAGCGAGGTGATGAAAACCGTCTTGCCGGCGCGTGCAAGGCCGGTCACGCCGATGCGGATCACAGGCTCGAAAAACGTCTCGGAAACGGTGCCCGATATCCGCTCGGCCCCGCGGGTGAGGCCGTCTGCCAGGTTCGATATGCCCAATGCGCGGCCCTTTCCGTGATGCCTTGCGTCCATAGATAACGGCGGGATCGCTTGGATTCCAGTGGCAGGGTCCGGATCGCCTGTCGCAAGAGTATTTCAAGGACGGTGAAAGCCTTGGAGGGTTCTCCCGGGGATGCTTTCACAGGGGCGGCAATTGGAGTATGGCGGGCGCCATGCCCAGATTTGCATTGAAAGTCGAATATCACGGGGGCCCCTTCGCGGGTTGGCAGCGCCAGCGTGACCAGCCATCCGTGCAAGGTTCGATCGAGGGGGCGCTGGCGCGGCTTGAGCCGGGGCCGCAGACCATCGCCGCCGCCGGGCGCACCGATGCGGGTGTGCATGCGTTGGGGCAGGTGGCCCATTGCGATCTGGCCAAGCCCTGGGCGCCTTTCAGACTGATGGAGGCGCTGAATTATCATCTGAAGCCTCAGCCGGTGGCCATTGTCGACTGTGCCGAAGTGGAGGAGGATTGGCACGCGCGGTTTTCGGCGGTCGAGCGGCGCTATTTCTTTCGCCTCGTGATGCGGCGCGCGCCGGTGACGCATGACAAGGGGCTAGTGTGGCAGGTGCCGCACGATCTGGACGAGGCGGCGATGCGCGCGGGCGCGGCGCATCTGATCGGGCTGCATGATTTCACCACGTTCCGATCCGCGATGTGCCAGTCGGCTAGCCCGGTCAAGACGCTGGACGCAATTGATATCGACCGCGTAGAGGGACCGGGCGGCGCGGAGTTGCAGTTTCGCCTTCGTGCGCGGTCTTTCCTGCACAACCAGGTGCGCAGCATCGTCGGCACGCTCGAGCGTGTCGGGCGCGGCGCTTGGATGCCAGATGATGTGCGCACGGCGCTGGAGGCGACCGACCGAGCGGCCTGCGGGCCCGTCTGCCCGCCGCAAGGACTTTACCTTGCTGGGGTAAGCTATCCCAATGAGCCTTTCGGCTCGGATTAGCCTTTGCGCTGGGCGGGTCCCAGCGCTGGAAAAGGGTCGCGCGGCCTATTGGCTGAATTGGATCGAGCAGCTCGCTTTCAGTCCTTACCGCCTATCAGTCGGCTGCATGCGATGTCCGAGAGCGACCGGCCGTGATGGCGACTAAACCGACGCACGACCGTTCTCGCCTAGCGGCGAGCTTGGCAAGGGAATCAATGTCATGACCACCTTGCCCAACACGGCCCGACCGTTTAAGCACTGCATCGGGATGCTCCCTTAGCTCAGCTGGATAGAGCAGCCGACTTCTAATCGTCTGGTCAAGACCCAATTTCGCTTTGATTCATGGGATAATTGGAAGTAGGTGAGTGTCACGGACTGTAATGCAGACCGTTTTGTGGCTCCGTAGCTCAACTGGATAGAGCAAGGACCTTCTAAGTCCGAGGTTGTAGGTTCGAGCCCTACCGGAGTCGCCATTCGGACATTCTGTGTAGCATGCTTACGACACGCTGCATAGGGGCGTCCTTACGACACGCTGCATAGGGGCGTCGTAGAGAGGCAGTCCGCGCGAGGGCTGCTCTCGAGTTCTTCCCCCAAACAAACCTGCATGAAACAGAAAAGAACATGGCCGCTTTTTCGGTTGCCGTGCTCTTCTTTGCGAGAGCACGGCAACCGAAAAAAGTGCCTCAAGAAAAACACAGGCTGGCGATCAAAAACCTCTGCTGCGGTTGGACAGCCAGTCATCACACACGCCCGGAAAAAAGGAGGAGCCCCGGGTTTTGGCGCCGCCATGAATAGCGGTGCAAACAAGGAGACGAACATGTCCAATTTCCATCTCAAGTCCACGAAAATTTCGCAAGATGAAAGCCTGAACGCTGTTCGCGCATTTTTCTCGAAACATGGGGAGGCCGCACAGAACGCTTCTCTTCTGCTCGGTGGCGCAACAGCGTATCGCAGGTGCCTTCGCCTGCTGTCTAGCCTGCGCGACGCGCCAATTTTATCTCGCCACCTCAAGCACGAGCTGGTGCAGCTGCATCGGCTGCTGATGCTGGACCCGATTGGTGATCCTGACGCCTTGGAAACAAAACTTTTTCTGGAGATCCATCCCGCAGACCCGATCGTCGAAGATCTTTGCATGTTAGCTGATCAACTGTTCGATCTGTTGGAAGTGATCGGCGCAAACTCGGACGAACAGGAAGCAAGGGCTGCACTTGCAGAGAAGCAGACAGCCGCGTGATTTTTTCCGCCGGCCCTGTGAGGGCCGGCACCTTGAAGGTGCAGTCGTGTTCTGCGCCAGAACCTGGAGAAGGTCACATGGATAAAATATTCTACGAAATTTCACTGGAGGAACTCTGCGCGAAAGTCATCCTCGAGAAAAACCGCCTCCTCGAGGAAATCCAAGCACCAGATGTTGCGGGAAGTTCATCTGATGCGGCTAAGATCGCTCGGTCAGCAGCCCTGCTGAATGGAGAAGGTCTTGTCGCAGATGGTGGCAAGCGGCACCTGGAAATCGTGGACGCGCTTCTTCAGCGACGGCTCGAGGAGGAGACCCTGGAAATGTACCCTGTGTTCGACGGTCGGAACGATGAAGAAGAAGGCGCAATTGGAACAGTTCGTGAAGAGCGTCTGCTCACTGTGGACGGTGTGAAAGTCGACAGGTGCCTCCGGCGGATGGACATGCTCTGCCAGATGCAACGTATTCTTTGTGCGCGGGTAGAAGCAGAAAGGGTAATTAATCGCAGGGCGTGTTTCTAAACTTCAAGGGCTTGCGCCGGGTCAATGGTCCGGCGCTCCTTATTGCATTTCCCTTTGGCCACTTCTTGTTTTTACGAAGGAAACAATTAAAATAAATGTCGACTTGTAGGGTTGATTTGTAGTCTCGTACGGTCCAATTATCAAACACGATGGAACCACGCCGAATCTCTTGAAGCAGACCTTCAGTCTGCTCTTTCCAGCACGAATGCTGGTGATTTTTTAGATTTGCACCTCATTGAGAGGGCGCAGCCAAGAGAAAAGAGGCTTTGAATGTTAAGCATGCCATTGCGCGCGAGATATGACAAATTCCAAGAAGTGCTTTGTAAGAATAGTCCAATACGAGATTGAACGGGACCCCAAGCCGTAGACCCAAAGACTCCTGATTTGCTGTTTTCAGCTTCCTTGACAGGCCAATGAAGGCCAGTCCGGACTTTTTAGTCCGAGGCTAAGTGGCGCACCTTGCGTCCAACAAGGAGTTTCGACATGGGTTATCAAACACGTAGTTCTTCCAGCCCGATGCCAAGTGTGAGCCTTTTCGATCATGAGCAGCTGAGAGAGATTATTCAACAGTGCCTCGTAGAGCACACAAGTGCACAGTCTGCTGAGCCGGAACCCGAATATCTTACGACGCGCGAAGTTGTAGCGATAACTAAGTTTTCCAAAGCAGCGCTTGAGGCATTTCGCGCAAAAAAGAACGCCGGACCGCCGTTTTATAAGCAAGGCGTGAATGTGCGATATCGGGCGGATGAAGTTCGTGCATGGATGGAGGCCAAAAGGTTCGAGTGATACTCGGTCGATAACTCGAGTAGTTTAAACATCCGTAAGCGATATTCTGGTCGCTTCCGGTGAGCTACTCCCCATCGGGTGGACATGTTCTGGGGTAATTTAAGCTACGTTCTGCACCTGCTGATCAAGGTTGGTTGTTTCATTTCTCAGCCAGTAGACCACGGTGGGTGGTCTGCCGCCAAGGGCTGAGTGTGGGCGTTGGGATTGTAGAAGGTCATCCATTTTCGGATGCCTGCCTTTGCCACTGAGCCAGTTTGCAAAGCATCCAGGTAGGACGCGCAACGTTCTAAGCTGCCAAATTGAGCCTTGAACCTGTAATTGACTTGAGCCTGTGCCTTAATTCATGGGGGTGTCCGCAATTCGTGTTGGTCGATATCGCCTCGGTCTACCGATCGAGTTCAGTTTGGCATCTTTGCCTGGCTGGCGAACCATATCCAGGTTCGATGAAGGGCGAAGGTGGCGAGGAGCACTACCGGGAGAAGGACGGCCGAAATCACAGTTAATATCATCGCAAGTTCGGGCAGATCGTAGTAGTGCTCACCGACCAGGGGCCAGAATGCAAGATGAAAAACTGCGCTCGAGATCACGAGAGCTACCCCGGAAAGCAAGCATGACGGAAGCATTTTGTCAGGCGTAAAGCCCTTGCGACGCAGGCCGAGAGCAAGAACGACGGTCGAGGCAGGCAATCTTGGAGTGAGAGCCAGACAGATCAGAGTCGCGATTTCAAGCAGGCGAATCTCGATGCCTGCTAAATATGCCAAGAGACCAAGCATTGGCACACTGAAGACGATGCTATGAGCAAGCACCGCAGCGATGGTCGCCTTGCTTCGCGAAGCTTTGGGTTCGGGATGAAGCGGCAATAGAGAGATCCCCAACGATTGGATGCACTGGACGTAGCTCCATAGATGGCAGCGCGGAAATCACGAACAGCCTGAAAGGGCGGTCGCGCCCTACGACATTCGAATGACATCTGCGGGTTGCACCCCTGCCAGCCGCACCTCCAGCCATCGAATATAGCCGACCAGGTTCTTGGTGGCCGGGCCGCAGAACGGCTTGATGAAGGCGCCATAGCGGGCGTGAAGAGAGTTCACATTCTGGATGTGATAGCAGCCTGCGGCAACGCGTGTTCCGGGCCTGCTGCCCACCACGAAATGTTCGATACCTCGTGCCGCTGCAAGGTTTTTGTAGCCGTTGCCTCCGTCCGAGCACAGCACGGCATCACCCGGAACCAAGGGTCTCATTGCGCGCTCCACCGTCGCGCTTTTGCGGTTCGGTAGCCGCTGGAACAGAAGAGAACCGCCACGGTCAGCAACGGTGAGAATAGGGAGGTGCCACCTCGACAGACCGCGCATCATCTTCAATCCTTGGGTCGTGAAATCCTCCCATCGCGGACGCGGCGGTTGAAGGACATTCTGCGGATCAGCGAAATGACGGACCCACTCGCGCGATCCCTTTCGAGACTCCCGCTGGTAGGTCTCGTCTGCCTCGATGATCCCGGAGAAATTCGTTGATGAGATGCTGCTCCCGATAATTGAGAAAACCAGCATACGCCAGCGCCAGACCTTGTATTTGTTGAGGTCAAGCTGCTTTGCGAGCTTGCGGACCGATTGCGGCGCGGAGCTGCCCAACATATCCCTCATCGCCTCCATGAACAGGTCAGGGCGATGGATGCGGCCGATGGCGCTCCCAGTTCGACCGGAATAGGTCTTCTCGCAGCCGTTGCAACGATAACGCTGAACCTTGGTCCGTGTGCGGCCCCATTTCTGGCGTCGTTCGTCGCCGCAGAATGGACACTTGCGCTCCCGGTTTGTCCGTGCTTCGATCTCTGAAATAACCTCCGTTTTGCGCCGGAGATCACAGATCTTCGTCTGTGCATCCTCGATCTGGGCTGGGTTTAGCTTGGCGAGAGCATTGAGAAAACGGCGAAAATCGTGGTGTAGCAAGGGCATCCTCCGCTGGAAAGGCGGAGTGATATAAGCCTTTTCAAGAAATCACGAAGCTCACCAACACGGTTTGCGGACACCCCCTAATTCATAATCGAATTATATCTTTAGTTGAGGATGTCCGTCATCTCACCAAAAAGTGTGCCATAAAAAACACGCCCCCGCAAACCCCACCCAAATATTGCATTCATGAGTGACGATATCTGGCTCAGAAGGTTAATAAAAGAGAAGCCTCCAGCCCTGTGTAAAATATCTAAGGATCACGAAATGAAGTATCTCTTTTCTGCCGTCGTCGCATCTGCACTAATGACTGGCGCAGCATTCGCCGACAACGTCGGTGCTACACCTAACTGGACTGGCTTCTACGCTGGTGGCCAGCTGGGCTATGCAAATGTCGAACTTAGCGTTGGCGGAGTCAGCAGTGACGAGAGCGGCGTTATTGGCGGTTTGGTCGCTGGTTACGACTACGACCTGGGCGCTTTCGTCGTCGGTGCTGGCTTTGACTACGACTGGTCCGACATCGGCGATAGTAGCGCTGGTGTTAGCCTGGACCTCGACAGCATCTGGCGCGCCAAGCTGCGCGGCGGCTACAAGATTGGTAACGGCTTGCTTTACGCGACAGCTGGTTACGCGGAAGCGACAGTCTCTGCGTCTGTTGCCGGCCTCTCTGTTGACGCCGACGACGACGGCTACTTTGCCGGTGCAGGCTACGATCATATGGTCGCACCGAACATGTCGCTCGGTGGCGAGCTTCTTTATCACGAGTTTGACAACTTCCTTTCAAGCGGCGTCGACGCTGATACATTCACGGCTCAAATTCGTGCGACTTACCGCTTCTAAGTTGGCAATTGGGCCAATCGCAGCCTGACATAAGAAGAAAACGCGCGACCTCTCCGGGCCGCGCGTTTGCGTGCGGCAATACACTGCCGGTAACAGATGCACGCCGAACCGGCTCGCTAACTCCGACACGGTCGCCTCGCCATTCAGCGCTTTCAGCGCCACCCTCGCCCTGAACTAAGGGGGCATGCTGCTTTCGTTTCGACATCTTCGATCTCCTTCGTGGTGAAGATCAGCAGACAGCAAATCCGAGCTTACGTCATTGTACAGTTTTCGGGGACCACCTCACTTGGATATGCCCGACAGCCCCATGGCCTGCACGAGATCGTCAGCCTTGCGGGTCGAGACGCCGCTGATCCAGGCCTCCTGTATCACCGCCAAAGGCTTGCTCAGAAGTCTTGCGGGCCTCGAGAAAGCCCGGAACGTAGCTGCCCTGCCGCAACTTCGGCACCTTCAGGTTCAGCGTGCCAAGCCGGGTGCCGAGCGAGCGATCCCGATACCCGTTGCGCCACGTAGTGCGGTCGCCGTTGCGTTCATGCCGTCCGGCACCAATCAAGCCATCGACATCGGCCTCCATCATCAGCTGAAGGACAGCCTCGGCGATGTTGCGCAATAGATCGCCCTGATCGTGCTTGGCCAGAAGCTCGGACAGGTCCATGTTGGTCTTGGTCATCGGGGTCTCCGTGTGGTTCGTGGTTGAAGCGTCGAAACTCCACCTCGATCATACACCTCGATGGCCACCTCGCCCTACACCGGCAGCGCCGATGAAATTACACCACGTCCTCGGACGCTACCCGGGATAGCCTCCAACTCGGTGTTTCTTCATGTGACATTCAGCGTCCTCCTTTCGGTTCTGGCATCAGTGTGGGCAGAGTGTCCTTACAATTGGTCCGACCCTAAACATTCTACGGTCCTTAGTAAGGGTTTGAGGCTTTGTGCTCCGGTCCGCAACTTCGGACCCCCGGACGCTGGATTCCAGCTTTTTTGGGCCTGCACTCCTTAATTGGACCACCCAGCTGAAGATTGCTCGTGGCTTAAGGCTCAGGGCGGTTGGCCGGCGTCTGGGACATTCATAAACATGTTCAACGGCTTGACTCTGATGGCGCTATGCGGACCGACGTCTTCGTAGACCCTACGCCACTCCTGATTTTTTCCAAGCATGGTCAAGGCGCATGAACCAATTTGTGTACATTGAGATTGTGACCGGCATGCCGTGGTGACGGGCTGCAGATGCAAGCAGATTTGCCGTGGTGAAGGAGCGCGCGGTTCTGATCCCTGTCGCTAAGGACGCCGGCCGCAAAGTGCTCTGTGTAGATCGATCTCACGTCAGTACTGACTAAAAGCTGGGGGATGGGGCGTGGGGACGCGTATAGACATCTTTCACAGCTCGCCTTAGAGCTGTGAAGGATAGGCGCAAGCCTGAAAGGCGCGCGCTTTATCAGCGCTGACGTCGTTCGCCAGTACTTGTTTAGGACCACAACAAGGAGAATGGGATTACAGATGAAAAAAATTCCACTTTGGAAGCTCAAACGCGAAAGTCAAAGACTTTTAAAGAATGTTGGTATGTTGCCGTATCAGGCGTTGGAGTATTACATTTTAACCAGTTACTACGACTTAAAAGTATCGCGGCTGCGTCGGAGCCATGCTGGTGAAGTACCCCTTACAAATGAAGCCGCCATATATCTCATTTACCCTTCAAACGGCCTCCTTGGTTCTCATCTTCAGATGCTGCGACAACTTAACATGCATGACATCAGTCCCATTTTGGTTTCCAATCTGCCACTGTCAAAGCAGGATATGGCAGCTCTGAAGCCGCTCTGCAATCGTGTAATCGAACGGCCAAATGTTGGATATGATTTCGGCGGATATCGAGATGGAGTACTTGGCATATCGGGCTTACTTCATGATCTTGATCGCTTATATTTGCTCAATGACTCATGCTGGATGATTGATCAGAATCGAAGCTGGTTTGACGAAGTGCGAGAAAAGAACGTCGATTTTTGTGGTGCCTCAGCGCATCTCGGTTTGAGTTCACGCGAAGTTCGTGAGCTCATCTGGTCCGATGAGGATGTGTTTCCTTGCTTTCATTACACTGCCTACGCACTATCCATTGGATCCCGGATATTGACCGATGCGGGGTTTCTGAAATTCTGGCGAAAGTTCCATCTATCTAATGACAAGAACGCGACTGTGCGCAGAGGAGAGATTGGGCTGACGCAGTGGGTCTTGCGTAGAAAAAAATTTAGTCACCTAGCGACTTGCCCTTTGACCAACCTCGATAAAGAAATTTCATCGCTAGACGACAACGAGCTAGATGCGCTGCTACGCAACTTGGTTCTGCCGAGCCATCCAAAACTACGAAAGGAGCTCAGTGAAATTCTAGACAGAAATACCTCGTCATTGAATGAAGTGCGACACGAAAGAATTGAATTTGTACTCAAAGCTATCAGTTCTTCCGGGTTAAGTTACGCCTTACCTTATTATACAACGCACTACCGCAAATTCCAGTTCGTAAAAAAATCTCCATTATGGTTGTCTCGCAGCGGATCCGATACGACGATGCTCCTGTTAAGCAAGATGACTGGTCCAATGGGACTCCAGGCAGCGGAAGAGGGAAAAAGTATCAGGCCACCCGACTGGCCAGTCTAAAATGTGCCAGTTTACCCTGTGTACCATTTGGCCTGATCGCTGGATCCGGGATAGCTTTAGGCTCTGGACCCATTGATTTCAGGTTCTCTGCGTGATTCACGGCTCCGAAAAGGAGCGATCTCATGTCTGATCTTTTCTGGTTGAGCGATGCGCAGATGGCGCGTCTGGAGTCCTATTTCCCCAAGCCTCACGGCAAGCCACGCGTTGATGACCGCAGGGTTCTGAGCGGGATTATATTCATCAATCGCAATGGCTTGCGTTGGCGCGATGCGCCTGCGGAATACGGTCCGCACAAGACGCTCTACAACCGATGGAAGCGATGGAGCGATAAGGGCGTCTTTGCTCGGATAATGGCCGGCTTGGCCGCCGAACACCGCGAAAAGAAGACGGTCATGATCGATGCAACCTACCTCAAGGCACACCGGACCGCGACCAGCATGGGCGTGAAAAAGGGGGGCGCGGACGCCTGATCGGGCGC
>NZ_JBHFPE020000010.1:0-117157 GCF_043355935.2 Roseovarius roseus | reverse complement strand
TTGACCTCGCGGCCTGATCAGGCCCAAATCCGCATGCTCGGAGAACGCCGCTGGAGAATTTCCACCAGAATCGAGACACAACCACCAGTGCTTCGCCGAAGTGAATATCTTGAGATTGATCGAGACCGATCCACGCTTTGCAAGCTGTAGCTGCGCTTGTGTCCAAGCGCGTCAGACAGTGCCGTTGACTGGCGCGATATGCAGAGCGTTCCGCGTTTCGATTTCGAAAGACCGAAACTGGACTAATGAAGAAGGAACGACATGCTCTCGATCGATCGCACTCCCGGCCTACCCCCGGCACATCGCGTCGAATCAGCAGACCACGCTGCCCCACCAGTTTCCCGAACGTTTGGAAATCAGGCCGCCTGCGGCGCTGATGAAAGGAAGGAAGTACACGATGGCCACACCAATAAATCCTGGGACTGAACAAGACTGGGACCAACCGCTCAACACTGATCCGCTCTATCGGACCACGCATGTCTTCAGCACGAAAGACATTGTGGGTACCTTCGACGGCCTGACCCAGGGCGACGTGCAAGAGGGCGATGCGCCGGTTATCGATTTCTCCTCCGACCCCAAGGTCACCAAGGAGGGTGTCGATCTCTTCCCGATCAACAGTGAATTCGGCTGGAACGTCACCGACTTTTCGGGTGCGACCGAGAAGGAGTTCAGCGATGGCCTGTTTGAGGAGGGCTGGGCCGGCGATCTGTTTGGCGAAGGCGGCGACCAGATCGGCCTCGTTGTATCGGACGCACCGACGGATACCTACAAGACCCCGGCCGTGTTGGGGACCTGGCTTTCCGGGATTGGCGGGAATACCGTCAAAGCGTCGACCGAGCATTACTCGGTCATGCAGAACGTGCTGTCGGACCAGAAATTTCCCGAGGATCCGGACGCGGTTTACGGCCTTGATGACGACCTGATCCTACTCAGCCAGAACGAGGCTTGGAACGGCGTCAAGGTTGCCGAGCTTCTGTCGGATCCGGAAGGATATGGCGTGATCGACAAGAACGACGACGGCGTCTTCGACCTCTCGGACCTGCTCAATCCCAACGAGACAACGATCGAATACGACATCGCGTATGGCGAAGACTACTCGGTCACGATGAAAGACGACGGCAAGCTCCTCTATCGCTGGGGGAATACCGTCAAGCGCCCCAACGATATCCGGATCGACGCCGAATTGGAGGCCCCCGACGAGTGGAGCACGCCCGATGACAACGGCCTTTTGCCGCTCTTCCGTGTGACCTCGGCCGAACTGGTTCTGCATCATACCATCACCAACAACCCGAACGATCAGGTCCGCCCCGAGGGCCTGGAGAACGAGGCCGCCATCGGAACGCTTCCCAGCTATGAGGAGCTGCCGGACGGCACTTGGGTGAGCACAGCGGACTTCTATGCCGGCGACGGCACGCTCTACCCCGCTGGCACGGTCCTCAAGGATCCCTCGATCCCGAGTACTGTCGAGGGCACGATGATCGACCAGATCGGCGCGACCTCGGTCGATCTCGAGGAGGGTTTTACCAACGCCTGGTACACGACGCAGGACCGCGAGCCGTTTGAGCCGGTACTCAACGAGGACGGCGAATACGTGGTTGGCCCGCGCTGGCGTCTGCAGGCCGACAAGTATGGTCAGGACCTGCCCAGCGTTGTCATCCCGACTGACCCGAGCGATCCGCTACCTACCACCCAGGACGAGGAAAAATACGAGGTCGGCGCCGAGACGCAGACGGTTCTAAACCTGCTCGACTGGGAAACCGCGGTTTCGCCCCTGTCGATCAGCGCAGGTTGGCAGAACCTGGCCGGGACGGCGGCCGAAGGCCTGGAACTGACCGGAAACCTGGACTTTTCGTTTTACGTCAAGGGCGACACCAAGCCGGCCACGCTCTACAGCGCCGAGTTGCTGATGGATTATGAAGAGATCCAGATCCTTGCTGAGGGCGCAAGCTTCATTGGTGGCGCCGAGGATGATTACATCGCGGGCCAAGGCAACAACACTCTGACCGGTGGCGCTGGCAGCGACTTCTTCATCCTGTCCTATGGTGACAGCGTCGACAGCGGCACGATCCAGTCGAACACGATCAGCGATTTCGAGGTCGGTTTCGACATGCTTGGCCTGATCGGCCTCGGGGCGGATAATGTGACGCTCGATACGGTCATGTCGCAGACCAACATCACCCAGACGGTTGATGGTGACGATCTGGTAATTTCGGTCGGCGGCTACCAGATTGCCGTGCTCGAGGGCGTCGCCGAAGCACTGGGCGCCGAAAGCTTCATGACCGCAACCCAAAGCGTCACCGAAGGGCCGGTGGAGATCATCGGAACCGAAGGCGATGACGATCTTGAAGGCACCGAGGGCGCCGACTCGATCGACGCACTGGGCGGCAATGACAAGGTGCTTGGCCTTGGCGGCTCTGACACGATCTACGGTGGCGAAGGCGAGGACACGATCAACGGCGGCAGCGAAGACGACTTCATCTTTGCCGAGGCCGATAACGATACGGTCTATGCCGGTGTGGGCGATGACAGCGTCGACGGTGGTACCGGCGATGACGCCATCTACGGCATGGAGGGCAACGACAGCCTCCTCGGTGGCGCTGGCAATGACACGATCGCTGGCCAGGATGGGGACGACGTTCTCACCGGAAACAGCGGCTCTGATGTCATGTTCGGAGGCGAGGGCGAGGATTTCCTCAATGGCGGCTATGGCAATGACAGGCTGAATGGCGGTACCGAGGCTGATACGTTCTTCCACCTTGGCGCGGCCGGACACGGAACCGATTGGGTGCAGGACTACAACGCCGCAGAGGATGACATCCTGTTCTTTGGCAATGCTGCTGCATCGGCATCGGACTTCGTGGTGAATTCCGGAAATTCCGGATCGGGGGACGGCGCGATCAACGAGGCGTTTGTCGTCTACCAGGGCGCGGTCATCTGGGCGCTTGTCGACGGCATGGGACAGGACGAGATCAACCTGCGTATCGCCGGAAGCGAAGACGTCTTCGACCTGCTCGCCTGAGCCAAGACCTGCCCTACCGGCGAGCAATCGCCGGTAGGGTTATCCGACACGCTTAGCGCCCAAACGACACCCCGCGACATGACCGAACCATCACGACCGTGCAGCTCGCGTGAGTGTTCAACTTATGCGCCACGCTGCCCATCAACAGGCTGCGCACGCGGCCAAGGCCGCGGTGACCGACCATGATCATGTCGGCCCCGGTTTCCTCGGTCATCTTCAGAATCCCATCGGCCGGATCATCGTCCACCGTCCGGGCGCCCACCTTCGCGACGCCGAGGTCTTTGGCGCGGTCAGCCGCACATTTGACGATCTCTTCGCCAATCAGGGTGATCGCCCGCTCCGTTTCCGAGGACGGATCGAATCTGCTGAAGATATTGCGGTCCCCCGCCTGCCTCATCATGTCAAAATCAGACTTCAACGCCGATTGGACGGAGTCCCGCAGGCAGGGCCGGCTTTTGACCGTGGTGAAGGCACCCCTCGGCACCGGGAGGCACAGCACAACGGCAATATTTCGGTTGAGGGCACAGGCTTCCCAGCGGGGCTCACCGCACCGCACACCCTCAGCCGAAGACGACATCCATGAACATCATCACGACGACCCCTGCCATCAGGCCCGCAGTCGCCCCCTTATGATGCCCGTGGCGATGCGTCTCGGGGATGATCTCGTTGCTGATCACGTAGAGCATGGCCCCCGCCGCGAAGGTCAGCCCCCAGGGCAAGAGAATCTCCGACGCGCTGATCGCGAGGACGCCGAGCAGGCCGGCCACAGGCTCGACCAGGCCAGTGGCGGCCGCGACGAGGAAGGCAAAGCCGCTCTTGTACCCTTCGCTGCGCAGCGCAAGCGCGACTGCCAGACCTTCGGGCGCGTTTTGCAGTCCGATCCCAAGTGCAAGCGTCGTCGCGGCGCCCATATCTCCGCCGCCAAAGCCGACGCCAACGGCAAGCCCCTCGGGGATGTTGTGGAGAGTAATCGCAATCACGAAAAGCCATATTTTTCTAACGGACGCGGCCTTGGGCCCTTCCAGCCCCGAGACGAAATGCCGATGCGGCACCCGCTCGTTCAGCAGATAGATCGCACCCGCCCCAAGGAGGATTCCGCCCACCGCAATCAGCCCCGGAATGACTCCCTCGCCGTATTGTGCGCCGGCGATATCGAGGCCCGGGATGATGAGGGAGAAATAGGATGCCGAGAGCATGATCCCGGCCGCGAAACCCAAAAGGATATCATTCGCCCGGCGCGAAACCGTCCGTCCGACCAAGATGGGCAGCGCCCCGACCGCGGTCATCAGGCCCGCGGCAAGACTGCCCAGAAATCCAAGCACGATGACATTCATTCAGGCACCTCGGCCACTTTGTCTAAGGTTTCCGGCGCCCGGAATCGGGCATTCCCTCCCTGATAAGGCCCGGCGCCGGCATGATGTTCCCGGACCATCCGCCAAGACCTGCCCAGGTGCAAGTCCGCCTCGCGCTTGACGTTCCGTATCCGGGCAGACCCAAGCCGCTCAGGCGTTGATGTTGATCAACTCGCCGTCTGCCTCTTCGTAGTAACGTAGCCCTGATGCCTCTATGATGAAGACGAGGGCAGCATATCGACCATGCTTCAGGGGATCAGACCATGAAAAACGCCAGTATTCTTGTGCTCGTCGGCGGGAGCGCGCAAGGCGCGGACCTTGATCCGGTCCTAAAGACGGCTGCCGCCGATGGAACGCATCTATCGCTTCTCGTGCTGGAGGCGCAGCACCGCCCGCAGGTCTATACCGACGGAGTGGGTTTCTATGGCATGCCCAAGCTGCCGAAAAACTGGCAGAAAGAGATCGAGAACGCGCAGGCCGAACTGACGGACAAGGCGAAGACGCTGGAAAAGCGTATCTCGGACGCGGGCGTGAATTGCGATATCGACATTCTCGGATGCGATCAGGCGGCGTTGCCGGCGATCATCGGACGGCATGCGTCGACATTCGACGCGGTGATCATATCGAACGATCTGCGCGATCAGGACAACACCTTTGGCAACGCCGTCCACGGCGTTCTCTTTCAATCCTCGACCGCGGTGATCCTGAACCCCGGCGCCGCGCCCAAGGCGCTGAGACCCGAACGCGTCTTCATCTCGTGGGATACCAGCATTCCGGCGGCGCGGGCCGTTCATGCGGCGCTGCCGCTACTGACCGGGGCCGAGGAGGTGACGGTAGGGATTTTCGACCCTGTGGAGTCGGCGGATCGGTTCGGGGAAAATCCCGGGTCCGATGTGGCAAGATGGCTTAGCCATCATGGCTGCCATGTGACCGTTCAGAGCTACCCAAGCGGGGGCGCCGAAATCGGCGAGCGCATCCGCGCGCGCTCGGCCGAGATGGGCGCCGATCTGGTGGTGATGGGCGCTTTTGGCCATTCGCGGATGCGGCAGGCCGTCTTTGGCGGCACAACGCGGTCAGTGGTCGAGCAGACGGAGTTTCCTGTCCTCCTCGCACACTGAGCAAAGTGGCGGACGGGTCCGCCCTCTAGCGCTTGATCATTTCCAGCATCGCATCCAGCGGGCGGGTGTTCAGCACATCGCCCGCCTCAAGCCAGCCGCGCCCGGCCTGCCCCACGATCCGGTCATCCCTGTCGCAAAGGCCATACTCGTTCAACTTCCAGCCATTGCCGGTCGCCCGACGGCTAAGCGCGATGTTATGCGCTTTCGAGCCGGTGAAATGGAGCAATCGCTTACCTCATCCACCACCCGCAGATCGACGCTCAGCCCCGAGCGCAGGATCACCGTGGACCGGATGGAACCCCGGCTGACGATGTCATCAACCTCGCCATAGCGGGTGAAGGCCTGCGTGACATCATTCCCGCGCTTCGCCGTCGCCAGAATATCGAGATCGCCCACGGTGTCGTTACCGCGTCGGAAACTGCTCCAGCGCGCCGATATTGACCAGCTCCGCGATCTGGCCCGCCAGATCGTCACCGATGCCGGGCCATTCGGACAGATCCTGCCCGTCCGCGATCATTCCGGCCAGGTCCTGCGGCAGACCGGCCAGCGTGCCCGCCGGAAGGCGATAGGCGCGCAAGTGAAACCGGTTCGCGCGCTCAATTTCAAGAAGGTCGGCCTTTTTGCGGAAAACCTCCGCGATTTCAGCGTTATGCAGCGGCGTTTTCGCACCCATGAATGCTCAATGCGCGCGCTCCTCAGGATGCCCAGAGGCGGCAAGAGCCGCGATGCCCTGCCCCAGAACGTATTGCAGAAGGCTCATGCCAAAGGCGAACGCCAGCCCCATGCGGCCGGGATCGGGCAGCTTCAGCACCTCCGACAGGCCCGGCAGCCACAGCGCCGCCGCTATCAGACCAAGGCAAAGCACAAGCGCGCCCCAGACATAGGGGTTCCGCGTCACTTCATTGACAATCAGGCTGCTGCCGGCTTTGCGCATGTTGAACACGTTCCACAATTGTGCCAGCGCCAGCGTCAGGAATGACACCGTGACCGCAGGTCCGATCTCCAGCCGCAGCCAGAAAAGCGCCAGCGCAAAGGCGCCCAGCGTGAGCGCCGTGATCAGCGCGCCAAGCCCCCCGATCAGTACCCATTGGTCGCGCGCAACAATCCCTTCGGCGGGATCACGCGGGGGCCGGTTCATCACGGCCGCATCCCCGCGCCCGAGGCCCAGCGCGAAGGCCGGGAAGACATCCGTCACGAGGTTCAGAAACAGGATCTGCAGCGGCAGAAGCGGAGCCGGGAGGCCCATCCCCACGGCCAGTCCCACCACCAGGATCTCGCTGACATTGCAGGACATCAGGTAGACGACGAAGGACCGGATGTTCCCGAAGATTACCCGCCCCTGCCGCATTGCCGAGATGATGGTGGCAAACTTGTCGTCTTTCAGCACCATATCCGCCGCCTCGCGGGCGACCTCGGTGCCGCGCTGGCCCATGGCAATGCCGATATCGGCCTTCTTGAGCGCAGGCGCATCGTTGACGCCGTCGCCCGTCATGGCAACGATCTCGCCGCATCGCTGAAAGAACGCGGCAAGCTTCAGCTTGGTCTCGGGCTGAACGCGGGCGAAAACGTGAGTCGCTCTGATTGCCCGGCCCTCATCGCTGTCGCAGGTGATGGCATCCAGATCGGCCAGATCGCCCTCTTCCAGTACTGCAATCTCGCCATTCCCCAGCCCGGCGCGCGCGGCGATCGTCACCGCGGTATCAGCATGATCGCCGGTCATCATGACCACCTCCACGCCCGCCCGGCGCGCGGCGCCGATCGCATCTGGTATATCGGCGCGGATAGGATCCAGCAGGCACACCAAGCCCGCCAGGGTGAGATCGCCGTATGGATCGGTGCTATCGCTGCGGGCGGTTTTCCAAGCCAGGCCCAGAAGGCGTAACCCCTCGCGCGCCGCCGCCTCGGACCGCTCTTGCCATTCGGCGCGTGCAGCGTCGTCCATCGGCTGGGTCCGGCCGTCCTTGGCCATCACTTTGCTGCAACATGCCAGCACCGCCTCTGGGGCGCCCTTGACCGCCAGAAACGCCTCACCGTCGTTCTCATGGATCGTGGCCATCATCTTTTTCGTCGGATCGAAGGGGGACTGGCCGGTCTGCGAATACTCCCGCTCCAGATCCTCGCGCAACATGCCCGCCGATCTGGCGGCGAGCAAAAGCGCCTGTTCCATCGGATCTCCGTTGGCCGCGCCCTCGCCCGCCCCCAAGTCAAGCGTCGCGGTGTTGCAAAGCGCGCCGATCCTCAGGCACTGCTCCAGCGCACCACTCTCGCTCACCGCGACACGCTCTCCGTTCAGGGCGAAACGCGTATCCTGGCCCTCCGCCTCAAGCAGGATATCGCCCTCTGGCAGCAGGTATCGCTCGGCGGTCATGCGGTTTTCGGTCAGGGTGCCGGTCTTGTCGGTCAAAATGATCGTCGTGGCGCCCAGCGTCTCGACCGATGGCATGTTCGAGATCAGGGCATTGCGGGCCGCCATGCGCCACATGCCGCGCGCCAGCGTCAAGGTGGCAACAACCGGCAGCCCCTCTGGCACCGCCGCCACAGCCAGCGCCACGCCGGTCTCGATCATGTCGCTCAGCGCATGCCCTCGCAGCACGCCAAGGACGGTCGTGAACGCCGCAAGCCCCAAAGTCAGCCACACCAGTCGGTGGCCCAGCCGGTCAAGGCGGCGCTCCAGCGGCGCGGCTTCGCCCTTGGCCGATTGCGCCAGATCGCTGATCCGGCCCAGCTCGGTCTGCATGCCGGTGCTCACCGCCACCGCCTCGGCCCGCCCGCGCGTGACCGAGCTGCCCTTGAAGGCCATGTTCACGCGATCAGCCAACGGCGTGTCCGGGTCCAGGCTGTCTGCATTTTTGACCACCGGCACCGACTCGCCGGTCAGCACGCTTTCGTCGCAGTGCAGATCGGCGACCTCGATCAGACGCACATCGGCGGTGACCACGTCGCCTTCTTCGATCAGGACGATATCGCCCGGTACAAGCTCCTGCGCATCCACCGTTTGCTCGGCACCGTCCCGGCGTACCCGCGTGCGGACCCGCGCAATCCGGCGCAGGGCCGTCATCGATTTTTCGGCGCGCAGCTCCGTGAAGAACCCGATCGCGGAATTGATGATCAGCACAACGATGATCGCGCCCGCCTCGACCAGATCCCCCAGCCACAGCGAAAACCCCGCGCCGACAACCAGAAGCCAGACGATAACGCTCTTGAACTGGTGCAGAAGGATCGACAGGGCGCTCTTTCCCTTGGCCTGCCGCAACTCGTTGCGCCCGAATTTCTTGCGCCTTGCAAGGACCTCGCTGGCCGATAGCCCGGCCTCGGGCGCCGTCCCTGCCCCAGCAAGAACCTCTTCGGCCTCCGCAGCGAAGGCCTGCATCTGCAGATCGGTCCCCATCACTCTTCCCTCAAGTCTTTCCCTGCTGCGTTCTTTTTAGCGCTTTACTAAGCCACGCCGCGCCTTTCGCACGCAAACGATCCGATATCATGTTCATGTAAATGGAAAAAAGACTGAGCGGGGTGCAATCCGGATTGGATCAAGACTGTGCAGCACGTGAGCAGCGGTTCATTGCACTGAGCGCTCCAGCCCAGATTGTCACGCTTTGCCATCGATTCTCCAGATTTGCCTGAGCTCCGTGACACGTCTGCATGGCATCCTGAAGTAGTGACCGATTTCGACATCAGACATACCAAGATCGGCAAGCGCCTCCAGACACCGTTTGGGCGTCGGACCCAGAACATGCATGTATTTTTGCAATTCAGGTGTCAGATCATCACGCTCCGGCGTGACGCGCGGGGGGATTGAATAGCCTCCCGGCGCAAATTTCCAGACGATGTGTTTGCCACCTGTCTTCTCTCCCATGTCGAATTTCTCACCCCCAGCCGAAGATGCACACGCATCGTCAGTGTAGCAAAAGATACACCCGGCCATTGATTTCAATCAAAGTGCCTGGCTTGCGCCCCGTGAATCGGCAGGTCTTGGCTGACATTGGGGCCATCATGGGCTGCATCCCGCGCGGGCTGCCGCGTTCGCCGCCGTGATTGAGAAAAATCAACCTCTTCGATTCCGCGTATCGTTAGGGTTGTGGCCATGGACAAACTCGCCCGCATATTCAAGGACCGCTCCGATGCCGGACAGAAGCTTGCCCGGCTGCTGATGGAATTGGAACTGGACGATCCGCTGATCTATGCCCTGCCCCGCGGCGGCGTGCCCGTGGCCGCGGAGGTCGCGAAGGCCCTGAGGGCCCCGCTTGACCTGCTTCTGGTCCGCAAGATCGGCGCGCCCGGCAATCCCGAGGTCGCCCTTGGCGCGCTGGTAGAGGGCGGAGGAGAGCAGATCGTCATCAATGAGGATATCCGCCGGCTGTCCGGCGCGAATGACGCCTATGTTGCGCGGGCGGTTGCCGATCAGCGGGCCGAGTTGGAACGGCGCAAGGCGCTCTATCTTGGTGATCGGACGCGTCTGGTGCCGAAGGGCCGAACCGTGGTCGTCGTCGATGACGGGCTCGCGACCGGCGCCACGATGAAAGCGGCCCTGATCGGGTTCAAACGCCTTGGTCCGGCCCGGATCATCGTGGCGCTGCCCGTCGCGCCGACATCCGCCTTGCAGGAGATCTACGATCAGGCCGACGATATCATCTGCGTGCATCCCGTCTCGGAGTTTCGCGGCGTGGGCGCGTTCTACAAGGACTTTCACCAGCTCTCGGACGAGGAGACGGTTGCGCTGCTGAACACGGCCCAGCTTGGCCCTGCCCCGGAGGCGCACCCTCACTACCGGCGTCAGGTGGCCATCCCACCGCTCGGCCTTGCCGGCGATCTGACCGTGCCCCACAACCCCCGTGGCATCATCCTCTTTGCCCACGGAAACGGATCCAGCCGCCTCAGCCCCCGGAACACCTATGTGGCCGACAAGCTCGACAACGAGGGCTTTGCCACGCTTCTCTTCGATTTGCTGACTCCGGAAGAGGATAAGGAGCGCCGCGAGGTCATCGGCACCCCGATCCTGGCGGATCGCATCGTCGAGGCAGCCATCTGGATCGCTTCCGAGCCTGATCTGGACGAGTTGCCCCTTGGCCTTTTCGGATCCAGCATGGGCGCCGCTGCCGCGCTGATGAGTGCGGCGGAGTTGAGGGGGCGGGTCGGCGCCGTGGTGTCACGTGGTGGCCGCCCGGATCTGGCGGCAGACTACCTGCCCCAGGTGCAGGCCGCGACCTTGCTGATCGTTGGCGGCGAAGACCATGATGTCATCCGGCTGAACAAGCAGGCGCGGACGGTGCTGACCTGCCCGAAACAGCTTGAGATCGTGCCAGGTGCGGGGCATCTGTTCGAAGAGCCGGGCGCGCTCGATGCCGTCACCGGGCACACAACCGATTGGTTCAAGGCGCATCTGCGCGCTCCAAAGGCCACAAGACCGGCACCGGGACCCCTGACCGGGGAGGAGCGCAAGACCCTGAAGGCCGCCGCCGAGCGCTTGCCGCCGATCAATGATGCCGCGTTCGCATCGGCCTTTGACCGCTTCGCTTCCAAGCGCGTCGTGCTACTGGGCGAGGCCTCGCATGGAACATCCGAATTCTACGCCGCTCGCGCCGCCATAACCCGCCGGCTTGTCGAAGAGCATGGCTTTTCTATCGTGGCGGTCGAGGCCGACTGGCCGGACGCCGCAACCATCGACCGGCACATACGCCAGAAACCTTCCGAGGCGATGTCCGGCACGGCCTTTGCCCGCTTTCCCACATGGATGTGGCGCAACACCGATTTTGACGCCTTCATTCGCTTTCTGGCGCAGCACAACCGCGCCAGATCGATGGAAGAGCGCGTCGCCTTCTACGGGCTGGACCTCTACAACATGAACGCCTCGATGGCGGCGGTCCTGTCCTATCTCGACCAGACGGACGATCATGCAGCGGCAGTGGCGCGCGAGCGCTACGGCTGTCTTGCCCCTTGGGCGCGCGACCCCGCCGCCTATGGGCGGGCGGCGCTGACCCATGGCTTTTCGCTTTGCGAAAAGGCCGTGACGCAGATCCTTGTCGATCTTCTCAAAAAGCAGCTGGAGTATAACAGCAAGGATGGCGACCAGTTCTTTGACGCGGCCCAGAACGCCCGGCTCGTTGCCAGTGCCGAGCGCTATTACCGCGTGATGTATCACGGCTCGGCCCTGTCATGGAACCTGCGCGACCAGCACATGTTTCAGACGCTGCGCCAGATCCTGGACCATGCCGGGCCGGACAAGAAGGCGGTGGTCTGGGCGCATAATTCGCATATCGGCGACGCGCGCCATACGGATATGGGCCGCAGCCGGGGCGAGTTGAATATCGGCCAGCTCTGCCGCGAAGAATACGGCGACACGGCAGCGCTGATCGGCTTTGGAACAGCGTCGGGCACCGTTGCGGCGGCCTCCGAATGGGACGCGCCGATGGAGGTCAAGACCATCCGGTCCCCGCTGCCCGGCAGCTACGAGGAAATCTGCCATGCACTGGATCTCGAGCGGTTCCTCTGGGACTTCAACAAGGACCAGACTGACGCCTTCCGAAACCTCCTCTCGCGCGAAAGGCTGGAGCGCTATATCGGCGTGATCTACCGGCCCGAAAGCGAACGGGCGAGCCATTACAGCCCGGCCAATCTGGCCGAGCAATATGACGCCTTCGTCTGGTTCGATCGCAGCCGGGCCGTCACCCCGCTGGCCACGCTGAGCAACGTGGCCGAGGATGAAACCTACCCGTTCGGCCTGTGACGGCAGCTATGGGGCCCGGCACGGCCAATCCCTGTATTGACCTTCATCAATTCCAGACGGTCGCAATGCGCTTTTATGGCGGCCATACCCGCGCCTAGACGGCGCACAGGAAACGGGAGAGGTCCATGTGGGGGAATGCCGTTCGGATCGCACGCATCAGCGGCTTTGACATCAAGATTGATGCCAGTTGGCTCGTTATCGCCGCGCTGATCGTCTGGAGCCTTTCGACCTCTTATTTCCCCACAGTCCTGCCGGACGCCACCAGCGGCACGCGCGTCACGCTGGCCGTCATCGCGATGCTGGGCCTTTTCGCGTCGCTCATCCTGCATGAGTTGTCCCATGCCGAGGTCGCAAGGCGGTTCGATCTGCATATTTCCGGCATCACCCTCTTTCTCTTCGGGGGCGTCGCGGAACTGAAATCCGAGCCGGCCGACGGGACCAGCGAATTCTGGATCGCCATTGCCGGCCCCATCGCCAGCCTGTGCATCGCGGCCACCTTCTGGACCGGCGCATGGATCACCGAGATCGCGGGAATGCCCCGGACGGTCGTCCTGCTGCTGTCTTATCTGGCCAGTCTCAATCTGATCCTGGCCGTGTTCAACCTGCTCCCGGCCTTTCCGATGGATGGCGGGCGCGTCCTGCGAGCGTGGCTCTGGACGCGGTCGGGCGATCTGCTGGGTGCGACCCGGCGCGCGACCCATGTCTCGGCAATCTTCGCCTACGGGTTCATGGCCCTTGGGCTATATGCGGTTTTCTCGGGCGCGGTTGGGGTCGGGCTCTGGCCCATTCTCATCGGCCTCTTCGTGCTTGCCACCTCGCGCGCCGCGCTTGTGCAGCTCGAGAGCAAGACGGCGCTGGAGGGGCGGACAGTGGCCGACCTGATGACGCGCGATCCGTGGACGGCGCATCCTGATCACACGCTTGCGCATCTGGTGGACGATATTTTCCTGGAGCATGGCATCAGCTTCGCCCCGGTGGTGGAGAATGGCGCGCTGCTTGGCTATGTGGATTTTCAGCTGGTTCGGGGCGTCGACCGGACACTCTGGCCCCGCACGACCGTCAACGATATTTTCGAGCCTGCGGCGCCCGAAAACACCGTTGCCCCGACAGTGCCCGGAGCCAAGCTGATGTCCGTCATCACCAAGACCGGCCGGCGGAAGTTCCTTGTCGTCGACAAGCGTCACCTTGTGGGGGTGATCACCCTTTCGGATATCTTCGCGTATCTTGGCGTCTTTCGCGAGCTCTCCGGCCCGTCCCACCACGGCAAAGCGGACTGACCCGGCGTCGCTGCCGCTCACACGCCACTGCGCTTCTCTAATCGTCCGCCCCGCGCCGGTTGACCACCATCAATGCGCGCAGAGCGAAATCGCGCTATGCTGAGGCGACCTTTTTCAGGAGGACATCATGAAAATAAGCGATGCAATGCATGGCCCGGCAGAATGGGTCGAGGTCGACACGCCGGTCAGCGAGATTGCCGCGCGCATGGCCAAGGAAGATATCGGCGCAGTCATGGTCGGCCAGAATGACAAGCTGGTCGGGATGATCACCGACCGCGATCTTGCCCTACGCGTTGTGGCCAAAGGGCTGGACGCAAAGAGCCTGAAAGCCGAGGAGGTGATGAGCAAGGGCGTCATCTATTGCCGCACCGAGGAGACGGTGGAAGATGCCATTCACCTCATGGATCAGAAGAAGATCCGGCGCCTGCCCGTGCTCGACGATGACAAGCGGATGGTCGGAATGCTCAGCCTTGGCGACGTGGCGCATTCGGTCCCTCTCCAGCTTGCCGGAGAACTGACTCGTGCGGTCGCCGGCCACCACAAGTAGGCGAAGGGCGATGCAACCCGTACGCATCTGGTATGTGATTCTGAATACGACCCGAGCGCGCATATTGAGATCCCTGCCCGGACCAACCGAGAGGATCCCGGCCGAGGTATCAATACAGGGCCGCAGCCTGAACCCTGGCGGCGCCATCGTGGAGCGCGCCGAGATCGGCCCCGCGGCGCATGGCGGCAGCGGACGCTTTGCGAATGGCAGCGAGCCGGAATTGTTGAGGAGTGAGGCCCGCACCTTCGTGCGCGAAGTCCTGAGTTATCTGGAACAGCAAAAAGACGCAGACGGGTTCGACGGGCTTGTGGTCATCTGCCCTACTGAAACCATCGGCCTCTGGCGCGCGGAGATATCCGGCGATCTGCAAGGCTCCGTGCGCCGTGAATTCAACAAGAATCTCGTGCGGTTTTCGTCGCGCGAACTCGTGGCGGCCATCCGCGCCCTGCTTTCTGGCTGAGACGCCAGCAGTCAGGCGCGGCTATTTCTGAATTGTCCGTAGATATTCCGCAATGGACAGAATGCGCCCTCTGATCAGCGTATGCGCCGCGCCGGCCATCCCGTATTCCGGCTGAAGCTCGTTGCGAAACTTCTCGCCATAAAGTGGCATCGGGTCCTCATGCGCGCGCAGCTTGATGCGCCCGTCGATGATATCGATGACGCGCAGCATTGGAAACTCGCCGCCATTGCGCTCGCTCAGCGTCGTCAGGTCGGGCACCTCGATGCTCAGCCAATCGGCCAGGTTGCCATCGCCCGTGCCTGCGCCGCCATGACAGGTGGCGCAGGTCTGATCGTAGAATCGCTGTCCCCAGGACCCGTCTTCGGCCAGCGCGGGGTTGGCAAGCAGTGCCGATCCGATCAGGAGGGCGATCTTTCGAAATGCATGTTTCACGTCGGATCCTTAATCTATGCGCACATCGGTTTCCCACTGGATAACGCAGACACCCGGCACCCACATTGACACTCGTCAACTCGCGCGCCGCGCCGCCGGAAGATTGACGATAATCAATGCCGAGGGGTGGCGACTCGGACATGATCAGATCGTTCGCGATTGTCCCACTCTTTGCAAGATGCAGTGATCTGCCTGTCACCGGACACTGCGGAAAATGCCCTTGGCCGTACTGCCGATCGCGGCGCCAGCCAGCGGCGTCATGTCAAAAAGGAGAAACGTAAATGCCCAAGGAATCCACCAATGTCCCCGTCAAGCGCACAAGCGGCCCAGCGTCCCGTGGCCTACGCCCTTGGGCTGGGTTCGACAGCCTTCGCGATGAGATGGACCGGCTGTTCGACGCTTTCGAGCCCAGCCTGTGGTTCGACCGCAGCCCGGCCCGATCCGAACGCGAGGGCGGGGCCTTCGCACTCTACCCGGCGATGGACCTGACCGAGACCGAGAAGGGCTATACGATCACCGCCGAGATTCCCGGCATGGACCCTGAAGCGGTGCATGTGAAGACAAGCAACGGCGCGCTCGTGATCAGCGGCGAAAAAACGGAGGAGCGGAAAGAGGAAGATGCCAGCCATCACCTCAGCGAACGCCGCTGGGGCAGCTTCCAGCGCTCGATCCGCCTGCCGGAGAATGCCGATCATGACAAGATCGACGCCCATTTTTCGAAAGGTGTGCTGACGGTTCAGGTGCCGAAATCCAAGGCGGCTCTGGATTCCGAGAAGGCGATCAAGGTCAAAGCCGGCTGATCCGGTCTTGACATCCGCATGACCGCGCCATGCGGATGCCGCCTGTGGTAAATCGCGGGGGCTAAAACGGCGGGCCCAAAAGTATCTGCATGAATTTGATATGTCGTTCATTTCTGCTTTAACATCTGTGCAGTTGACCGAGATATGAGACTGATCCGATATGGCCCCTGCCTCCGTCCTTGTCGTCGAAGACGATCCCGAAGTCAGAAAAACGCTGCGCCTTGGTTTGACATCCCAGGGGTGGCAGGTTTTCGAGGCGTGGGACCGCGCCTCGATGCTCGATTGCATGCGCGACCATGACGTCACCCTCGTCACCCTTGATCTCAATCTGGGCGAAGAGGACGGGCTGAAGCTTGCCCGCGAGCTGCGCGGCCAGCGCAACATTCCCGTCGTCATGATCTCGGGCCGGAGCGAGCCCTATGACCGCGTGCGGGGGCTGGAATGCGGCGCGGATGACTACATCGTCAAACCGTTTCACATCCGGGAAGTCATCCTGAGGCTGGAAAAGACGCTGAAGCTCTATCGCTCGGCGGTCCAGGCGCCCTCCAAGGTCATGTTCAATCACAGCGAGCTGGACCTGACGCGCAAGACGGCCCGGCATCTCGACGGCAGCACGCTGGACCTGACGGCGATGGAGCTGCAATTGCTGGAGCTTTTCGTAAGCCATCCGGGCCGCGTTTTGAGCCGGGACGAGATTTCCAACGCATTATACGGGCGCGACTGGTCCCCCTGCGACAGGTCCATCGACGGCCATGTCGCACGCCTGCGCCGCAAGATCGAAACGCCGGACGAGGAAATGCTGATCCGCTCGGTGCGCGGGGTCGGCTACGTCTTCAGCGCTGAGGTCACTCCTGTATCTCAGGAGGCCTGAGCGCGCGCTCCACCGCCTGCGCCAGTACCGCCATCGAGTAGGGCTTTTTCAGTAGTTCCGAAACGGGCCCGGCGTCCGTCTGCAGCGCGCCGCGGATCGAGCTGTGGCCGGAGGTCAGCAGGACCGCGACGTGTGGATAATGCCGCGCGACCTCGCCCACCAGATCATAGCCCGAGATCCCGCCCGGCATGACCACGTCGGAAAACACCAGGTCCACCGGCTCGCCCTCGGCCAGCAATTGCAACGCGCCCGAGCCGTCGGCGGATTCGATCACCGCATAACCAAGCGCCTCCAGGCGCTTCAGCGTCGCTTCGCGGACCATGTCGTCATCCTCGACGACAAGGATAAGCTCGCCATTCCCGAGCGGCATATCGCGCTGCTTGATCCCTTGCGAAGATGAGCATTCGGCGATCGGCAGAAAGAGCGATACCTTGGTCCCCTGCTCGGGCTCGGATTCGATCGCGATGAATCCATCCGCCCGCGCAACCGAAGCCGCGACGCTGGTCAGTCCAAGTCCCGTGCCCAATGTCGGCGGCTTGCTGGTAAAGAAAGGCTCGCGCGCCTTGCGGATATCCGCCGCAGTCATGCCAATACCCTGATCCGAGACGCTGAGTTCCAGAAAACGGCCCGGCTTTCCGTCCTCATGGGTCTCGGCCGCCTTCTCGCTGATGTCGACGGTGCGGGTCGCGATGACAATCTCGCCTCCGTCCGGCTGCGCGTCGCGCGCATTGAGGACGAGGTTCAGGATGGCGCCGTCCAGCTCGGACGGGTTCATACGGATGCACTGGTGCTCTGCGCCGGGCCGAAAATGCAGGGCCGCACGTTCGTTCAGCAGCCGTTCCAGCATGGCCCATGTCTTGAGAATGTGGTCGTCCAGCCGGATCAGCGGCGGCACCGTGTCTTTTTGACCCGACAGGCTGAGCAGCTTCTTGTTGAAATCCCCGCCCATCTCAGCCGAGTCGATCGCGGATTGCAGCAGATCACTGGTCACCCGGTCCGAAACCCGCAGCGCCGCCAACTCCAGATTGGCGAGGATCACGGAAAGCAGGTTATTGAAATCATGCGCGATGATGCCCGCGATCCGCCCCACCGTCTCCAGCCGCTGCGAGCGGGCCAGCGACATCTGCAGCTCGCTGCGCTCGGTGTCATCGATCAGGACCCCGACAAAGCGCTCCGGCTTTTTCGCGCCATCCGGCCCTGAAAACATGACGCGCCCGATCAGCTGCATGTCGCGCTTCTGGTCCTCGACGGTCGGCCTGACATCAGACTTGAAAAACCCGTCACCGCCGGGGTCTAGCGCGCGGCGCCGCGCCTCGCGGAAAGCCTCTGGGTCCGACGGGCTCAGCAGCTCGATCCAGCGATCCAGATCGGTCGGAACGGCATCCTCGGCCAGGCCAATCAGTTTCCGGAAAGTCTCGCTGGCTGCGCCTTCACCGGTCTCCAGATCCCGCTCCACAAGGCCGACGCCTACCGCGTCGATCATCAGGCGCAACCGCGTTTCGCTATCCTTGCACCGCGCTTCAGCGGCCTTCTGGGCGCTGATATCCTCAAAGAAGACGGCGCTTCCCACGATATCGCCATTGGCACCCGCAACCGGCCGGACGCGCCACCGCTCCCATGTGGGGCATCCGCCCTCATGCGTGATGGCCTCCTCATCGCAGGACACCTCTTCACCCCCGACTGCACGCTGATGGGCATCCCGCAGCCACTTGGGCAGGCGCAAAGGTCGGCCCTGCTGGGTATCCGGACCCTTCGGCCCGTGGCGATCCACCCACAGCTTCGACCCCGCGACATACCGCATGTCGCGATCAAACATGGCCAGAGCAACCGGCGCATCGGAAATGAACAGGGAAAGACGCGCGTCGATACAGTCGGCATGCGGCCGCTGGCCCTCGTCTGACGTGTCGCTCATGGTCGTCCCCTCCCCGGACCACGCGACGCCAACCGGCATGCCACGCACAATTCTGTACAATTATAACCCGGACGTCGCGGCTGCAAATTCCTAAACTACCACCACGTTTCTCGCGCCTGGGTGAGTGAGACCCTTGATGCAGCACACCATCGAAACCGGGGGGAATCAATGGATTATTCAGCTAGCTCGCAGCACCTACCCTTTGAAACCTGCGCCTCCTGCGAAGCGCGCCGTTCCGGGCTCTGCGGTCTTCTGGACAAGACCGTCGCAACCGCCTTGTTCTCGAGAACGCAGAATATGCGTTATAAGGCATCCGAAGAGATCGTCTTGCAGGGTGAGGTTTCCGACCGGATCGGCATCATCGCGTCGGGCCTGGTCAAGATCGTTTTGCTGACGCCGGATGGCGAAAACCATCTGCTGGAGCTTCTCAAGCCCGGCCAGCTGGTCGGCGATCTGAGCAAACGCGAAAACGCGTTTTCCTGGGAGACCGTGACGCCCACCACGATATGCTGGATCAGCCGCGAGGCGCTTGATCAGCTCATTCATGACCGCCCGCAAGTGTATCGGGCATATCTTGAAATGACGGCGCGCCAGCTTGAGGAAAACCGGCTGTGGGTGGCGGCGATGCGGGGGCGCAAGACGTTGCAACGCATCGCGTTCTGGGTGTTTCAGCAAATCCCGCACGATAACGACCTTGACGGCCCGATCATCAATATCGACCTGAGCCGGCGCGATCTGGCATCCCTTCTCGACATGACGGTCGAGACTCTGTGCCGAGGGCTCCACCAGCTGTCTGACAAAGGCGCGATCGCGCTGCACGCATCGGACGAGATCGAAATCCTGGACATCGTCAACCTGCGGCATGTCGCAAGATGTGAGGATTGCCATAAGAACCAGTCTTGCAGGCTGGAAGGTCTGGGCGAAGGCCCGGATAACTTGCTACCCATTTCCCGCTACGCGCCGCGCAATCCAGAGCTTGGCAATGCTGCAAATTCCGGGCATCCGTTCCGTACCGCCGCCAAGGCGAGGCAATCCTGAAGGCGCCCCGCGATATGGGCTGCCGTCAGTCGCAGGAATAGGGCGGTTCAGCCAGCCATCAACGCCTCGGCAGCCGCGCGTGCGGCAGGCGTGATCGTATCGCCCGAGAGCATACGGGCGATCTCGGCCACGCGATCCTCGGGGTCCAGCGATGTGACGGTCGAAAGGGTCATCCCGTCCTCGACCCGCTTTTCCACGCGCCAGTGATGCGTCGCCAGCGCGGCCACCTGCGGGCTGTGCGTCACCACCAAGACCTGTCCGCCCGAGGCCAGGTCCGCAAGGCGGCGCCCCACCGCATCCGCCGTCGCACCGCCTACGCCGCGGTCGATCTCGTCGAAGATCATCGTGAGGCCCGGCTGGCTGCCGGTCAGGCAGACCTTCAGCGCCAGCAGAAAACGGCTCAGCTCGCCGCCCGAGGCAATCTTGGCCAGGGGACCAGAGGGCGCCCCGGGGTTTGTGGCAACGCGAAAGGCCACCTCGTCGATGCCATCCGGGCCGGGCGGGATTTCGGTCATCGTGGTCTCGAAGACCGCGCGCTCCATCTTCAGCGGTGCAAGCTCGGCCATCACGGCAGCATCGAGGCCGCGCGCCGCCTCGGCGCGGGCGGCGCTGAGGGCGCTTGCGGCATCGTCATATACCTTGCCCGCGCGTTTCAGCTCGGCGCGCAGACCTTCAAGTTCGGCGTCGCCGGCATCCAGCGCGGCCAGCCGCGCCTCCAGCCCCTCGGCAAAGCTGCCAAGCTCGTCTGGGATTACGTCATGCTTGCGGGCCAGGGCGCGGATGGCAAAGAGGCGCTCCTCGGTTTCCTCCAGCTCGGCGGGGTTGAAGGCCAGCGCCTCGAGGCAATCCTCGACGCCGCGCGCGGCCTCGTCCAGTTCGGCCATGGCGCGGCCAAGGGCGGCAATCGTCGCCTCTAGCTGGCCATCCAC
Organism: Roseovarius roseus; assembly: GCF_043355935.2. NCBI lineage: Bacteria > Pseudomonadati > Pseudomonadota > Alphaproteobacteria > Rhodobacterales > Roseobacteraceae > Roseovarius > Roseovarius roseus. Next base: position 96,681 of record NZ_JBHFPE020000010.1, on the reverse strand, counting down.
CTGCGCGCTGGCATCCTCGAGCCAGCGCAGCGCATCGCCTGCCGCCCCCTCGGCCCCGTCATTGCCCAGCGCCTGCGCGGCCTTGGCGACATCGCTGCGTACCCGCTCGGAGGCCTGCATCATGCGGCGGCGCGCGTCCAGCGCGGCATCCTCACCCGGCTCCGGGCTCAGACTACGCATCTCGGTCACGGCATGGCGCAGGAACTCCTCCTCGCTGCGCACGGCCTCAAGGGCCGTCTCGGCACGCTCCAGCGCCTTTTGCGCGGCCTGCCGCGCGGTCCATGCGGCACGCACATCGCTGCGCAGCCCCTCAAGCTGGCCGTAATCGTCCAGAAGGATGCGATGGCCGCGCGGGTTCAGAAGGCCGCGATCGTCGTGCTGGCCATGCAGTTCGACCAGCGTCTCGCTAAGGCTGCGCAGCACCTCGCCCGAGCAGCGGCGGTCATTGACCCAGGCCGTCTTGCGCCCGTCCACGGTATTGATGCGCCGCAGGATCAGCTCATCCGCAGCGGGCAGGCCCGCCTCCTCCAGCACCGCGTGCGCGGCGTGGCCTTCGGGCAGGTCGAAGACCGCTGTCACCTCGCCCTGCCCGGCGCCGCTGCGCACCAATTCTGCGCGCCCGCGCCAGCCGAGAACAAAGCCGAGGCTGTCCAGAAGGATCGACTTGCCCGCCCCCGTCTCACCGGTCAGCGCGTTAAGGCCCGGCTGAAACCCCAGTTCCAGCCGGTCGATGATCAGCATGTCGCGAATGTCCAGACTGCGCAGCATTGCGTGAACCCGTAGGGCGGGCCTAGCCCACCGCCTGTGTTACAGCCACTGACCCTTGATCATCTGGCGATAGATCTGCGCCAGCCAGCTGTCGCCGCGCGCCTCCAGGGCAAGCCCCCGGCGCGTGAGCAGCTCGTAGCTGTCCTCATACCAGCTGGTCGCACGGAAATTGTAGCCAAGGATGGCGCCCGCCGTCTGCGCCTCATCCGTCAGGCCCAGCGACAAATACGCCTCGACCAGGCGATGCAGCGCCTCGGCGGTATGCGAAGTGGTCTGGAAATCCTCGACCACGACGCGGAAACGGTTAATCGCCGAGGTGAAGTGATCGCGGCGCAGGTAGTAGCGCCCTACCTCCATCTCCTTGGCGGCCAGGTGGTCGAAGGCGAGGTCGAATTTCAGCATCGCGGTGCGGGCGTATTCGCTCTCGGGATAGAGCTCGATCACCTTGCGCAGGGCCTGCAGCGCCTGGAAGGTGAGGCCCTGATCGCGGCCAACCTCGTCAATCTGGTCGTAATAGCTGAGCGCGAGGAGGTACTGGGCGTACGCCGCATCCTCATCCGTCGGGTAGAAATCGATATAGCGCTGTGCCGCGCTGCGGCTGGCCTCGTAATCGGCGTCGCGGTGATAGGCGTAGGCCTGCATGATGACCGCGCGCTTGGTGAGGTCCGAATAGGGATAAAGCCGCTCGATCTCGGCAAAGCTCTGCGCCGCCAGCGCAGGCTTGTTCGAGGCAAGATCGAACTCGCCCCGCTCGAAAATCTGCTGCGCCGTGTAATTCTCGTAATCGACATCGCCGCGCTCGACCCGGCTGTTGATACCCCCGCAGGAGGCAAGCGCCGCGGTCAAAAGAAGTGCGCCAGCGGTCTTGGACGCCAGAAATCGTGTCTGTTGTGCCGCCAGTATCGCGCGCCGTGTTGCGCCCTGTCTGCCAAACGTCATGCCTGATATGCCCTTCTTCGCCTCTGATCGGTTTGTAGCCCAATCATCCGGCCGGTGCCAGCACGGAATCCGGCGTGGTATGGCAGGGATGCAGAGGGGTTGATGGGGCGGATACGGGGCAGCTCAGGCGACCTGCGGCACTTCGCCCCAATGCACGCCGGCCCCGGGCAGGCGCGCCGCCAGCGCCGCGTCGCATGTCACCCATTCCACTGCACCCGGCTGATCGAACAGCGCGCGCAGCAGATCGTTGGTCAGCGCATGGCCCGCCTTATGGCCGTGATAATGCGCCAGAAGAGGTGCACCGGCCAATGCAAGATCGCCCAGCGCATCCAGCATCTTGTGGCGCACAGCCTCGTCGCGGTGGCGCAGGCCACCGGGGCTGAGAACCTGCGCGCCATCCACCACCACGGCATTTTCCAGCGAGCCGCCAAGGGCAAGGCCATTGGCGCGCATCAGGTCCACATCGGCCTTGCGGCAGAAGGTGCGGCTGCTGCTCAGCTCGCGCACGAAGCTGCCATTGGCCATGTTCAACAGTTTTTTCTGCGTCCCGATGGCCGCGTCATCAAAAGCGATGTCGAACTCGATGGTCAGCGTGTCGCTGGGTGTCAGGCGCGCCCAGGCATCGCCGCGGCGCACAGTCACTTCGCGCGTCACGCGCAGCGCCCGCACAGGGCTGGCCTGACGGTCGATCCCAGCGGCAAGAATACCGCGCACGAAAGCCAGCGAGCTGCCATCGAGAATGGGCACTTCGGGTCCATCCACGGTCACCAGAGCGTTGTGGATGCCGCAGCCCATCAGCGCGGCCATCACATGCTCGACCGTCGAAAGCTGGAGGCCGTCCACATTTTCCAGTCGCGTGCAGAGGGGCGATTGATGCACCAGGTTCCAATGGGCCGGGATGTCGCCCGCGCCCTCTTCGCAATCGAGGCGGCGGAACGTGATCCCGCTATCCACATCCGCCGGATGGATCACAAGACGCGCAGGCCGACCTGAATGCAGGCCGACACCGTCGAATGTGATAGGGGTGGATACGGTATTCTGCACGATCATCCTCAGGTCAATTCCATGCGGGGCCATCGCCCGCATTTGATTAACAGGGATTTACTGACCTTGTTCCTCAGGCTCAACTCAATCTTTGCAACCGATTGAAACATGCCGCGCATACCTGTGCGCGGCATTTCGCCGAAAGCCAATTTCTGTCGGTTTCTCATAGGGTTGCCCGAGCGAATTACCCCGGATCATCACGGAAAAAGGCCGCCCGAAGGCGGCCCTTTTGGCATCAATTCCTTCAGGCCGTGAGGCCGCGATCAGTTGGCCTGGCGACGCAGAAACGCGGGGATCTCGATCTGCTCGTCGCGCTCGTCCTCGGGCTCGGCGCGGGCGGGCTGCTGGGCCTGCACGCTGGGCTGCTGACGCGGCTGGCGCGGGGCTTCGCCCTCCTGGCCATGGCCAGTCATCCGGTTCAGCAGCGAGTTGATGCCAAAGCGCGGACGCTCAGCCTGCGGCTGTTGCTGCGGCTCGCGCGGCTGCTGCTGTTGCGCACGGGGCTGCGGGGCCTGTGCGCCTTCGGGACGGCGCGAGGCCGCGTTGCCGATAGCGTGATGCAGACGGGCCATCGCCTCGGGCGAGGGCGTGCCGGGCGTCGGCGCGCGCGGCGCGACATAGGCGTTCAGATCCTCTTCGTCTTCTTCCGACGCGCGAGGCACATAGGCGGGGGGCGGCAGATCGTCATCGGCGCGGGCCGCAGCGCGCTGCGCAGGCGCGGCACGCTCTTCGCGCGGCTCGAAGATGTCTTCCATCTGGTCCTCGGCAGCAGCGCGCTCGGCCTCCACCTGGGTAAACAGCGACGGCTCGGCCTTCTCTTCGCTGCGGGCGGCGACAGGCTCGGGCTGAGGCGCGGGGGCCGGTGCGGGCTTGGCCGCGACCTCTTCGCGCTCCTCGACGCTGGAGGTCTGGCGCAGCGGCTCGGCCAGCGAGCGGCGGGGCACCGGCACTTCGGTAGTGGCAGGCGCGGCGTCAATGCCGGTGGCGACAACGCTGACGCGCATCATGCCCTCCATCGCCGGGTCCATTGTCGAGCCGACGATGATATTCGCCTCGGCGTCCACTTCCTCGCGGATGCGGTTCGCGGCCTCGTCCAGTTCGAACAGGGTCAGATCGGTGCCGCCGGTGATGTTGATCAGCACGCCCTTGGCGCCCTTGAGGCTGATCTCGTCCAGCAGCGGGTTGGCGATGGCCTTTTCGGCGGCCTGGATCGCGCGATCCTCGCCCTCGGCCTCGCCCGTGCCCATCATCGCCTTGCCCATCTCGTCCATCACGGCGCGAACGTCGGCAAAGTCGAGGTTGATGAGGCCCGGACGGACCATCAGATCGGTGACACCCTTGACGCCTTGATAAAGCACGTCATCGGCCATCGAGAACGCCTCGGTGAAGGTCGTCTTCTCGTTTGCCAGACGGAAAAGGTTCTGGTTCGGAATGATGATCAGCGTATCGACGACCTTCTGCAGCGCCTCGACGCCGTCCTCGGCCTGCTTCATCCGCTTGCCACCCTCGAACTGGAAGGGCTTGGTCACGACGCCGACGGTCAGAACGCCCAGCTCGCGTGCGGCCTGCGCAATGATCGGCGCGGCACCAGTGCCAGTGCCGCCGCCCATGCCTGCGGTGATAAAGCACATATGCGCGCCCGCAAGGTGATCGACGATCTGCTCGATGCTCTCTTCGGCAGCGGCGGCGCCGACCGAGGCACGGGCGCCCGCGCCCAGACCTTCTGTCACCTTGACGCCCAGCTGAACGCGGTTTTCGGCGTTGGACTGCTGCAGAGCCTGGGCGTCCGTGTTCGCAACGACGAAATCGACCCCATCCAGCTCTTTTTCAATCATGTTATTGACCGCGTTACCACCAGCGCCGCCGACACCGAAAACGGTGATGCGGGGCTTGAGATCTTCGCGTCCGGGCATGGTGAGGTTCAATGTCATTGCTCTGTCCGCCTGTGTTTGCGCCCACATTCGCGGGCCATTTTTCTGCCTTAATTCGAATTATTACCGGGTGAAACCCGGATCGTCACCTAAAAAACGCTAATATTACACCAAATCTAGTCATTTTTTCACGCTTTTTCGCGGGATTTCGCCGACGACACCCTATCTTGCGGTCACCAGTTGTCCTTAAACCATTTGACTGCGCGTTTCAGCGACCGCTGGGGATAGCGGTCGACCGGCAATTCGAAGTCCCACCACTCGTCCTGCGGGTTCGCCGCAAAGAGGCACATGCCTACCGCGCTGGCAAAGCCTGCGCCCGTCGCCGCCTGCGGCAATCCGTGCACGCGCAGGGGCCGCCCAAGGCGCACCTGCTGGCCGAGGATGCGGCTGGCAAGGCCATCGAGGCCGGGGATCTGGCTACCGCCGCCCGTCAGCACGATCTGCTGGCTGGGCAGACAGTCAAATCCGGCGGCATCCAGCCGCGCGCGCACTTCCTCCAGGATCTCCTCAACGCGGGGGCGCATGATGCCGATCAGCTCGGCGCGGCTGACGCTGCGCCTGTCGTGGTCCCAGTCGCCGGTGTCGCCGTGGATCTCAATCATCTCGCGATCGTCCATCCCGGTGGCGACGACTCCGCCATAGAAGGTCTTGATCCGCTCGGCCGTCGCCGTGGGCACCGACAGGCCCATGGAGATGTCGGATGTCACATGCTCGCCGCCCATGCGCACGCTGTCGCAATAGATCATGTGCTTCTTGATGAAGATCGAGATGCCGGCACTGCCGCCGCCCAGATCGATGCAGGCGGCGCCCAATTCCTGCTCATCCTCGACAAGCGACGAGATGCCCGCAACATAGGCCGAGCTGGCGACGCCTGCCAGTTCCAGATCACAGCGCTTGACGCAATGGGCGAGGTTCTGGATCGCAGCACCGTCGACCGTCAGCATATGCATGTCGGTGCTCAGCGTATTGCCGATCTGACCGCGTGGATCGATCAGCCCCGAGCGGTGATCCAGCGCGAAATTCACCGGCTGCGCGTGCAGCACCTCGCGCCCGTCGCCGAAGTCCGGTACGTCGCAGGACGAGAGGACGCGGCTGACATCCTGCTCCGACACGTTATGTCCCTCCAACTCGACCTGACCGGCGAGGCCATAGCTGCGCGGCGAGGCGCCGGAGAAGCAGGCGATGACGTGATCGACACGCATATTGGCCATCTTCTGCGCGGCCTGAACCGAGGTGCGGATGGCGCGCTCGGTCTCGGCCATCGCGTCGATCTCGCCGAAGCGCACACCGCGCGAGCGGGTGGTTGCCGCGCCGATCACGCGGAAGCCCGCCTGCCCCGCCATTGCGCCGATGCTGTCATCCTTGCGCGGGCTGGTCCCGTCGAACCGCAGCACGAGGCAGGCAATCTTGGAGGTGCCCACGTCCAGCACGGCCACGACGCCCCGCTGCATTGCTGCGCGCCGCATGTTGCGCATCGCGCGCTGGGATTCATAAAGTTCGATCATTCTGCGCTCATCCCCGTCTTTTCATTCCGTACCCGCCACCATTCGGTCTTGGCGCGCTCTTTCATCCGCAGCGTCGGACGATCCGACAGCCGCATGTCCACCACCGCGATATCGCGCTCCAGCATGTCCTGCGCCTCGCTCAGGACGATCACGCGCTCGAGCGCGCGCACCGGATCTTCCTCGGGCAGAAGGATGCGCTGATCGCGGTCCAGAACCAGGTCCCAGCGCCGCGCGCCCATGCGCACGAGGCCCCGCAGGCGTCCGGCCAAGGGCGCGGCGGCCGCGCGAATGGCCAGCGCCTCGGCTACGGCCTCTTCTGCGCCGGGGCCGGTCAGCACCGGAAGATGCGGCCGCTCGCCGCGATGCGCAGCGGCGTCCAGCGCAACGCCTGCCTCATCTACGATGATCAGCCCGCCCTGCACGCGGATCAGGGCCGCGGGCTGCCGCTCGCTGATGCGGATCTCCAGAACACCGCCCTGACGCACGCGCACCGCAGCAGCGGCAACGGCGGGGATTTCCTCGACCGCCAGACGCACTGCATCGAGGTCCATGTCGAACGAACTGGCCGGGAGGGTGTAGGCGAAACTCTCGCGCACTTCCTCGGCCACGCGGTCGCTGGCGCCCTCGACGGACATCAGCTTGACCATGAATTCGGGCCGCGTCTGGATCTGGTGGCGCAGATCGACGATCGCCAGCCCGATGCGTTGCTGTACGGCAGGGTCCGAGAAATACCACGTCCCGATCCCGAAGCTGAGGCAGAACGGAATGCCAAAACGCAGCATCCGGCGATACATCGGTGTCAGCAGCACACGCTGCATGCGGTAGGACCAGCGCGACGGCGCGGGATCGGACTTGGCGCCGGTCTGGCGGGCGCTGCTCGGGCGGAGGCTCAGCGATCGCATGAGGCATCCTCCACCATCCAGCGGCACAGCGCGCCAAAGCTCATGCCCGTGGCTTGCGCCTGTTCGGGGGAAAGCGAGGTGGGCGTCATGCCCGGCTGCGTGTTCGTCTCGAGCAGGATCAGACCCGCCTGCCCCTTGCTCTCGTCCCAGCGGAAATCGGTGCGGCTGACGCCCCGGCAGCCAAGGACCTCATGCGCCTTGAGCGCGTGGTCCATGCACAGATCAAAGATATCCTGCGGGATCTCGGCGGGCACGACATGGCGTGATCCGCCCAGCTCGTACTTGGCCGAGTAATCGTACCAGCCCTCGGTGATGATGTCGGTCACCGTCAGCGCACGGTCGCCGACGACCGTGGTGGTCAGCTCGCGGCCGGGCGCATAGGCTTCGACCATCACGCGCTCTGGCATCTCGTCGCCCAGCTGGGCGGGGCCGTTGGCGTCCTCATGCACGATGTAAACGCCGACGCTGGAGCCCTCATTATAGGGTTTGACGACGTAGGGCGGCTGCATCGGATGCGCCGCGCGCACGTCATCGCGATTGGCGATGATGCTGGGTACAACGGGCAGGCCAGCGGCGCGGTAGGCGGATTTGGTCGCCTCCTTGTCCATGGCCAAGGCCGAGGACAGAACGCCCGAATGGGTGTAGGGGATGCGCAGCCATTCCAGCAGGCCCTGCACGCAGCCATCCTCGCCCCAGCGACCGTGGAGCGCGTTGAAGACGACATCGGGTGCAATCTCGGACAGCTTTTGCGCCAGGTCCGCGCCAGCGTCCACCTCGGCTACATCATAGCCTTCATCCCTCAGCGCGGCGGCGCATTCACGCCCGCTCGAGAGCGATACGTCGCGCTCTGCCGACGACCCGCCCATGATTACCGCGACTTTGGGGTTTGTTCTGCTCGAACGAACCACCGATCTGCCTCAATGTCCCGGGCCGTTTGCGGCCCTTTTTTGATTTCTGGCCGTTCACGGCCCTGTTTTTATTGGTATCGGGCTGTTTTCAGCCTTGGTCTTGTTTGTCTGTCTTAGTGTCCTGTGCGGGATCGTCTCCCGAAGGGGCCGGTTCGCCGACCCTCATGATTTCCCACTCTAACTCTATTGCGCTGGTTTGAAAAACCTTTTTTCTGACATCTTCGCCCAGCCCCTCCAGATCGGCGGCGGTGGCGCCTCCTGTATTGACCAGAAAGTTCGAGTGCATGGGGCTCATCTGTGCGCCGCCGCGCCGCGCGCCGCGCATGCCTGCGTCGTCGATTACCTTCCACGCCTTCAGATCATGGACATCATCCGCCGCGCCCGTGCTGCTGAACCCTGCCGGGTTGCGAAAGGTGCTGCCGGCGGTGCGGTCCTTAGTCGGCTGCGTCTCGTCCCGCTTTTTCAGTTGCGCCTCCATGCGCGCCGCCAGATCGGCCGGATCGCCTTCTGGCCCGGTCAGCGTGGCCGAGGTCAGAACCCAGCCCTCGGGCAGATCCGTCTGGCGGTAGCGGAAATTCAGGTCCTTCGCCGTCAGCGTGACAATCTCGCCCTGCCGCGTGACCGCGCGGGCACTGACGAACGCGTCCGCCGTATAGGTGCCGTAGCAACCCGCATTCATCCGCAGCGCGCCGCCGATGGCGCCTGGAATGGTGCGCAGGAACGTGAGGTCAACGCCCGCCTCCGCCGCCCGGCGGGCCACATGCGCGTCCAGCGCGGCGGCGCCTGCAGTGACACGGATGCCGTCCACCTCGATGCTGTTGAAGCCGCGGCCAAGCCGGATCACAACAGCGCGCAACCCGCCGTCACGCACGATCAGGTTGCTGCCGACGCCCATGGGAAAGACGGCGATGCTTGGGTCCAGATTGCGTAGGAATTCTGCCAGATCCTCCTCATCCGCAGGCTGGAACAGCCAGTCGGCAGGCCCGCCGACGCGCAGCCATGTGAGGTCCGCAAGGCTGCGCTGCGCCGTCAGGCGCCCGCGCGGTGTAGGCATGGGGCGGCTCATTTCTGGACTGCGCGGCGGACAAGGCCGACGATCATGCCGACGAGGGCCCCCATCATCCAGACGGGCAGGATGAGCCCGGTAAAGATCGCTGTGCCCGGCCCCGCCTGCAGCGCGTAGGCTGCCCATCCCAGAGCGACGACGACGGCACCGCAAACGCCCCAGCCGATCAGCGCGGCATGGCGGCTCCGCTGCATCGCCACGCGGTAGAACACGCCCGCCCCCACACAGAAGGCTGCAATCATTAGAAGGGTCAGCATCGGCGGGAAGCCGGTCATGGATCTTCGGCCAGTTCATGCGCGGGGGCGGCCCCGTTTCTGCGCAGCCAGCGCCACAGATAGATCACCGGCCAGCGCAGCATCGACATGGCCGCCAGAAGGCACAGCACACCCATCAACGGACCGGTCTGATACGTCACATAGCCCACGATCGGGATACCCACCGCGATCAGGACATAGGCCGCGCGCCAATGCTTGTCCCGACTGGGCGTCATCGCCAATAGGTTGGCACCAAGCGCCCAGAGGCAGGCCAGTATCAGCGATATGGGCATGGGCTATCCTTCCTGCAGCAGTGGGGTTTTGAGTGCCTCCGGCAGGCGGTTGGCCCAGCCACTGATCGTCCCCGCGCCGAGGCAAACCACCAGATCGCCCGGACGCGCATGGGCGCGGATCAGATCGGCCAGATCCTCTTCGCCCTCGATGGCATGGGCATCGCGGTGGCCGCGGTCGATGAGGCCCGCGACCAGATCGTCGCGGCTGGCGCCCTCGATCGGGTCCTCCCCCGCGGCATAGACCGGCGCGATGGCGACCACGTCAGCCTCATTGAAGCAGGCGCAGAACTCCTCGAAATGGTGATGCAGGCGGGTGTAGCGGTGCGGCTGATGCACGGCGATGACGCGGCCCTCGGTGGCGTGGCGCGCGGCCTTGAGCACAGCTGAAATCTCGGTCGGATGGTGGCCGTAATCGTCGATTATGGTCACGCCATCCACCTCGCCCACACGGGTAAAGCGGCGGTTGACGCCGCCAAAGCTGGCCAGCGCATCGCGGATCTCGGCGGTCTTCATGCCCAGATGGCGCGCCACGGCCACGGCGCTGAGCGCGTTCGAGACGTTGTGATCGCCCGGCATCGGCAGGGTGCAACCCTCGATCATCTTGCCCTCGGCCTGCAGGGCTATGTCGAAATGCGCGATCCCTTTGGCATAGCGAAGGTTGACCGCCCGCACATCGGCCTGCGCGTTGAAGCCGTAAGTGACGACGCGCCGGTCGGTGATCTTGCCCACCAGACGCTGGACATCGACATCATCGGTGCAGCAGACGGCCAGCCCATAGAAGGGGATGTTGCTGACAAAATCTTCAAAGCCCTTGTGCAGCGCCTCTTCGGTGCCCCAGTGGTCCATATGCTCGGGGTCGATATTGGTCACGATGGCGATGGTCGCGGGCAGCCGGTTGAAGGTGCCGTCGCTTTCATCCGCCTCGACCACCATCCATTCGCCGCCTCCGACGCGCGCATTGCTGCCATAGGCGTGGATGATGCCGCCATTGATGACGGTCGGATCGAACTGGCCATGATCCAGCAAGGCTGCGACCATCGTCGTCGTCGTCGTTTTGCCGTGGGTGCCGGCAACCGCGATGTTGGACTTGAGGCGCATGAGCTCGGCCAGCATCTCGGCCCGGCGCACGACGGGCAGGCCGCGCTTGCGGGCCTCGTCCAGCTCGGGATTGCCCGGCTTGATCGCGGAGGAAATGACGACCACCTCGGCATCCGCGAGGTTCTCGGCCTGCTGCCCTTCGAATATCTGCGCGCCCTTTTCAGCCAGACGGTCCGTCAGCGGCGAGCGTTTGAGGTCCGATCCCTGCACCACGTAGCCATGGTTCAGCAGCACCTCGGCAATGCCGGACATGCCGATGCCGCCGATACCGACGAAATGAATGGGGCCGACATCGCCGGGAAGTTTCGTGGCTGTGTTCATCTAGCCTTGGCCTTTCTGTGCGATGCTTTGGACGAGGTTGGCTAGATGCTGGGTTGCATCCGGCATGGCGCAGCTGAGCGCCGCGCGCGACATACGGGACGCACCGTCAGGATGGGTCATCACGGTTTCGATCTGCTGGGCCAGCGCGGTGTGGTCCAACCTGCTTTCAGGCACGATGATCGCCGCGCCCGCCTCTTTCAGCCCCTGCGCATTGGCGGTCTGATGATCTCCCGCGGCGGCGGCATAGGGGATCAGGATCGACGGGCGGCCGATCACGGCAATATCGGCGATCGAGGAGGCGCCCGCGCGGCTGATGATAAGCTGTGCCTCGCTCATCCGGCGCGGCACATCGTCAAAGAATTCCTGCACATCCGCGTCGATGCCGTTTTCGGCGTAATAATGGCTGACCCGCTCCAGATCCTCGCCACGGGCCTGATGTTCGACCCGAACGTTGCGCAGCAGATCCATCGGCAGGGCCGCAATCGCCGGTGGCACCACGTCGCTCAGGATGCGCGCACCCTGGCTACCCCCGATCACGAGGATCGACATGGGGTAATCGCCGGGCGCGATATAGCCCGCGCCGGCCCGCTCGGCCACGGCGGCACGCACCGGGTTGCCTACATGGTAACCCTCGACGCCCTCGGGCAGATCTGTGGGCCAGGTGCCGCAGGCCACCGCATCGACCCGGCTGGCAAAGACGCGATTGACGCGGCCCAGCACACCGTTCTGTTCATGCACCGCGCGGGGGATGCGCAGGATCCACGCAGCGGCCAGCGCCGGGATGCTGGGATAGCCGCCAAAGCCGATCACGACATCGGGCCGCTCGCGCAGCATCCGCCATGTCGCGGCCAGCGTGCCGGCCGCGATGCGCAAGGGCGCCAGCAGCCTGGCCGCCACGCCGCCGCGCGCGAAACTGGCGCTGGCAATCTGCTCGATCCGTGTGCCTTGGGGAAAGCCACCAGTATAGCGCGCCCCGCGCGCATCGGTGCTGAGGCGTACTTGCCAGCCTTCGGCGAGCATGTATTCGGCCAGCGATTGCGCAGGAAACATATGCCCGCCGGTGCCGCCAGCGGCCATCACGATGAGGGGCTGGCGCGCGCTCATCGCGCCCGCCCTCGCAGGATATCGCCGATTTCGCCCTGGGGCCGCGAACGGGTGAAGGCAAAGAGCATCCCCACTGCGATCCCGCCCGCGATGAGGGATGAGCCGCCATAGCTGACGAAAGGCAGCGTCATGCCCTTGGCAGGCAGAAGGCGCACGGCAACGCCCATGTTGATCATCGCCTGCACGCCAAAGATGCAGGCAAGGCCGGTGCCGGCGAGGCGGATGAAGGGATCACGCTCGCGCATCAGCCGCATCAGCGAGCGCACGACGACCGTGCCGTAAAGCGCGATGATGCAAAGGACGAGGACCAGCCCGTATTCCTCGGCGGCGACGGCAATGATGAAATCGGTATGGGCATCGGGCAGCGACCATTTCACCGTTCCCTCGCCCACGCCGACGCCAAAGAACCCGCCCTCCTGAATGGCGTTCGTGGCAAAGCCCAGCTGCGTCGTCGGATCCACGTCGGGCGACAGGAAGCCGTCGATGCGGCGCGCGAAATGCTCGGAATTGGAATAGGCCAGCGATCCGACCATCACGACCGCGCCCGCCATCAGCGCCAGCAGCAGGATTGGCGCCCCGGCGACGAAATACATCACGCCCCAGGCAAACAGGACCAGCGACGCCTGCCCGAAATCGGGCTGCAGCGCCAAAAAGGCGACGATGATGATCGTCAGGATGAACGACCAGCTAAGGCCCGGAGGCCCGCCGATCTCGCGGCTGGCCGCCATCATCCACGCTGAGGCCACGACGAAACCGGGCTTAAGAAATTCGGAAGGCTGCACCGACGCGAAGCCAAGGCTGTACCAGCGCACCGCGCCCTTGCCGAAATCCGTGCCCAGAAAGGGCAGCATCATCAGCGCGGCAAGAGAGGCGAGAAAACCGATCACCGCAAGGCGGCGCACCAGCATCGGCGACATCATCGAGGTCAGCAGCATGGCGACCATGGCAAGACCGCCAAAGAACATCTGACGCTGAACGTAATGGAATGGGGCAAACCCGTTCTTTTCCGCGAGGGGCGGCGATGCCGCAAACCCCAGAAGCAGGCCGATGCCGAACAGCATCAACACACATGACATCGACCATTTGTCGATCGTCCGCCACCACTTGGGAAGGACCGGCTCGACATCCCGTACGGGTGCCGATCCATAGACCATTTCTGTCATTTGAGCCGCCGCATCTGCCTCGAACACCGCCCCTTTGCGGGGTCTATTCTATCAGCTTAGCAGCAATGGCAGGTTCTGGAAAGCCTCGTTTGACGCGGCAGTACCGCCTTTTCGGCCTGCGCCGGCCCCGATCCTGGGGACCGGCGCGGCGTCGTGCAGCGCGTGCTACTTCTGATGGGTGCCGCGCACCGGGTAATCCTTGTCCCGGACAAAGGCGAGGCCGCCGGCCAGCCGCTTCAACTCGGGCCGCGCGAAGGGCGCGTTCGACACGTCGACGATCTGAAGCTTGCCCGCGCCATTGATCACGAAGACCGCCGGCTCGGGGAAGGGCCGGTCCGTCTCCTCGGGGCTGCGCGGGTCCGAGACGTAAAGGCCAAGGCTCCTCATCTGCTCGATGCTCAGCCCATAGCCCATCGGCACGGTCAGCCCGGTCTCCTCGGCCATCTGGGTGGCCTTCTCCTCGGGATCGCCCGACACGGCGACAACATCGACGCCCGCGTCATGAAACTCGGACTTAATCTCTTCCAGCTGGGTGAGATATGTCTTGCAGATCGGGCAATGCAGCCCGCGATAGACGACGACCGCCTGCCAGTCATGGCCGCCCTCGGGCTGGCCCAGCGTCAGCGTGCCGCCGCCAAGGCGCTGCACATCCTGCCGCGGAAAATCCTGTCCTGCATCAAGCGTCTTCATCGTCTCTCTCCAATTCTTGTGTTCATCTCGCAACAGACGTGACCGCCATGCCCCCGGACCACAAGCCGCAGGCGGCGGCCATCACACGATCTTGACCGCGCCCGGCGCTTCGGGCATCGCGTGGCGCATGCAAGTCGATACGCTGATCCTCGGCGCCGGAGCCGCCGGCATGATGTGCGCGGCCCACTCTGGGGGCCGCACGCTGGTCATCGACCATGCCCGCGCGCCGGGCGAGAAGATCCGCATATCGGGCGGCGGGCGCTGCAACTTCACCAATATCCATACCGAGCCTGCGAATTTTCTCTCGGCCAACCCGCATTTCTGCAAATCGGCCCTTGGGCGCTATTCGCCTTGGGAATTCGTCGCGCTGGTCGACGCCCATGGCATCAAATGGCACGAGAAAACGCTGGGCCAGCTTTTCTGCGACGTGACGGCCAAGGATATCGTCACCATGCTGCGCACCGAGATGAATCGCGCGGGTGCCGATCTGCGGTTAAGGACAGAGCTGGCAGAGGTCACCCATGACGGCAGCCAGTTCCGCGCCACGCTGTCGCGCGACGGCACCCGGCACCTCGTCACCGCGCAGAACCTCGTGCTGGCCACGGGCGGCAAGTCGATCCCCAAGATGGGCGCGACCGGCCTCGCCTATAATATCGCCCGCCAGTTCGGCCTCGATGTCACGCCGACGCGCGCGGGCCTCGTGCCCTTTACCTTTCCGGATGGACGGTTTGCCGAGCTTTCGGGCACCGCCCTGCCCGTGCGGGCCAGTGCCGGCGGCGCGTCCTTCGACGAGGCCATGCTTTTTACACATCGCGGCCTCTCCGGCCCCGCCATGCTGCAGATCTCGTCCTATTGGCAAGAAGGCACGCCCATCACGCTCGATCTCGACCCGGAAAACGCCCTCTACGAGACATTGCGCCACCAACGCGCCCAATCGGGTCGCCACAAGCTCACCACCGAGCTTGCGCGCCACCTGCCCGCCCGCCTCGTCGCGGCCTTGCCGCAGCAGACCGGCCTCAGCCTCTCCGGCAACCTCGCCGATCAAAGCGACGCGGCCCTGAGCCAGTTGTGCAGTGCCCTGCAGGAATGGCAGCTCACCCCCGGCGGCACCGAGGGCTACCGCACGGCCGAAGTCACCCTCGGCGGCATCGACACGGATGGCATCAGCTCGAAAACGATGGAAGCGCGCACGCAGCCCGGCCTTTACGTCATCGGCGAAGCGCTGGACGTCACCGGCTGGCTCGGCGGTTACAATTTCCAATGGGCCTGGGCTTCGGGCGTCGCAGCGGGCCGCGCGATCAGCCAGCGCCGCGCGTGATGCGCCGCGACCCAAATTTCATCTTGGTAAAAATACTCACTCTTCCCAAGATTTTTCCTTAAAAATCTTGGTGTAGCGCGCCGCATCGGCGGCGCACAAACCACTGGTTCAGGCCTTGGTCGGATGAAACAGCCCGCCGGGCGAGAGGGTGAAAATCTCGGCCCCGTCTGCCGTCACGCCCACCGAATGCTCGAACTGCGCCGAAAGCGACTTGTCGCGCGTCACCGCGGTCCAGTCATCGGCCAGCGTCTTGACGTCAGGGCGGCCCAGATTGATCATCGGCTCGATAGTAAAGAACATGCCTTCTTCCAGCTTCGGCCCGGATCCGGGGCGCCCGAAATGCACCACATTGGGCGGTGCGTGAAACACGCGGCCCAGCCCGTGACCGCAGAAATCGCGCACGACAGACATCCGGTGCCCCTCGGCATAGGCTTGGATGGCGTGGCCGATATCGCCAAAGGTGTTGCCGGGACGCACGGTCTCGATTCCGATCATCAGCGCGTCATGGGTGACCTGGATCAGACGCTCGGCCTTGCGGCTGAGAGTGCCGGCGACATACATGCGGCTGGTATCGCCGAACCAGCCATCGACGATGACGGTCACGTCGATGTTGAGGATATCGCCGTCCTTCAATGTCTTGTCACCGGGGATACCGTGGCAGACAACGTGGTTGACGCTGATGCAGCTGGCGTGGCGATAGCCCTTGTAGCCGATCGTCGCGGACTTGGCGCCGGCATCGTCGATCATCCCTTCGATCATCGCGTCCAGCGCGCCGGTGGTCTGGCCCACCGATACATGCGGCGCGATATCGTCAAGGATTTTTGCGGCCAGGGCGCCGGCCTTGCGCATGCCTTCGAAATCCGCCTGATCGTGGATGCGAATGCCGTCGCGCGTGGTGCGTCCGCTGTGCTGGTTCTGCATGTCGGGCCTCATGTCCTTGCGTATCGCGCCCTACTTAGTGCCCTCGCGCGAAAAGGGCCAGAGGGTGCCGCCACGCAGCCCCAAGGATCACTGCCCGCTCAGCAGAACCGCCTCGACCCTCCGGTTCGCCTCGCGCCCGGCTGCATCCGTATTCGGCGCCTGCGGGGCGAGATAGGCGATCCCATCGGCCTCCAGCTGCGCGGCGGGCACATCCAGCGTCTCAACCAGGTGTTGCATCACCGCGCGCGCGCGGCGGCGCGACAGTCCGAGGTTGGCCTCGTATCCGCCAACGGTATCAGTATGCCCAACCAGCGCGACCCGGCGCGATGCATCCTCCTTGAGAAAGGCCGCCAGCGCCTGCAGGGATGCATACGGACCCGTGCCCAGCCCCGCAGCGCCGGTTCCGAAATCCAGATCGCCCAGGATCACATGGCCATTCGCCTTGAGGGCCTCGACCAGCGCAGCATCGCCGACTTCGGCGCCGACCTGCGGATCGGACGTCGCCGTCTGCTCGGGAGCCGCACCCTCGCCACCTGTATCGGCCACGTCCGAGGGCGTGATCCGCGTCACCTGCACATAGGTCGTCGCGCCTGACCTGCTGACCAGCAGCGTGACATAGCGCGCATCCGCCCCCGCCCCGCGCCGCGCCGACAGGAAGCGGTAGTCGAAGAGATCGACGAACATCTCGGGCGGCGGCATGACCGGCAAGCCAAAGCGAAAGTCAAATCCCCCGCAGGCGGTATCCTCGCAACGGTAGAGCGTGTCGAACCCCGCCGCCTCAATCTGGGCCGCCAGATTGTTCATGAGCTGCAGCGTCGTGACCGAACTGCCGGAAAGGCGCCAGGCGCGGCGTGTCATCTCGCCCTGGGCTGTCACTGTCTGCGCCTGTCCGGCAGTCCAAGGGCCGGTTGGCACGGGATGGCTGCCCGGCGCGCTCTGCAGCTCTCGCATCATCTCGGCATTGGGCGGAAGCGTCAGCTGCTGCGCGCCCGCAGGCAATGCGGCGGCCAGTGCGGCGCAGGCGACAAGCCTTGCGCGGCGCATCATGCGCCCTCGCCCGGAAATTGGCGGTAGTGATACCGCCCCACCAGCGCCATCCCCATCCCGGAATAAAGCGCATTGGCGGCCACGTTTTGCGCCGTGCAGATCACCGACAGGACCTCGGCTCCCTCGCCGCGCGCCCAGATGGCCGCCTCGGTCATCAGTGTGCGCGCCACGCCGCAGCGACGATACTCGGGCAGCACCTCCAGCGCGTGCACCATCGCCGTCTTTCCACTCATCGCGGCAAAGCCCGTCGCCGCCGCACGCCCCGCCTTGCGGCCCAGAAGCGCAGTCTTGGCGCCGCGCACGCGCTGCATTACCGCGATCCGTTCCGGCCCGATGCCACCGCTTACCCAAATATCGCGCTGAATTGCCAATGGCTCCCACAGGTGAAAGCTGGCGGTGGCCTCGGGCGGGGTCAGATCCAGATCGGCAAGGGCGATGGCGTAGATATTGACCGGATCGACCATGTCATACCCCGCCTTTTCCAGCAGCGCATCCAGCGCCGCATCGCCTTCGCGCAGCATAAAAAGCGGGCGCTGCCCCATCTTGCGCATCGCCGCCTCGGCCTTGGCCAGATCCTGCGCGCCCACATCGCCGCGCGCCGTCGCCGCCGAGACGCGCTTGCCCCCGCCCTGCCCGTCGCGCAAGGTCCACGGCCCCTGCTGCCACTCTTCGGCAGGGGGCCATGTGGCCTCGATCACATCGTAAAGTTGCGCCGCGCCCGGCAGGGAGGTGCTCACCCGAAGAGGTCCTTCATCTCGGCCAGCGCCGCGTCCAGCTCGGCCGTGTCCTGCCCGCGCGCGACGATATTCGTGCCATAGGCGCCCTGCCGCTGATAGGGGTAGGACCCAAAGCTGAGCGTGGGAAAGCGCGCCGCAAGCTCGGCCAGCGGTGCGGCCACATCGCCCTCGCCGCGCTGCACATCCATGCTGCGCGACACAACCGGCGCGCCGCCCGTCAGCATAGGCACGACCGAGGCGACCATCGCGCGAAAGATGCTGGGCACCCCGGCCATCACATGCACGTTCCCAAGGATGAATCCCGGCGCTGCGCTGACCGGGTTGTCGATCAGCGTGGCGCCGTCGGGGATACGCGCCATGCGCAGGCGCGCCTCGTTCAACTCGATTCCAGCCCTGTCGTAATGCTCGGCCAGGATGGCGCGCGCATCCTCGCGCACGTCGATCTTGCGGCCCATCGCCCGCGCCACTGCGTCGGCGGTGATATCGTCATGGGTGGGGCCGATCCCGCCCGAGGTAAAGACATGGTCATAGCGCGCGCTCAGCGTCTGGACCGCCGAGATGATCGCCGCCTCGGTATCGCCCACGACCCGCGCTTCGCGCAGGTCAATGCCGGCCTCGGTCAGCACCCCGGCCAGATGATGCGTGTTGCTGTCATGGGTGCGGCCCGACAGGATCTCGTCTCCGATGACCAGCATCGCGGCGGTGGGATTGGGCATCTGGCCTCCTTCGTGCGTCACGGGCGCGCTTGATCGGCCCTTGCCTTGGGTATAGGCCCCGGCCCATGCGGTTTCAAACCCCACTTTTGCGCGCAAGGCTGCTGCGGCGCTACAAGCGTTTTCTGGCCGATATCCGGCTAGAGACGGGCGAGGAGGCGGTGGCCCATTGCGCCAATCCCGGCAAAATGACCGGGCTGGCTGAGCCGGGCAGCCCGATCTGGGTCGAGTGCAACGACGATCCCCGGCGCAAGCTGCGCTATGCATGGCGTCTGGCCGAGCTGTCCGGCGCGCATTTAGCCTGTGTCGATACTGCCGCCGCCAATCGCGTGATCCGCGAAGCGCTGGAGGCGGGCGCGATCCCCCAGCTTGCAGGCTATGACACCCTGCGCCCCGAGCAGAAATACGGCGCGGCCAGTCGCATTGATTTCCTGTTGCAGGGCGGCGCAGGGCCTGACGCCTATGTCGAGGTGAAATCGGTGACGCTGTGCCGCCAAGGCAGTCTGGCGGAATTTCCGGACACCCGCACCGCGCGCGGCACGCGGCATCTTCAGGAACTGGCCGAGGTCGCGCGCAGCGGGCAGCGCGCGGTGCTTCTTTATCTGGTGCAGCGCAGCGATTGCAGCCATGTCGCTGCCGCCGAGGATATCGACCCGGCTTATGCGGCCGCGCTGGCCGAGGCGCGCGCATCAGGCGTCGAAGTGCTGGCCTTCCGCGCGCGGATTTCCCCTCAGGAGATCACCCTGGGTCCTGCCCTGCCCGCCCCGGCACTTTAGCGGCGCGATTTCCACATCAGCCAGCCGATGAACAGCAGCGCCGCGCCGCCAAGCGCGGTGAAATACCCCACCGGAACGAGCCATTCCGGCAATCCGGTGGCCGTGGCGATGAATGTCAGGGCGAAACCCGCAACGACCGCCACCAGCGAAACCCACGCAAGGCGCGAGCGTGTCAGGTAACTGGGTACCATGTCCTAGTCCTCCTTGGAGGAAGGCCGATCCGCACGGGGTGCATCGTCATCATCCAGCAAAATGCGCGCGGCGTCACCTTCCAGATCTTCGTACTGGCTATGACGTAGCGTCCAGATGCAGGCGACAAGGCCAAGCGCCCCAAGAAAGACGGAAACAGGAATGAGGACGATCAGGATATTCATTTGCGCACCGCGTTCATGACGACCGTGACCGAGGATAACGACATCGCCAGCGCCGCCGCAAGCGGCGAGGCGAACCCCGCCAGCGCGATGGGGATGGCGATGGCATTGTAGCCCGCCGCAATCCCAAGGTTCTGCCGGATTCGGCGCAGCGCCATGCGGGCCGAGCGCAGGGTCTGCGGAATCGCCATCAGGTCGCTGGCCAAGATCAGCCCGTCCGACGCAACCCGCGCCGCATCCAGCGCAGTAGCGGGGGCAAGCGACACATGCGCCGCCGCCAGCGCCGCGGTATCGTTCAGCCCGTCGCCCACCATCAGCACGCAGCGGCCCGCCGCGCCCAGTTCCTGCACCAGCGCGGCCTTGTCCTCGGGGCGCATGGCGGCGTGCACATGGGCGATGCCCAGCTCATCGGCCAGCTTGCGCGCGGGTCCCGGGCGGTCGCCCGAGAGCATCCGCACCTCATAGCCCGCCTTGCCTAGCTCGGCGACCATGCGCGCGGCCCCGGGGCGCAGTGCTTCGGTCATCGGCAGTGGGGTGATCTGGCCCTCGATGGTCAGCTCGGTGCCCTGCGGTCCGCGTGCCAAAGATACCGGCGCGCCCTTCCAAATCCCACTGACGCCCTCGCCCGCGACCTCGCGGATATCGCTTACATCAGCGGCGGCGCGGCCCGCCAGCGCGGCGGCGATGGCGCTCGAGACCGGATGATCGGATGCCAACGCCAGCGCCAGTGCGACGCCTGCCGCGTCATCGTCCAGCTTGGGCAGTTGAGGCGTGCCTTGGGTCAGCGTGCCGGTCTTGTCCAGAAGGACGCAATCGACATCTGCCAGACGCTCCAGCGCGGTTTCGGATTTCAGCAGAACCCCGCTGCGGAAAAGGCGCCCCGTCACGCTGGCTGTCACCGCAGGCACGGCAAGGCCCAGCGCGCAGGGGCAGGTGATGATCAGGACGGCCGTTGCGATGCCGATGGCCAGGTGCATGTCGCCTGTGCCAATATACCAGCCAACAAAGGCCAGCGCGGCCAATCCATGCACCAGCGGCGCATAGAGGCGCGCGGCGCGGTCGGCGATCCCGGAATAGCGGTGGCGGCCCGTCTCGGCCACCTCGACCAGCGCAGCAAGGCGGCGCAGCGCGCTGTCCTCGGCCCGCGCTGTGGCGCGCAGGATCAGGGGCGCCTCCATCACCGTCTCGCCCGCACAGATCACGTCGCCGGCGGCGACGCGCACCAGCGCGGACTCGCCCGTCAGGGCTGAGCGGTCGAGCGTCGCCGCCTCTTCAGCCACGCCATCCACTGGCGCCCGCGCCCCGGCCGAAAGCGCGATCCGGTCGCCCGGCGCAATATCGGCCACGGCAACGGTGCGGCGCGCATCGCCGTCCAGCAGCGTGGCGCGCGGCACTTCCAGCGCCGTCAGCTCGGCGGCTGCCGAGCGGGCGGTGGCCCGCGCACGGTGGTCCAGATAGCGGCCCGCCAGCAGGAAGAAGGTCAGTGACAGCGCCGCGTCGAACCATGTATCGGCGCCCGCGCCGAACATCGTCTCGTGCAGCGAGGTGGCGCAGGCCAGTGCGATGGCCAGTGCGATCGGCACGTCCATGTTGACGCGCCGCGCCCGCAGCGCGGAGGCCGCAGAGGCAAAGAACGGCACGGCGGAAAAGGCCAGTGCAGGCAGCGCAATGGCCGCCGAAATCCAGTGGAACATCGCCTCAGTCGTGGCGCTGGCGCCCGACCATACGGCGACCGAGAGAGCCATGACGTTCATCATCGCAAAGCCCGCAACGGCAATGCGCGCCAGAAGGGCGCGGCCCGGATCGTCGGCCTCGCCGCTCAGGGCGGAATTGTCCAGCTCATGCGCCTCGAAGCCGGCCGCCTCAAGCGCGGCCAGCGCGGGCGCGGCGCCCAGCCCCGGCTGGGTGACAATGCGCACGCGGCGGCGGCCCAGATTGACCCGCGCGGCGCGCAATCCCGGCACGGTCGCGAGCGTGCTCTCGACCCCCGCGATGCAGGCGGCGCAACTGATCCCCGGCAGTGACAGGTGCAGCACCTCGCCCGAGGCGTCCCGCGCAGTTTGCGCCGCCGAAGGCGCGGCCGAGCAGGCCGGGCATGCGGCGAGTGCGCTCATCGCGGCACCCTCAGGGGGATGCGGCGCCGGAAAGGCGTGCCATCCTCGGCCCGCAGATCGACGCGCAGGTTCCAGTTGCCTGGCGCCAGGTCCACAGGCGCGACATAGCGCATGCCATCCCACTCAAAGGCCGGCGTGCGGTCCTCGGCCACGGTCGTCGCGCGGCCCAGCGTGGCCTCGACGATCTCGGGCGCGACCGCGTTGCCATAGGCATCTGCGATCTCCAGCGCCAGCAGCCCGTCCGCGAAAGTCAGGCCCACGTCCCAGCCCAGCGCATCCTGCGCCGCGCGGTCCTCATCAAAGGTCTGGCTGGCCACGTAGGAGCTGTCGGTCTCGATCCCCGGAAAGGTGCGCACCGCGCTGAACGCGAGCCAAAGGTTGACGCCGATGATGACGGCAAAGCCCCCGACGAACATGGCCAGCACATGCCAGCCCGTCAGGCGACGCTCACCCCGCGTTGCCGCTTCGCCCATCTCAGCTCTCCTTGCCATTGAAAATGGTGTCGCGATACGCCCGCTCGCCCGAGGCCGTATCCTCGACCCAGAAACGGAACGGGCTGCGTTCCGCGTCCGCCGCCGGCGTACCCGGCTCGGCGATCACATAGACCCGCTGCAGCATGGTGGAGTCGGCGGGCACCTCGACGGTCGTGCCTTCAGCGCCCTCCAGCGCGATATCGAGCGCACCTTCTGAGGTCAGCGACAGCTGGAAATCACGCGCCTCGCCATGCTTGTTGCGCAGGCGAATATCGTAGGTGTTGCGGATCGAGCCGTCGGACAGCGTGACGAAGGTCGGGTTGCGCACCGGCGCGACCGTCAGTTCGATATCGGGCCGGATGAAAAGCGCAAAGACCAGCGCGATGCCGATGGTCGCCCAGATCGCTGTATAGATCAGCGTCCGGGTGCGCAGCACATGCTTCCAGACCGGCTTGGGCTGCCAATCGCGGCTGTGGGGCGTGATGAAGGGCGCATCGGCGGCATTGGGCGCGGGTGCGGCTGCGCCGGCGACAGACGTCGTCGCTGTGCCATCCGAACTCACGTCGGACCGGGCGGCGGCGGTGGGCGCGGGAACGCCCGTCTCGGCGCCTTGGTCCTCGGGCGCGTCGGTGCCCATCGGGCGCACTGGCGCATGCTCGCCCGGCAGTACCGGGGGGCGGTCGTCCAGCGCGAGATAGTCGATCAAGCCACGCGGGCGACCGATCTTGGCCATCACCTCGTCGCAGGCGTCGATGCAAAGGGCGCAGGTGATGCACTCCATCTGCTGCCCTTCGCGAATGTCGATACCCATCGGGCAGACGTTGACGCAGGCCATGCAGTCGATGCAATCGCCCAGCTCTTCACCGCTGCGCGACACGCGCGGCGCCGCGACATCCTTGTTGGCGCCAAGGCCGTAGCGCACCTGCTGCGCGCCGCCGACATCCTCGGCCACGGCCTTGCGTTTTGCGCCGCCCCGGCCGCGCGGCTCACCGCGCCAGTCCCGATATCCGACGGTCAGCGTGCCCTCGTCCATCATCGCGCCCTGAATACGCGGCCAGGGGCACATGTAGATGCAGACCTGCTCGCGCATGAACCCGCCAAAGACGAAGGTGGTCGCCGTCAGGATGCCGATGGTGATATAGGCCACCGCGGGCGCGTTTCCGGTAAAGAGCTGCACCGCCAGCGTCGGCGCGTCGGCAAAGTAGAACACCCATGCGCCGCCCGTCGCCACCGCGATGGCCAGCCAGATGACCCATTTGGTCACGCGCAGGCGCCATTTATGGAAGTTCCACGGCGCCTTCCAGAGGCGCAGACGCGCGTTTCGGTCGCCCTCCACCCACCGCTCGACCAAGAGGAACAGATCGGTCCAGACGGTCTGCGGGCAGGTATAGCCGCACCAGACCCTTCCCAGGGCCGAGGTGAAGAGGAAAAGGCCAAGCCCCGCCATGATCAGAAGGCCCGCGACGAAATAGAATTCGTGCGGCCATATCTCGATCCAGAAGAAGTAGAAGCGCCGTGACGCCAGATCGACCAGTACGGCCTGATCTGGCAGGTTCGGGCCACGGTCCCAGCGGATCCACGGCACGAGGTAGTAAATGCCCAGCGTGATCGCCATGATCCACCACTTCAGGCGCCGGAAGAAACCCGAGACCCGGCGCGGAAAGATAGGCTCCTGCGCGGCGAAAAGAGGGGGATTGTCGGACATGGCTGTCGCTTTCATTCTGGATGTGCGTTGACGCCTTCTCCTCCAGGCCGGGCGGGTACGCTTTGAGATGGATCAACCGCCGCATGCCTTTTCATAGGGCATGCGGCGGTTTACCTGTTTTTACGGGCCGTTAGGCTGCGTTATTCAGTCGCAGACTGGCCTTCTTCGCCCGTATCCGCCTCGGGTGTGACCGCAGGCTCGCCGGCCTCGGTCGGGGTTTCCTCGGCATCTGCGGGATAGCTGGCATCCGGCACGCTGGCGGCTTCCTCGGCCTCGGCTTCGGTGGCCGGGTCGGCCACGCTGGCCTCGCCGCCGCCCAGACCGTGGACATAGGCCGCAACCGCGCGCACCTGCGCCTCGCCCAGACGCTCACCCCAAGGGGGCATCACGCCGAACCGCGAGTTCGTGATCGTCTCGGTCACGGCTTCTTCGGTGCCACCATAAAGCCAGATCGCATCGGTCAGGTTGGGCGCGCCCTGCATGCGGTCGCCCATGCCGTCCTCACCATGGCACGCGGCACAGTTCGCCTCGAAGAGGACGGCCCCGTCTTCGCTGCCCTCGGCAAGGCCCGACAGGCTGCGCACATAGGTGGTCAGCTCGGCGATCTCGCTTCTCTCCAGCAGATCGCCAAAGGCGGGCATCTGCGACCAGCGCGCGTCGGGATCATCCTCATTGCGGATGCCGTGGCGCACGGTCATCGCGATATCCTCGAGCGTGCCGCCCCAGAGCCAGTCATCGTCCAGCAGGTTGGGATAGCCCGCCGCCTGCACCCCTGCCGCGCCTGCGCCATGGCATTGCGAGCAGTTATTGGCAAAGACCGACGCGCCAGCCGAGACGGCAAAGCGGTGCAGATCCTCGTTCTTGGGCAGGACGGCGAGATCCACGTTCACAAGGCTTTCGGTGATCTCGGCGTTCGACAGGTTCACCGCCTCGATATCGGCGGCAACGAGGCCGCGCGTCGACCAGTTGAGGATGCCCTGCGTCGTGCCCGAAACCAGCGGCCATGCCGGGAAGAGGATGGTGTAGATGATCCCCCAGACGATGGTCGCGTAAAAGGTCCAGAGCCACCAACGTGGCAGCGGCGTGTTCAACTCTTCGATGCCGTCCCAGCTATGGCCGGTCGTTTCGGTGCCTGTCGCTTCGTCTATGCGCTTGTCATCAGACATCACCGTTTCCTTTCACATTATGCGCAGCGCCCGCCTGGCGCCCGGATGAGGGGGCTGCGCGGGTCTCCGCGCGCGGGGCCGGCCGCTCGTCGTCATTGCGAAACGGCACATCCGCCGCGTCGTCGTGGATCGGGCGCGATCCGGGGCGGAACGCCCAGAAGATAACGCCCAGAAAGATCAACGTCAGGGCCAGCAATGCCCAGCTGTCGGCAAACTGCCTCAGGACCGAATAGGTCTCCATCGTGCCCTCCTCAGCGAACCGCGTCAGGCGTGAAGGTCGAGAAATCGACCAGCGTGCCCAGCATCTGCAGATACGCGATCAGCGCATCCATTTCCGATGTGCCCGGCTGCCCGTCGAAGTTGCGCACCTGTGCGCCGGGATAGCGTTCGACCATGGCGTCCCAATCCCCGTTGGGGTCGGTCTGCACCTGGAAATCGGCAAAGGAGGCTTCGACCATTTCATCGGTGTAAGGCACGCCGACAAGGCGATGGGTCGAGACGAGATCCTGGATATGCTCGCCGTCGATCAGCGTATCGGCGAGGAAGGCATATTTCGGCATCACGCTTTCAGGCACCACGGATTGAGGATCCATGAGGTGATCGACATGCCATTCATCGCTGTAGCGCCCGCCGATCCGCGCCAGGTCGGGCCCGGTCCGTTTAGAGCCCCATTGGAACGGGTGGTCATACATCGACTCGGCGGCCAGGCTGTAATGGCCATAACGCTCGACCTCGTCCCGCATGGGGCGGATCATCTGGCTGTGGCAGACATAGCAGCCCTCGCGCACATAGATCTCGCGTCCGGCCAGCTCCAGAGGGGAGTAAGGGCGCATCCCCTCGACTTCCTCAATGGTGTTCTCCAGCCAGAAGAGCGGCGCGATTTCGACGACACCCCCGACGGCCACCACGGCAAAGCTTGCCACCAGCAGCAGGGTCGCGTTCCGCTCAAGCCGCTGGTGAAAGGTGATCGTCTGCGTCTCGGGCGGCAGCTCGTTCGGGATGTCGTCCGGAAGGTCGCCCGCGGTCGAGACCTTGGGATCGTCCTTGGGGTCGTAGTCGGGGCTTTTGGGATCTTTTGTCATGCTCTTACTCCGCAGGCGTTGCGACAGCGGCGGTGCGCGGTTCGCGAATTGTCATCCACATGTTCCACACCATCAGCAGCGCGCCAGCGAGGAAGAACGCTCCGCCCAGGCCACGGACCACGTACATCGGGAACTTGGCATCCACGGTGTCGGCAAAGGAGTTGACGAGGAACCCGTTGGCATCGACTTCGCGCCACATCAGGCCTTCCATGATGCCCGACACCCACATCGAGGACGCGTAGAGAACGATTCCGATCGTGGCGAGCCAGAAATGCGCGTTGATCGCCGGGATCGAGTACATCTCCTTGCGGCCCCACAGTTTGGGCGTCAGGAAATAGAGCGCACCGAAGGTGATCAGGCCGTTCCAGCCAAGCGCGCCGGAGTGGACGTGACCGATGGTCCAGTCAGTGTAATGCGACAGCGAATTGACCGCGCGGATCGACATCATCGGGCCCTCAAAAGTCGACATGCCGTAGAAGGCAAGCGAGGCCACGAACATCCGGATGATCGGATCGGTACGGATCTTGTCCCAGGCGCCTTGCAGCGTCATCAGACCGTTGATCATGCCGCCCCAGCTGGGCATCCACAGGATGATCGAGAACACCATGCCAAGGGTCGCGGCCCAGTCGGGAAGCGCCGTGTAGTGCAGGTGGTGCGGACCTGCCCAGATATAAAGGAAGATCAGCGCCCAGAAGTGGATGATCGACAGCTTGTAGGAATAGACCGGACGGCCTGCCTGCTTGGGCACGAAGTAATACATCATGCCCAGAAAGCCCGCGGTCAGGAAGAAGCCGACGGCGTTATGGCCGTACCACCACTGCGTCATGGCATCCTGCACGCCCGCAAAGAGCGCAACGGACTTGGAGCCCCAGATCGACACCGGGATCGCCAGGTTGTTGACGATGTGCAGCATCGCGACGGTGACGATGAATGCCAGGTAGAACCAGTTGGCGACGTAGATGTGCCGCTCGCGGCGTTTGATGATCGTGCCCATGAAGACGGCCAGATAGGCGACCCAGACGATCGTCAGCCACAGGTCCGTATACCATTCCGGCTCGGCGTATTCGCGGGACTGCGTCGCGCCCAGAAGGTATCCGGTCGCCGCCAGCACGATGAAGAGGTTGTAGCCCCAGAACACGAACCACGCCAAGTTGCCGCCCCAGAGGCGGGCCGAGCAGGTGCGCTGCACCACGTAAAGGGACGTGGCGATCAGGGCGTTGCCGCCGAAGGCAAAGATAACGGCCGAGGTGTGCAAGGGACGCAGGCGGCCGAAATTGGCAAAGGGTTGGGCCCATTCGATGTTGAGCGCCGGAAAAGCAAGTTGAAAGGCGATATAGGTGCCTACCAGGAAGCCCGCGATGCCCCAGAAGGCCGTGGCGATCACACCGTAGCGGATCGGGCCGTCCATATAGGCCAGCTCGCGCTCGGCCAGAGCAGTTGCGCTCAGCGGCTCGTCGATGCGGCGCAGTTGCCACACGAACATGCCGCCAGCGACGAACATGATGATGAACGCGTGGACCAGATAGGCCAGATCCCGCGCGAAGTTTGCGGCGATTGCAGCGAATAGCGCAATGAGGCCAAATGCAATCAGCTTGATGTAGTCAGACATCGCCCGTCCCTTTTCCGAACATTTCAGGGGTGAATGTCAGACCGGGGGGATCGGCACTTTGATTTAGGTCAAGAAACCGGCCGCGATCGGAGATTCACGTCTTTCGTTACGCAGCCGCAGGTTGTCTCGGCGGCAAAAGCCTGCAGCATGCAACCTGCAGGCTATCCCTTGTGGATGGTTCACGCCAGCGGAATACCGTCCTCGTCGTCGCCCGCCGCGGTCAAAAGCGCGGGCAAATCAGCGCAGGAGATGCCGCGGTGGCCCTGCATCTCGATCACGCCTTCCTTGCGCAGCGCCGTCATCTGGCGGCTCACCGTTTCGATGGTCAGGCCAAGATACGAGGCCATCGCATCGCGCGTCAGCGGCAATTCCGCCCGCAGCGGATGCCCGGACGAGGCCGCACGGCGCAGGATGTTCGCCAGCAGGGTCGCAACCTTTTCACGCGCTGTCTTGCGGCCCAGAAGGATCATCCAGTCGCGGGCGGCATCCAGCTCGTCCAGCGACATCTGCAGCATACGCTCCATCAGATGGGGGGTGTCGCGCACCAATTCCTTGAATTCGGCGCGGCGGAACAGGCAGAAGGTCACGTCCGTCGCCGCGACCACCTCGTAGGCGGCGGTCTCGCGGTCATGGCGGCCGACGAAATCGGATGGCAGCAACAGGCCGACCATCTGGACCCGCCCATCCTCCATCGAGCGCGTGAGCGTGGCGCAGCCGCCGACGACCGAGCCGACGAACGGCAGCTGAGCGCCCTCCATCAGAATCGTCTCGCCCGCTTTCCATGTGCGGTAAGATTTGATTTCGGACAGCCGATCCAACTCGCTGGTATCGCACGACGCACAGATGGCGCGGTGACGAATCGGGCAGGCAGAGCAGGCCGAACTGGCAATCTGAAGGTCTATTCGGGTCATGCCCGGCTTTTGCCATTTTGTTTGACCTCGATCAAGGTTCAGAATGGGCTTTGGGGCTTAGGTGGCCCCCATGACACATCTCGATCCCAAACTCACAAACCGGGCACTGGCCTCTCGCGCGCCGCGCTATACCAGCTACCCCCCTGCGACACAGTTCGGGCCCAGTATCGGGCCCGATACCATGCTGGATTGGCTGTCCCAGATAGAACCGGGCGCAAAAATATCGCTTTATGCGCATATTCCGTTCTGCCGGCGCCTTTGCTGGTTCTGCGCCTGCCGCACCCAAGGTACCAGCACCGAGGCGCCGCTTGCGCCCTATATCGACGCGCTGGAGGCCGAGGCCGACATCATCGCGGCCGCCCTGCCACCCGGCGTCATGACGTCGCACCTGCATCTTGGGGGCGGCACGCCGACGTTTTTGCCGCCAGATCTGCTGATGCGACTCTATGGCCTTCTGGAAGAGCGATTCCCCCGCGCGCCGGGCGCCGAGATCTCGATCGAGGTGGACCCCACCGAAATCGACGATGCGCGCCTCGATGCACTGGCCGCCTCTAGCGTGACCCGCGCCAGCCTTGGGGTTCAGGATTTCGAGCCTGCCGTTCAGGCCGCCATTGGCCGCCCGCAAAGTTTTGAGCAGACCAAGTTCGCCGTGGACGGGCTGCGCAAGCGCGGCATCAACGCGATCAACCTCGATCTGCTCTACGGCCTGCCGCATCAGACGCAGGCCAGCCTGCAGCGCACCTTGGAGATGGCGCTGTCGCTGTCGCCGGACCGGATGGCGCTCTACGGCTACGCGCACGTGCCTTGGGCGTCCAAGCGTCAGGTGATGATCCGCGAAGAGGACCTGCCCCGCGCGCAAGAGCGTCTGGCCCTGTCACAGCGCGCCGCCGAACGCATCGTCGAGGCCGGATATACCGCCATCGGGATCGATCACTTCGCCAAGCCGGGCGACACCATGTCCATCGCCGCCAATGCCGGAACGCTGCACCGCAACTTCCAAGGCTACACCACAGATGGCGCCCAGACGCTGATTGGCCTCGGCGCGTCGTCGATCTCGCGGCTACCGCAGGGCTATGCCCAGAATGCGCCCGCCACCGCCGCGTGGAAGGCGCGCATCGAAAAGGGCCGTCCTGCTACGATCCGTGGTCACATCGATACCGAGGACGACCACCTGCGCGCCGCGGTGATCGAGCGGCTTCTGTGCGATTTCCGGGTCGATCCGGCGATCTTCAGCGATCCGGCCCTTGTGCGCGGGCTGACGGCCAAGGCCGCCGCCGCATGGGACAGCGCGGTGTCGCGCAGCGACGAGGGCGTTCTGTCGATCAAACCCGAGGCGCACCATCTGGCCCGCATGATCGCGATGGAGTTCGACGCCTACGCGATCTCGTCGGACCGCCACAGCGCGGCAATCTAGGCGCTGCAGGGCCCAACACTGCGTCCTTGCCGAAGCCGGCAAGGGAATGAAGCGAAAACCGAAGGCAATTCAGCCTTCGGTTTTTCGGTTTTGGGGCTAATAAAGAGTGCCGAGCAGGAAAAACCGGCAGATCTGTGGATCTTTGGGACTGATACATCGTTTCAGTGTTATAGTTCCAAAAGCCGCATAAAGGATTCCGTGGACAATGTTGACCAGACGCCATTTCGTGATGACGGGCACGGCCCTCTTTTCCGCCCCGCTTCTATCGGCCGCCGTACCGGCCCCTGCCCTCGCCGCGCCCACCTCGAACCCGTCGAAATGGTCAGCTTGGGATGCGCGGGTGACGCCCGCGAACTATAATCCCGCCACGTCGAACCCTTGGGGGCTGAATCCGCGCTTTCTGCCGCAGCGGGTCGAGGCGAATGATGGCCTGACCCCCGGGGACATCCATGTCGATGCGGTCGCGCGCTATCTCTATCACATCCGGCCCGATGGCACGGCCATGCGCTACGGCGTCGCCATTGCGCGCGGCAACCTCTACGAGCCGGGCACATATACCATCCGGCGCAAGGCGAAATGGCCGACTTGGACCCCGACCAAGGCGATGATCAAGCGCGATCCGCAGATCTATGCTCAGCATGCCGATGGCATGGATGGCGGGCCCGACAATCCGCTTGGCTCGCGCGCCTTCTATCTCTTCGTCGGAAACCGGGACACCTATCTGCGCATCCACGGCTCGCCGCAGCCGCGTTCGATCGGTGGACGGGCCAGCTCGGGCTGCGTGCGCATGGTGATGGCCCATATCATCGGGCTTTATGACCACGTGCAGACCGGCTCGACCGCGCATCTCTACCCGGCCGAGGATCGCCTCGCGGCCCGCAGCTGACCGATCAACTGGCGGGCGCCTCTTCTGCGACAGTGCAGATCGGTCGCCCGTCCGGCGTGCGCAGTGGTAGCAGTGTCGTCTCGACCGGGCCGACATGGCGATAGACGAAGCATCCGCTGGCCGGATCAAGTTTGGTCGCGCTTAGGTTCTGATACGGCGCGGCCAAGGCGACCACGTTCTCGGGCGCTTGGCTGAGGCCATTTGCAGCTCCATTGCCACCGGTGGCGCCCATGTCATCGCAGGCCGCCAAAAGCGCCAGCGCGGCAACAGGCATCCAGACTGTCTTTTTCATGAATGATCTCTCCTTCTTTGGGCAGAGAATGGTCTATCCCCGCCCTTGGAACCAGAGACTTTCGCACAAAATGTCGCAGTCTGGCACTCTTGGCGCAAGCGGGGCACAGTCATTGCAATGCCCCGCCCGGCGCTTAGCCCTTGGCGGTGTCGTCGCTCTTGAGGTTCAGATGCGCGACGCCGCTATGGCCCAGCTCGATCGAGGCGAACGGACCGCCCTGGCAGGCATTGCCGGGATCAAGCGGGTCCAGCGGCCCGGATTCGGCATAGATTTCCTTGGCGAACTGCTCGGCATTGTCCTTGGGGCGGTAGCCCAGATGGCTGGCGCCCGCATTGTCGACGGGCGCGCGGTCGTTGTTCGACACACCGTAAACCACCGAATAGCCGGTGATCGGCGTGTCGATGGCGCGCTCGACCAACTGAATCAGATCGTCATAGCTCAGCCAGGAGCCCACGGCGCGCGGGTTCGACACCTGCGCGCAGGACAGGATGCGCATGCAGACCGATTCCAGCCCGCGCTTGTCCCAGTAGAGGCTGGCCAGATCCTCGGCAAAGCACTTGGCGAGGCCATAGAAGGTATCGGGCCGGTGCGGGGCGTCGACGCCGATGAATTCGGTCTTGGGATGCATCCCCACCGCATGGATGGACGAGGCATAGACAACGCGGCGCAGCCCGTTGCGATGCGCGGCCTCCCAGATGTTGTAGGCGCCCACGATGTTCGAGCCGAGGATGTCGTCGAAGGGCGCCTCGTCGCCGATGGCGCCGAAATGCACCACCATGTCGGCCCCTTCCAGCAGCGAGACCATCGCATCCAGATCCTGCAGATCCGCCTTCACATAGCGCTCGCCCGGATAGGTCTGGCCCACATCCTCGGCCAGGTCGGTCGAGACCAGTTCGTCGCAAAGCTGGCTCAGCGGCTCGCGCAGATAGGATCCAAGGCGGCCGGCGGCGCCGGTCAGAACGAGTTTTTTCATGTCAGGTCTCCTGGTATTTTCAGTGTTTCAAGTCTGCCCGATGCGGCGCGGCGGTGCAAAGGCGCGGATCAGCCGGCCCCGCCCCTGACCTCGGTCAGCAGCGCATCCGCGCCCTTGGCAAGCAATGACGAATCCGCCCCGCAGGCGACGAAGGTAAAGCCGTCCTTCAACAGCCCGGCAGCAAAGGCCGGGTCCATCACCAGCGTGCCGACGGGCATGCCCTTCTCGATCAGGCGCTGTGCGCAGGGCCGGATCAGCTCCCACACCTCGGGGGCCATGGGATTGCCCAGCTGGCCGATATCGGCGGCGATGTCGGCGGGGCCAAAAAAGATGCCATCGACCCCATCAACATCCGCAATTGCCTCGGCGCGCTCCATCGCGGCGCGCGTCTCTACCTGCAACAGAACCGCCGTCTCGGCCTCGACGCGCTGGGGGTAATCGGTGATCCGGCCAAACTGGTTGGCACGGGTCGAGCCGCTGAAGCCGCGCACACCCTTCGGCGGATACCGCGTTGCGGCAACGGCGCGCTCGGCCTCCTCGACTGTCTGGATCAACGGAAAGAGCACCCCCGGCGCGCCAAGGTCCAGCACCCGCTTGACCGCCACCGCGTCATTCCATTCGACCCGCACGATCGGCACCGTGCTGTGCGCGGCAAAAGCCTGAAGCTGCGCCAGCGTGCTGAAATAATCGTTGGGGCTGTGCTCCATGTCGATCACCGCCCAGTCATAACCGGCGGAGGCGACCGCCTCGGCTGCAAAGCTGCTGCCGAGCGTGATCCAGAGGCCGATCTGCCGCTCGCCAGCGGCGAGGGCATGCTTGAAAGTGTTTGCGGGCAGTTTCATCAGATGATCGCCTTTTCCAGAATAGGCCGGCCCTCGGCGATCCGCTCGTAACTGAACGGGCTGAGATCCAGCGCGCGGTAGCCGCCATAGGTCAGCCATTCCGCCATGCCGCGGCCCATCGCCGGGGATTGTTGCAGGCCGTGGCCGGAGAACCCGTTGAGAAATAGAAAATTGGTCAGTTCAGGATGCGGGCCGACGATGGCGTTCTGATCGAACGTATTCATCGCGTAATGTCCCGTCCATTCCGATTGCACCTTGATCGCCTCGAATTGCGGGATGCGCGTGGCGATTGTGGGCCAGACGTGCTCCTCCCACAGCGAGAAGTCCATGATGAAGTCGTCCGGATCGACCGCCGGGTCGATCTCGGCATGCGCGCCTGCTTGGTAGGTGCCGCCGCCGTTCTCGCGCACATGCACGCCCGAGGGATCAATGGTAAGGGGCAGGTCGCGGTCCAGCGGCTGGGCCGCGTCGAAGATCCAGGAATAACGCTTGCGCGGCTCGACCGGCACCTCTAGCCCCGCCATCTGCGCGGTGCGCGCCGCGCGCGGCCCCGAGGCGTTAACCACCTGACCGCAGGGCACCACCTCGCCCGATTTCAGCGTGACGCTTTCAACCTGCGTGCCTGCAGCGTTGCGGGTGATCGCGACCACCTCGTTCTCGATATACTCGACGCCCCGCTCCCGCGAGATGCGGCGCATCCAGTCGAAGACGGCGGTGGCATCCCAAAGCCCTTCATCGACCAGATTGATCGAGCCCAGCAGGATATCGTCCACGTTGTAAAAGGGATAGGCGTCCTTGATCTGCTCGGGCGTCATCAGCTGCGTGGCGGCCCCGGCGGCAATCTGCACCTCGCGGCTCTGGCGCAGCACCTCGGCGAAGTCGGGCGTGTCGGCCAGATACATATAGCCAAAGCTGCGAATACCCAGCTCGGGTACACGATCATCGCCGCCCATGTAGCCGCGCAGGTTCTTGATGAAATCTGCCGCAAACTGGCTGATGCGCACATTCAGCTCGGCCGAGAATTGCTGGCGGATGCACGAGGTCGTGTGCATGGTCGAGCTGTTCTCGTAGCTGGCATCGCGCTCGACCACCAGGACCGAGCCGTCGAAATCGGCGTTGTCGCTGAGGTGCCACGCGGTCGAGGCGCCCATGATGGCGCCCCCGATGATCACGACGTCATATTTGCCCTTCGCGGGCGCCTGCGCGATGTCTGCCATCAAAGCGCCTCCCCTCTTTTGACGGCCGCCGCGACGGTGTCGATGTCATCCTGCGACAGTCCGTAGTCGCGTGTCGCAGCTTCGGCCGAGATGTAGCCGCGCGCAAGGTCGCGTTTCACCAGGGCCGGGTCGCGATCCTGCGGCGCGCCGTAACCCGCGCCCCCCGGAAAGGCCATCATCACCTTGCGGCCGTGGGGCACGAATTGCTTGCCCTTGACGCGCATCTGGGTGCCGTCATCCTGCGCAATGGTCGTGGGCGCGCCCGCCTTGCCGCCGCGCCGCCCGCGGGCCGGATACTGGCCCCGGTCGAACATCGCCTGCAGGTCGAACTCGTACCCTTCCATCGCGCCGACCTCCATATACTGGCCCAGCCCGCCGCGCGTGCGGCCCGCGCCGCCGCTGTCAGGCCGCAACTCCTTGCGCCAGATGATGACCGGGCCGGCATGTTCGGTCGCCTCGATGGGCATGGTCATAACGCCCGAGGGGAAGGCGGTGGCGTTCAGCCCGTCATGCTGGGGCCGCGCGCCCGAGCCGCC
Source organism: Roseovarius roseus (assembly GCF_043355935.2). Classification (NCBI taxonomy): domain Bacteria; kingdom Pseudomonadati; phylum Pseudomonadota; class Alphaproteobacteria; order Rhodobacterales; family Roseobacteraceae; genus Roseovarius; species Roseovarius roseus. The sequence goes on along the minus strand of NZ_JBHFPE020000010.1, from coordinate 61,592 downwards.
CGAGTTGAAGGTCAGCACCTCCGAGCGGCGCGCATCCGGCGGCGCGGGCGCATCGGTCCGCGGGCGCAGCGAGACCTGGAAATTGCACAGGCACCCCGCGCCCTCGGCAGGCACGAGGCCCGGCACGATCTGATCGAACGCGGCAAAGACGGTATCAGGCACGAAATGCCCGACAATATGGCGCAGCGCCACCGGAGCCGGATGCAGCGCGTTGACGATGGTATTCTCGGGCGCGGAAATGCGGAACGGCGCCAGCGAGGCGGCGTTGTTCGGGATCTCCGGCGCGATGGCGACCTTGAGCGCATAGCACGCATAGGCCTTGGCATAGACCAGCGGGCAGTTGATGCCCTTCTTGTCCACGCCCGAGGTACCGGTGAAATCCGACAGGATATGATCCTCATGGATCGACACCTTGACCTTCAGCGTGATCGGCGTGTCGAACCCGTCGATCGTCATCTCGCCCGTCGCCTCCTTGCGGGGCAGCGCGGCAATCCGCTCCAGCGTGGCGCGGCGGGAATTTTCCAGGATGAAGTCAGATATACCGCCCAGATCGTCGAGATCGAACTCCTGCATCATGTCGATTAGGCGGCGATGGCCAATCTCGTTGCAGGTGGCCAGCGCATACATGTCCCCGATCAGCTGATCAGGCTCGCGCACATTTCCGCGCACGATCCGCACGAGGGTCTCGTCCACTTCGCCGCGTTCGGCGAATTTCATAATCGGGATGTAAAGCCCCTCCTCATAGACGCTGGCCGCATCCGCGCCAAATCCGCGCCCGCCGATATCCACGATATGCGCCGTGCAGGCAAAAAAGCCGACCAGAGCGCCCTTGTGGAACGAGGGCGTGACCATGGTGATGTCATGCAGATGGCCCGTCCCCTCCCAGGGATCGTTCGTAACGTAGACATCGCCCTCAAGGATGTTCTGCCGCCCGATCCGGCGGATGAAATGCGCCACGGCGTCTGCCATGGCGTTGACATGGCCCGGGGTGCCCGTGACCGCCTGCGCCAGCATCTGGCCCTGCAGGTCATAAACCCCCGCCGACAGATCCCCGGCCTCTCGTACCGAGGTGGAGAAGGCCGTGCGCACCAGCGCCTGCGCCTGCTCTTCGACGACGGAAATCAGGCGGTTCCACATGACCTGATAGGACACTTTGGACTGTTTCATGCTCATTCCGGTTACCCCTTTACCCTTTGATCACAATGTCGATGCAGCCATCGGGCTGGCGGATCGCATCGCGGCTGGCAGGCACGATGATGGTTGTCTCGGCCTCGGTCACGGCGGCGGGGCCGCTGGCGCGCTGGCCGGTCTGCATCGTGCTGCGCGCGATCAGGCCCGCTTCGACAAAGGCGCCCGTCGCCGCATCGAAGAGCGCGCGGGTGCCACCGGGCTGCGCCGTGCCGCTACCGCTGACGGCCTCGACCTCGGCCACCTCTTCGGGCGGTGTTGTCGCGTTCACCGACCAGACGGTGATTTCCACATCCATGCCCGCAACGGGGCGGCCGAAGAGGCGGGTGTAATCCTCTTCAAAGCGCGCCTGGAAGGTCTCGGCATCCGGCGCCATCGCCTGCGCTTCGGTCAATTCTATAGGAATTTCCCAGCCTTGGCCGGTGTAGCGCATGTAAACTTTGAACTCCGACAGGATCTCGGCCTCGGCGTCGCAGCCCCGGACGAAACTGGTCGCCTCGCTTTGCAGATCGCCCAGCAACGTCTTGATGCGCGCGGGGTCGAAATCGCTCAGCTTCATGTAGACCGAGCGGTTGGCCTCGAAGCTGAAGGGCGCGCGCAGAAAGCCGATGGCCGAGCCGACGCCCGCGCCGGGCGGCACGATCAGCCGGTCGACACCCAGCTTTTCGCACAGACGCCCGGCATGGAGCGGCGCCGCGCCGCCAAAGGCGATCATGGTGTATTCGCTCAGATCCTCGCCGTTTTCCACCGCGTGCACGCGGGCCGCGTTGGCCATGTTCTCATCCACCACCTCGGCCACGCCGAAGGCGGCCTCGGCCGCGTCCATCTCCAGTGTCTGACCGATATGGGTGTTCAGCGCCGTCTCGGACTGGTCCGGATACAGCCGGATCGACCCGCCGGCGAAGTTATCGGCGTCGAGCTTGCCCAGCACCAGATCGGCATCCGTCACGGCGGGCCGCGCTCCGCCCCGGCCATAGCAGGCGGGCCCCGGCTCGGACCCGGCGCTTTCGGGGCCGACTCGGATCTGGCTCAGCGCATCGACATGCGCCAGCGATCCGCCCCCGGCCCCGATTTCGACCATGTCGATGACCGGGATCGAGATCGGCATGCCCGATCCTTTCTTGAACCGGTAGGTGCGCGCCACCTCGAACACCCGCGCCGTCTTGGGCGTCCGATTCTTGATCAGGCAGATCTTGGCCGTCGTGCCGCCCATGTCAAAGCTCAGCACCTTGTCCAGACCGTAACGTGCGGCGATATGCGCGGCAAAGACCGCCCCGCCCGCCGGACCGGATTCGACCAGCCGCACTGGGAAATCCGCCGCATTCTCGATCGAGATGATGCCGCCGCCGGAATGCATGAGGAAGATGTTGCAGTTCGCCCCCTCGCCGCGCAACCGCTCTTCGAGGCGGCCCAGATAGGATTTCATCAGTGGCTTGATGAAGGCGTTGGCAACCACGGTGTTGAAGCGTTCGTATTCGCGCATCTGCGGGCTGACCTCGGACGAGATCGAGACCATCACATCCGGCAGCCTCTCGGCCAGAACCTCGCGGATCATGCGCTCATGCGCGTCGTTGAGGTAACTGTGGATAAGGCCGACGGCGACGCTCTCGATGTCCGCCTCGGCGATCTGATCGGCGACGGCCTCGATCTCGGCGCGGTCCAGCGGGATCATCACCTCGCCCTTGGCATTGACTCGCTCGGGCACGGTAAAGCGCAGTTGGCGGGGCAAAAGCGGCTCGGGCAGGTTCAAGTTCAGATCATATTGCTCGAACCGGCTCTCGGTGCGCATCTCGATGACATCGCGAAAGCCCTGCGTGGTGATCAGCGCCGTATTCGCCCCACGCCGTTCGATCAGCGCGTTGGTCGCAAGGGTCGTGCCGTGGATGATCTGCTGGATATCCGAAGGCGCGGCCCCGGCCTTGGCGCAGACCTGATGCATGCCGTCGATGATCGCATTCTCGGGCGCGCTATAGGTGGTCAGCACCTTGGTCGAGAATTGCGCCCCGTCCTTTTCCAGGACCACATCGGTGAAGGTGCCGCCGATGTCGACGCCCATACGGATGGAGGATGATGGCATGCGGTGGGATCCTTTCGGCAGACGGCTGAGATGGGGCGGAAGCGCGCAGGCGGTATCGCCGCAGCGCGCACCGTCGCGCGGTGCAGCGAGAAATACAAATTGTTAGAATTTCTCGGGGTGATACATTTTTGTGATCTACTGGGCCTCGGCTTTCGCCGTTTCGATCGCCCAGTCCGCCGCCGCGCGCACAAAGCGTGGCGCGCGGGTCTGGTCAAAGCGCGCAAACAGTTCCAGCGGCGAGGGTAGCCAGCCGCAGTCGATCCATTCCAGCCGGCCCTCCTGCGCCGCGTTCCGCACCAGAAGTTCCGGCAGAAGGGCGATACCCATGCCATCCTCGGCCATCTGAAGGCAGGAGGACAGGCTGCTGGAATGCACGATACGGTCCGAGGCGAGGCCCCTCGCGCTCACGAAGGCCGCCAGTTCGCGCGAGGCCAGCCCGTGGCGCGCATGGGTCAGGACGGAAGAGCCAAGCATTGTCGCCATATCCGGCCGCGACCCCACGCGGCGCGCCAGATCGGGCGCAGCGACCCAGGCATAGGGATAGCGGCCCAGTGGCAGCGAGGCCGAAGTTTCATGCTGAAAAGGGCCGGTTTGCAGCGCCAGATCCAGCTGCCCTTCGGACAGGTCCCTGTCGATCTCGACCGAAAGATCAACCTGCAACTCGACCACGACCGATGGATAAGCCTCGCGAAAGCGGCGCAGGAAGACGTGCAGCCAACTGCAGGCGACCAGCTCGGTCACGCCCAGCCTCAGGCGCTCGGCGATCAGGTCCTGCCGTGCGGCGGTTTCCAGAAACGCCTCGGATGCCCAGAGGATCTGGCGTGCAGAGGCCAGCAGCACTTTGCCTTTTTCCGTCAGCCGGACCGAGCCCGCATCGCGGTGTAGCAGCAGGATGCCCAGACGGTCCTCCAGCGCCGCAATGCGGGCCGAGATATTCGGCTGGGTCGTGCCGAGCAGTGTGGCTGCCTTGCGGAACGTGCCGATATCGACGACGCAGACGAACGCCTCAAGCTGTTTGAGCGTGAACTGGCTTTTTATCATCGGGCGCGCCTATGATCAGGAATTTGGATAACCAAAACCCGAATGCCCGCCGCCGTCAATGACCCGCCAATACCTAGATGATCGCCTTGCGCACTTGCGCCGAGATCCATTCGCTGAGGATCACCGTTCCGAGGATCAAAAGCAGGATGACCGTCACCTGATCCCATGCAAGGATCGCCAGAGATGCGTTCATCTTGAGCCCCAGACCGCCCGCGCCGACCAGCCCGAGGATCGTGCTCTCGCGGATATTGATGTCCCAGCGAAAGACCGCAATGCTCCAGAAGGCAGGCAGGATCTGCGGCACGATGCCATAAGTCAGAACCTGCGCCGGTGCCGCGCCGGTGGCGGTGATCGCCTCGATCTGGCGCGGGTCCGTCTCCTCAATGGCCTCATACAGCAGCTTGCCCACGAACCCGATGGAGCGCAGGGCGATGGCGATGATCCCGGCCAGAAGACCCGGCCCGATGATGGCCACCAGAAGCAGGGCCCAGATCAGCGAGTTGATCGAGCGCGACGTCACGATGATGAAAAGCGCGACGGGCCGCAGCACCGTTACCGATGGCGTGGTGTTGCGCGCGGCCAGAAAGGCGATCGGGATGGCCAGGATCACGCCGCCGATCGTGCCCAGCGTCGCGATGTTCAGCGTGTCCCAAAGCGGCACCATCAGCTCGCCGAGATAGCTCCATTTCGGCGGCACCATGCGGCCGCCGATGTCGGCGGCCTGCTGCGGCGCATCCCAGACGAAGGCCCAGATCGTGTCGCGGGCCATGATCTGCCAGCACCAGACGAAGAGCGCGACCAGCGCGAACCAGCCGGTCCAGAGCAGCAGGCGATGCTTGGGCGTGCGGTGGGTCCAGATATCGGAAAGGTCAGTCATTGCAGGAATTTCCGCAGATAGCTGGAGCTGTATTCGGCCACCATGACGATGGCGATGATGATCAGGAGGATCGCGCCCGCACTGTCATATTCATAGCGGTCGATGGCGGTGTTGAGCGTGGCGCCGATCCCGCCCGCGCCGACGATGCCGATCACCGCGCTTTCGCGGAAATTGATATCCAGCCGGTAGAGCGAGAGGCCAATGAGGCGCGGCATGACCTGCGGCTGCACCGCGTAATTCAGCAGTTGCAGCCAGGACGCCCCGGTCGCGCGGATCGCCTCGACCTGCCGCGGGTCCACCTCTTCGATCTCATCGGCCAGCAGTTTGCCGATGAAGCCGATGGTGGCGAAGGACAGGGTGAGAAAGCCCGCGAACGGGCCGAAGCCGAACATGGCCACGAGGAAGATCGCGACGATCAGTTCCTGCAGCGAGCGGCTGACGGCGATGATCGACCGGCAGACCAGGTAGATCGCGCGCGGCACCAAGTTGCGCGAGGCGCCGATGCCGATGGGGATCGAGATCGCCACGCCGACGACGGTCGAGGTCAGCGTCATGGTCAGGCTCTCGATCAGGCCCTGGCTGATATCGCGCCAACGGCTGGAAAAATCAGGCTGCAGGAACCCCATGACGAAACGCTGCCCGCGCTCCATCCCCTCGGACACGCGCGCCCAGTTCACCTCGATCGAGCCGACGGCCAGCACGAGGTAGACCAGCACGGCGATCTGCAAGGCGATGCGCAGGCGGCGGTTTGGAATGATCTGGGCCGGGCGGCGCCATGTGGTCGGATAGGCGGGCGCGCTCATGCGGTCGCCTCGGCCTCGGGGATCGCCGGATGGGGCGCGGCGCTTTCGCCCTCCTCATCCTCGCCCTCGGCAGTCGTGCCGGTCCAATCCTCGGCGCCGTAGATCTGCGTCAGCACCTCCTCGCTCAGCGCATCGGGCGGGCCGTCGAACACCACTGCGCCCGCGCGCAGGCCAACGATCCGCTCCATGAATTGCTGCGCTAGCGGCACGTCATGGATGTTGACGATGGCGGGCAGGTCACGCTCGGCGCAGATTTCGGTCAGAAGGCGCATGATTTGGCGGCTGGTCTTGGGGTCAAGACTGGCCGTCGGCTCGTCCACCAGCAAGAGGTCCGGCCCCTGCATGAGGGCGCGCGCAATTCCCACGCGCTGCCGCTGCCCGCCCGAGAGCGCATCGGCGCGCTTGTCCGCGTGCTGCATCAGGCCGACCCGGTCCAGCAGTTCATACGCGCGGCGGATATCCTGCCCGTCATAGCGGCGCAGCCAGCTGCGCCAGAAGGGCACATAGCCCAGCCGCCCCGACAGGACGTTTTCCATCACGGTCAGACGCTCGACCAGCGCATATTCCTGAAAGATCATGCCGATGCGGCGGCGCTGGCGGCGCAGCTCCGCACGGCTGAGCGCCGCAAGGTTCACATCGCCCAGCCAGACCTCGCCCGAACTCGGCTCGACCAATCGGTTGATGCAGCGGATCAGGGTGGATTTGCCGGCCCCCGACGGGCCGATCAGGCCAACAAGCTGCCCTTTTTCAACCGTCAGCGATACGTCGCTGAGGGCGGTATCGCCCGTCTTGTAGGTTTTGGACAGGCTGTTCAGTCTCAGCATGGGCGCGCCTCCGAAATGCGACAGGCGGGCCACTGCCCGCCTGTCCTTGCTGGTTGAGCCAGAATTACTGGCACGCGTAGGAAACACCGTTGGCGTCATCGATCTTGCGGATCACTTCCCAATCGTCCTTGAAGGTGATCTCGATGAACTGCGCCTCGCCGCTCTTGGCAAATTCCTCTTCCAGACCAGTGCCTTCCCAGTCGAAGCTGAAGAAGGCCTCCTTGATCTTGTCCTGCAGTTCAGGCGTGAGGTTATGGGCAACGCCATATCCCGTCGTCGGGAAGGTCTGCGAGGTATAGAGCGTCTTCAGTTGATCCTCGGTCACCACGTCGCGCTCGATCATGCGGCTCTTGACCGAGTTGGCGATGGCCGCCGCCGGGTAATCCTTGTTGGCGACGCCCAGGATCGAGTTGTCATGCTTGCCCGAGAAGACCGGCTCGAAATCCCTGCCCGCCTCCAGGCCGAAATCGGCCTTGAGGATGGCCGACGGTGCCTTGAAGCCCGAGTTCGATGTCTCGGAGGTGAAGGCCAGCTTGCCGCCCTTGATGTCCTCGATCGCCTCGATACCCGAATCCGGATAGCTGATGATTTCCATCTCGTAGCCGAACGAGCCGTCCTCGGCCGCCATCATGGCGAAGGGGCGGAAACCGCCGCAGGCGACGGCCAACGGGTTGGACCCGGTGTTGAAGCCCGCCACATGCAGACGACCCGCGCGCATTGCCTCGATCTGGGCCGCGTTCGACTGGACCGGGAAGAATTGCACATCCTTGCCGGTCAGCTCGCTCATGTGGTCAAGGAAATCGGACCAGACCTCGGCATAGACGGCAGGGTCCTCGACGGGGGTATAGGCAAAGATCAGGGTCGACGGGTCGATCTGATCCGCGGCCTCCGTGGGGATATCGGCGATCAGGTCGCCATCGGCGTCCGTGTACCGCTCGCTTAGCTGGAATTCGGCGAATGCGGGGGCCGCCATGGCGGCGGCAAGGGCAATGGCCGAGGCGGCATGCGTGAGATAGGTCATTGTTTCTCCAATGTAATAACAACACGTCGACAGCGAGAGCGAGCCAGCGCAATCCTTGCATCCTACCATCAAACCGCCCCTGTGGCGAGGCGGCCCGTGACGGCATGTCCCACTCGTCCCTGAGGCATTTCGATATGCCATGACGCCGCATGTCAACGAAAACGATGGCCACGCAAAGCCCTTGGGTGCTGATTTCATAAAACATTCACAGAGCGCGGACGCGGTAGGCCGCCGCCGCCTGGAAATGCGCTTGCACTCAGATGCAATCAACGTATGAGGGTTGAAGTCGTCGCCGATAGGGATGCCGCCATGAACATGATGAGCACATTCATCAAGCCGATGCACCCCGAAGGCATCAAGTTCGTTTCCATCTTCGGTGCCATCACGGTGGTTCTTTTCCTGATCTCGTCCATTCTGGGGTGGATCGGAGTGGGCCTGACCGTCTGGTGCTACTACTTCTTCCGCGATCCCGAGCGCGTGACGCCGAACCGTCCGGGGCTGATCGTCAGCCCGGCGGATGGCATTGTGTCACTGATCGAGAAGGCCGTCCCCCCCGCCGAGCTGGGCATGGCCGATACGCCCCTGACGCGGGTCAGCGTCTTCATGAACGTCTTCAACTGCCATGTGAACCGCACGCCCATCGCGGGCGAGATCATGGCTGTCGCTTACCGGCCCGGCAAGTTCTTCAACGCCTCGCTGGACAAGGCCAGCGCCGATAACGAACGCAACAGCCTGTGCGTGCGGATGGCGAACGGGCAGGATCTGGCTGTGGTCCAGATCGCCGGGCTGGTTGCGCGGCGGATCGTCTGCTTTGTCAAACCGGGCGCAAGGCTGCAGACGGGCGAGCGGTTCGGCCTGATCCGCTTTGGCTCGCGCGTCGATGTCTACCTGCCCGATGGCGTGCCGCCGCTGGTCAGCATCGGGCAGACCATGGTGGCCGGCGAAACGGTGCTGGCCGAGTTGCCGGCCCTGGACAGCGAACAAGCTGCCGCGACATGAAAGAGACAAACGACAAGTCCTTCAGCGACATTCCGTTGATCCACCTGCTGCCGAACATGCTGACGATCGCGTCCATCTGCGCGGGCCTGTCGGCGATCCGGTTCGGTGTGCATGGTGATTACGTGCTGGCCGTGAAGCTGATCATCGCCGCCTGCATTCTGGACGGGCTGGACGGGCGCATCGCGCGCCTGTTGCGCAGCGACAGCAAGATGGGCGCCGAGCTGGATTCGCTGGCCGACTTCCTCAATTTCGGCGTCGCGCCGCCGCTGATCATCTATTACTGGGCCCTTCAGGACATGCGCAGCGCCGCGTGGATCGCAGTCATGGTCTTTGCGATCTGCTGCGCCATGCGTCTGGCGCGGTTCAACGTCGCCACCAAGGCCGAGGCCGAGACGGGCATTGCCACCTCAAGCGCCTATTTCAGCGGCGTGCCCTCACCGGCGGCGGCGCTGCTGGCCCTGCTGCCGATGTCGATCTCCTTCGCTTTTGCCGACTCGCCGATTTTGCCCGATATCGTCATCTGCGCGCATCTGTTGCTGGTGGGATGGCTGATGATCAGCCGCATCCCGACATGGTCCTTCAAGAAAACCCGTGTGTCGCGCAAATACGCCAAGTTCTACCTCGTGGGCTTTGCCATCATCGGGGCGGCGCTGCTGACCTATGCGTGGATCACGCTGGTCGTGCTCTGCCTAGCCTATGTCGGGTCCGTCCTATGGTGTGTCGCCAAGACGCGCCCCCTCCAACGCCCGAATACAAACGAGGACTCCTGATCATGGACATTAATGCCGTCGAGACATCCTACGCCCGCTGGGCGCCGGTCTATGACAAGACATTCGGGGCCGTGACCAATATGGGCCGCCGGCGCGCGGTCGAGTACATCAACACCCTCACCGGATCGCTGCTGGAGGTCGGGGTGGGCACCGGCCTCTCGCTGCCGCATTACAAGCCGCATCTGAAGGTGACCGGCATCGATTTCAGCGGTCAGATGCTGGCCAAGGCGCAGGCGCGGGTGCAGCGCATGGGCCTGTCGAATGACGTGACCCTTCGCCAGATGGACGCGCGCGAGCTGGACTTTCCCGATGATAGTTTCGATACCGTGGCGGCGATGCACGTCCTCTCGGTCGTGCCCGAGCCCGAGCGCGTCATGGCCGAGGTTGCCCGCGTGCTGAAACCCGGTGGCCGTGTGGTCATCACCAACCATTTCGTGCGCACCGAAGGCATCCTGGCCTTTCTCGAGCGCATCTCGGCGCCCTTTGCCAACATCCTTGGCTGGCATTCCGATTTCGAGATCGAGACCATCCTGCAAGAACAGGTCCTGTCGGTCGACATGCAAAAGTCTCTGCCGCCTTTCGGGATGATGACCTTTCTGGTCCTGACCAAGACACAATCCGCCTGAGAAAGCCCGCCGCTAGGCGCGCGGATGCTCGGCAAGTTCGGTCACCGTCTTGACGATCTCCTTGGTCGGATAGGGTTTGGCAAAGAAGAGCGCGCCGTCGGGCAGCTGCGCCCGGTCGATAGCGACGATGCCCGAGGCGATGATGATATCGATCTTCGGCCACTGGCTATGGACATGGGCGGCCAGTTTCAGCCCGTCCATCGAGCCGGGCATGTCGACGTCGGTAAAGAGGATGCCGATATCCTCCTCGCGCTGCAGCGTCAGCAAGGCGGCGTCGGCCGATTTGGCCCCATAGACGCGAAATCCTGCATCCTCGATCCTGTCGATCGCCTCCATGCGGATCAGGGGCTCGTCCTCGACGACGAGAACGGCGGGAAGGGATGTGGTGTCTCGCGTCATGGGTGACTCTATTCAACTGGCTTAAAGGTGTCTGCCCCCGCCCGGTCAGGCCGCCAGGCCCGGAACCGGCGTTTCGAGGTTGAAGAGCAAACCGCGCGGATCGTAGTCGAGTTCCGCCGCTTCGTTGAAATACCCCGCAAGCGCCTGTTTCAATCCGGTGCGTATGTCGGGGCCGGTAATCGCGAGGCGGCCCTGCCCGCGCCCGGCTGGATTGTTATAAAAACAGGCAAAAGCCGCCAAATCGCCTGTTATTTAAGCACATCGACGCGAGGGATGCGCAATTGGCATCCGGCACGTTGCCACGCCACCGCACCCACAGCATCATCAAGGCATGGGAATGAGTCCTTTGCACTTCAGCGAAATGCACGCCGCCGGCAGCCCGCGGCGGCCCTACCAGATCTATGACCAATGGTTCGCCGGGCAGAACAACGAACGGCTGGCCAAGAAGTCGCGCGAGGCCGAGGCGTTCTTTCGCCGGACCGGCATCACCTTCAACGTCTATGGCGCGACCGACGCAGAAGAGCGGCTGATCCCCTTCGATCTGGTGCCGCGCATCCTGTCGGGCCGCGAATGGACCAAGCTCTCCAAGGGGATCGAGCAGCGGATCTACGCGATCAATGCGTTCCTGCACGACATCTACAACCAGCAGGAAATCCTGCGCGCCGGGATCATACCCATCGAACTCATCGCCGAGAATGACGCGTTTCTGCCGCAGATGATGGATTTCAGCCCGCCGGGCGGCGTCTATACACATATCGTCGGCACAGATATCGTTCGCACCGGGGAGGACGATTTCTTCGTGCTCGAGGACAACGCGCGCACGCCCTCGGGGGTCAGCTACATGCTGGAAAACCGCGAGACGATGCTGCAGATGTTCCCCGAGCTGTTCAGCAGTATCAAGGTCCAGCCGGTCAGCGATTACCCCAAGAACCTGCGCCGCTCGCTCGAGGCCTGCGCGCCAGGATCGTGCAGCCGGCGGCCCTGTGTCGTTATCCTGACGCCCGGCATCCACAACTCGGCCTATTTCGAGCATAGTTTCCTGGCCGACCAGATGGGGGTTGAACTGGTCGAGGGGCATGATTTGCGGGTGGTGGACGGGCATATCACCATGCGCACCACCAAGGGATACAAGAAGATCGACGTGATCTATCGCCGCGTCGATGACGAATACCTTGATCCGCTGACCTTCAATCCCGTCTCCGTGCTGGGCGTGCCGGGCATCATGGATGTCTACCGCGCGGGCAATATCACCATCGCCAACGCGCCCGGCACGGGCGTGGCCGATGACAAGGCGGTCTACAGCTACCTGCCCGATATCGTCCGCTTTTACACTGGCGAGCCGGCCATCCTGAAAAATGTCGAGACCTATCGCTGCTCCGAGCCGGACAGCCTGCAATACGTGCTCGACAACCTCGCCGATCTGGTGGTCAAGGAAGTGCACGGATCGGGCGGCTACGGCATGCTGGTCGGCCCCGCCGCCAGTAAGCAGGAATTGGCGGATTTCGCCGCCAAGCTGCGCGCGCGGCCGCACAATTACATCGCGCAGCCCACCCTTGCCCTGTCGACCGTGCCGATCTTTACCGAAGCCGGACTGGCGCCGCGCCATGTCGATCTGCGCCCCTTCGCGCTGGTCTCGCCCAAGGGGATAAACATCACGCCGGGCGGGCTGACCCGCGTCGCGCTGCAGGAAGGCTCGCTGGTCGTCAACTCCAGTCAGGGCGGCGGCACCAAGGATACCTGGGTTCTGGAAGACTGATATGCTGGGAAAAACCGCAGGGGGCCTCTACTGGATGTTCCGCTCGCTGGAGCGGGCGGAGAATACCGCGCGTCTGATCGAGGCGGGGTTCCGCATCGCGCTGACTCGCTCGACCAATGCCGAGGATGAGTGGCGATCTGTCATCACGACGCTGGCGGCGCAGCATGCGTATGAGGCCACGAATGACGGCTATACCAGCGCGCAGGTGGTAAACTTCCTGCTGCGCGACACGGCCAATCCCAGCTCGGTCCTGTCGATCATCAAATCGGCCCGCGACAATGCCCGCATGGTCCGCACCGCCCTCACGACCGAGGTGTGGTCGGCGGTGAACGAGACATGGATGCTGTTCACCGACGTGCTGAAGGAGCCGATCGACGAGACCGAACTGCCCGCCGTTCTGGCCACCATCCGCCAGCAATCGGGGCTGGTGCGCGGCGCGCTTTACGGCACGATGCTGCGCAACGATATCTACAGTTTCTGCCGCCTCGGCACCTTCATCGAGCGGATGGACAACACCGCGCGCATCATCGACGTCAAGTATTACTCACTGCTGCCGTCGCCCGCCTTCGTCGGCAGCCGGCTGGACAATATTCAGTGGGAGACGATCCTGCGCTCGGTCTCGGCGCACCGGTCCTTTCGCTGGGCGGTCGAGGATGATTTCACCGCCCCCGCCATCGCGGAATTCCTGATCCTCGATCGCCGCATGCCCAGATCGCTGTTCTTTTGTGCGGGGCAGATCGTGCAGAGCTTGGGACATCTGGCCGAGGAATACGGCACGCGCGCGGGCGCACATGACATGGCAGACACCCTTCACGCGCGGCTAGCGGACCGCGACATCAACGCGATCTTCGACGAAGGTCTGCATGAATTCGTCAGCGGCCTTCTGGGCAGCACGGCTTGCCTCGCCCGGCAGGTCGAACAGGATTACAGGTTCGTCGGATAAATGGAACTTAGCATCACCCATGTAACCGAATATGCCTACAGCGCACCGGTCGATTACGCGCTGCAAAAGGTGCGGCTGCGGCCCCTGCCCTCGCCGCTGCAGGCGGTGCCGGACTGGTCGGTCGACGTGACGGGCGGCAAGATCGAGGCAAGCTACCGCGACCATTACGGCAACCATGTCGATCTGGTCAGCATCACCCCCGGCGCCGAGGTGCTGAATATCCGCGCCAGCGGCCACGTCTCGACCCTGCGCGACAGCGGCATTCTTGGCCCCGTCTATGGGCGCGCGCCGCTCTGGCATTTCCGGCAACCGACAGTGATGACCACCGCGGGCGACGCGATCAAGGCGCTGCCGCGGATTTCGGGGGATCCCGGCACGCAGCTGGGCGAGCTGCATGACCTCTCGGGCGCGATCATCGAGGCACTGCCCTACGAATCCGGGCGCACCGCCGTCGACACGCCCGCCGAGGAGGCGCTGCAGGGCAGTCACGGCGTCTGCCAGGATCACGCGCAGATCTTCGTCTCGGCCGTGCGGCTCTCGGGGCTGCCCGCGCGCTATGTCAGCGGCTATCTGATGATCAACGAACAGGTCGCGCAGGACGCCACCCATGCCTGGGCCGAGGTCTGCATCGACGGTCTGGGATGGGTCGGCTTCGATATCTCGAACGGGGTGTCGCCGGATGAGAAATACGTCCGCATCGCCGTGGGCCGCGATGCGCGCGACGCCGCCCCCATCGAAGGGCTGCGCATGGGCTCGGCAGATGAAACTTTGATGGTCAATCTGCAGGTTCAGCAGTAGACACCCGCGAGGGAATCCTTTCAGGCGAAATGACATGACGTATTGCGTGGGTATGCGGATCGACCGGGGGCTGGTGTTCATGTCAGACACGCGCACAAGCGCGGGCGTCGACAATTTCGCCGTCAGCAAGAAAATGTTCTCGTGGCAGGTGCCCGGCGAGCGAGCCATCACGATCATGACCGCCGGCAACCTCGCGACGACGCAATCGCTAATCAGCCTGCTCGAAGAGCGGTCCGTTTCGGAAGAGGACCGCGATCCCAGCATCCTGCGCCAGCCCACGATGTTCCAGGTCGCGCGTCTGGTTGGCGAGACGCTGCGCGAGGTCATCAAAGGCGTGTCGGGACCCGATCAGATGTCGAACGACCAGTTCAGTGCGTCGATCATCCTGGGCGGCCAGATCAAGGGCGGCAAGCCGACGATCTTCCTGATCTACCCCGAAGGCAATTTCATCGAGATCAGCGACGACACGCCGTTCTTCCAGATTGGCGAGACAAAGTATGGCAAGCCCATTCTCGTGCGGGTCTATGACCGCGAGATGGATTTCGCCGATGCTATCAAGCTGCTGCTGATCTCGTTCGATTCCACGGTCAAGGCGAACCTCTCGGTCGGATTGCCCTTCGATCTGCAGGTCTACGAGACCGACTCCTTCAGCCTTGAGCGGACCAAGCGCATCAAGGCAGATGATGCCATCTACCAGACCATTTCGACCGGATGGGGCGATGCGCTGCGCGACGCATTCCAGATATTGCCCAGCTACAGCGTCTGATCGCCGCTAGGCTGCCGTCAGAATCGGGCCATTTAGCAGGCGCATCAGCTCGCCGAAATACCCTTCGGAGCGGGCGGGCTGCGCCGGGTCCGACGTGATGGCGACGGCCAGGTTCTTGCCGCGGTGCGCCGCGATGATCTGGCCGCCATAGCCGCGCGCGAGGGCGTAGCCCGATGGCGTCAGGAACCAGCCATAGCCATAGGACAGCCCCGACCAGGGCGAGCGCGTCCGGGGCTGGAGCGACGCCTCGATCCACGAGCGCGGGATGACCTGCTCGCCCGCAAAGCGGCCCCCATCGCGCAGCATGACCGCGATGTCCAGCATGGCGGTCGGCCGCAGCGCCATTTCGTTGCCACCGAGGTAATAGCCCTGCGGATCGCGCGTCCAGGCGGGGATTTCAATGCCCATCGGATCGCCCAGACGGCTGCGGGCCTGCGCAAGCAGGCTCTGTCCCGTCGCCTCGGCCAATGCGGCCCCCAGAATATGGGTCGTGCCGGTGGAATAGAGCATCCTGCCGCCCGGCTCGGCCACCATCGGGCGGCTCAGCGCATCCGCCAGCCAGTTGGACGAGCTGACCCATGCGCCGTAATTCGGCCCTGACGTGCGCTCAAGCCCGGCGCGCAGGCTCACCAGATCCTTCATCGTGATATCTGCCGCGCCGGGTGTCGCACCGTGCGGCAGAATACCGGGGGCCAGATTGCCCAGCGTCGCCTCGACTCCCGGCACATCGCCCCGCGCGATCGCGGCCCCCAGCAGGAGGGCGACAATGCTTTTCGAGCAGGATTTGATGTTGGCAAGACTGTCCAGTCCGGACCCGCGCGGCGCCTTGGCAAAGAGAGTCTCGCCTCCGCGCCGCACCTGCAGCGAGTGAAGCTGAGGAAGCGCCTCGACAGCCGCGTCCAGATCGCTGCCTTGAGCGCGAACGATTCCCGGCAGGGCAAGCGCCGTGGCGGCAAGGCAAATTGTGCGGCGCGTGATCATAAAAGGACGATGCGCGGGCGGCTCGCCCCTGTCCAGCGCGCCGCGCTCACATGTGCGTTGGCCGAGGCTTGCACGCGCTCAGCCAAGATCGGGCAGCCCGTCCAGCACCTTGTCGAGCGTTGCCGGATAATCGCGCACCCGCATGCCGGTGGCATTGTAAATCGCATTCAAAACTGCGCCGGCAGCACCGCAAAAGCCCAGCTCGCCGATCCCCTTGGACTGGATCGGGCAGGCCCAGTCATCACGCTCGTCCAGCAGGATCACGTCCAACTGCGGCACGTCCAGATTAACCGGCAGGTGGTATTCGGCCAGATCGTGATTGACGATATGGCCGTCGCGCGGATCGTGAACCATCTCCTCGGTTAAGGCCATTCCGATGCCCCAGACCATGCCGCCATAGCATTGCGACGTGGCGGTCTTCTCGTTCAGGATGCGGCCCGCGCCGAAGGCCCCTGTCATGCGGCGCACGCGCGTCTCGCCGGTCACGGCATTGACGGCAACCTCGCAGAAATAGGCGCCATAAGAGGCCTGACTGACATCGCTACCCGCCTCGCCCGGCTTGACGGTGCCCTCGGCGGACAACGCGCCATCGGACAGGATCTCGGTCAGGTCGCGGCGCACATTCCCTGCGACCGCTTCGCCATCGCGGATATCGAGATCGGCGTCTCGCACGCCCAGCGTCTTGCAGATTTCGGCACGAACAGCTTCGCAGGCCAGAAACACGGCCGAGCCGACCGAGGATGCCCCCCAGGAGCCGCCCGAGCCCGAGCCCTTGGGATGCTGCGAGTCGCCCAGATTGGCCGTCACCTGCGACATCGGCAGGCCCAGCATTTCGCCCGCGACCTGGCTGAGGATGGCGTAGGTGCCGGTGCCGATATCGGTCATGTCCGTCTCGACCGTGGCATGGGCCAGGCCGTCCTCGCCCAGCGACAGGGTCACCCGCGCCGAGGCATCGCCGATCATGTTGACCCGGCTGGCCCCGGCCATGCCATGCCCGATCAGCCATTCGCCCTCGCGCAGCCCGCCGGGCGTGCGGTTTCGTTTGTCCCAGCCAAAGGCCTTGGCGCCCGCATCCATCGCCTCTGCATATTTGCGCGAGGAATATGGGATATCCTTCTCGGGATGCCGCTCGGGCAGGTTGCGCTTGCGCAGATCGACCGGGTCCATACCCAGCTTCTCAGCCATCTCGTCCATCGCGTTCTCCAGCGTGGGCATGCCGACAGCCTCGCCGGGGGCGCGGACCGATCCAGCGCAGGTTCGGCTCAATCGCGCAATGTCGATGGCCAGCTTGCGGTTCTCGGCGGCATACAGGAAATGGGTCGACTGGGTGACAGGCTCGGAAAACGCCTCGCCCTCAAGGTTCGATACGCGCGCCTCGTGCCCGAGGCCGGTCAGCTTGCCATCCGCATCGGCGGCAAGACGCAGCCGCTGCGTGGTCTCGGACCGGCGCATCGTTGCCTCAAAAACCTGCGGCCGGGTCAGGGCGACGACCACGGGCCGGCCCAGTTCCTTGGCTGCGATGGCCGCACCGACCGCTTCGGGCGCAAGGCCCAGTTTCGAGCCGAACCCGCCCCCGACATAGGGCGAGCGCATGTGGACGTGGCTGACATCAATGCCCAGCGCATCGGCCAACTCGTTCACGTTGAAGTTCAGCATCTGGTAGCTGCCATAGAGCGTCAGATCGTCGCCGCTCCAACACGCGGCCGAGCAATGCGGCTCCATCGCCGCACTGTTATGGCAAGGGGTGGTATAGGTGGCATCGACGCTGGCATGGGCCGATTGCATCGCGGCCTCCAGATCGCCCTGCGAGAAGTCCTCGCCCTCTTCGGTCTCGGCCTCTGCGGGGTCGAATACGCCCTCGGCCGCATCCCATGTCATCTTGAGGTTCTGCGCGCCATGCCGAGCGGCCTCGAACGTCTCGGCGACGACCAGCGCAACGGGCTGACCCATATAGTGCACATCGCGTGGCCCCTGCACGGGCGCCTCGTTCGCGGTGCCCTGCGCCGGATTCCGCAGCAGGCGCTCATCGGTAATGACGCCCAACACGCCCGCCATTTCCTCGACCGGGCCGGTCTCGAAGGACGTGATCGTGCCCCGCGGAAACGGCGCGCCGACGAAAACGCCATAGGCGGTGCCGGCAAGGTTCCATTCATGCGCATAGGTCGCGGTGCCGGTCACCTTGCGCGGGCCGTCGGGCCGGTCAAGCGGCTTGCCGACCAGACCCTGCACCATATCGTCCAGCCGCCGCTTGGTTGCCGGTGCGTCCATCGTGACTGTCTTGTTCATGCTGTCTCTCCCGCAGCGCATACTTCGCGCAGAACCGCCTTCAGCGTCCTGCGTGTAAGGGGGATCTTGAAATCATTGCCACCATGGCCCTTGGCGTCCTTCAGGAGAACATCCGCAGCCTCGGCAAAAAGCGCGTCCGACGCGACCTCGCCCCGCAGCACGTTCTCGACCGCGCCGTCGCGCCAAGGCATGTGCGCCACGCCGCCGAAGCTGAGCGCGATATCGGTGATCCGGCCGCCCTCCATCTGCGCGACCGCCGCCACTGTGACGAGCGCGAAGGCGTAGGAGGCCCGGTCGCGCACCTTGCGGTAAGCATGCCGCGCGCCACTCATGGGCGCGGGCAGGATCACCGCGGTGATCAGATCGCCTGGCTCCAGAGTGTTGTCCTTGTCAGGCCGGTCCCCCGGCAGGCGATAGAAATCCTGCAACGGCACGGTGCGCACAGCGCCGCCCTGCCCCTCGATCTCGACCTCGGCGCCCAGCGCGCGCATGGCGACGGCCATGTCGCTGGGATGCGTGGCAATGCAGGACGGGCTGGCGCCGAGGATGGCGTGGATGCGGTTAAACCCCTCCATCGCCTGACAGCCCGAGCCCGGCTCGCGCTTGTTGCAGGGCATGTCGGTATCGTAGAAATAATAGCAGCGTGTCCGCTGGCAGAGGTTTCCGCCCGTTGTCGCCTTGTTGCGGAGCTGCCCCGAGGCACCGGCCAGCAAGGCGCGCGACAGGACGGCATAGTCACGGCGCACATCCGCATGCGCGGCAAGATCGCTGTTTGTGACCAGCGCGCCGATGCGCAGCCCGCCCGCGTCCGTCTGCGTCACTTGCTTCAGGTCCAGCCGGTTGATGTCGATCAGCCGGTCCGGCGCCATCACCTCCAGCTTCATCAGGTCCAGCAGGTTGGTGCCGCCCGCGATGATCGTGGCACCCTGCGCAGCCGCCTTTGAGGCGCCCGCGGTGTCGGTGGCGCGGTCATAGTCGAAAGGCTTCATGTTTTTTCTCCGGCGATCTCGGCAATGGCGGCGACGATGTTGGGATAGGCGGCGCAGCGGCAGATATTGCCGCTCATCCGTTCCGATATCTCCTCGGCGGTCAGGCGCACCTGCGCGTCCAGATCCTCCGAGACGTTGCTCGGCCAGCCGGCCTTGATCTCCTCCAGCATCGCCGTGGCCGAGCAGATCTGGCCGGGGGTGCAATAGCCGCATTGGTAGCCGTCATGGCGCACGAAGGCGTCTTGCATATCGGACATGCCATCCGGCGTGCCCAAGCCTTCGATCGTGGTGATCTCATCCCCGTCATGCATGCAGGCGAGAGTTAGGCAGCTATTGATGCGGCGTCCGTTGACGATGACGGTGCAGGCCCCGCATTGGCCGTGGTCGCACCCCTTTTTCGAGCCGGTGAGGCCCAGATGATTGCGCAGCGCATCAAGCAGCGTGGTGCGCGTATCTGCGTCGAGGTCATGGGAGATGCCGTTGATCTTGAGTTCGGTTTTCATGGTGCCATCCTGCTGGGTCCGGTCATGCCTGCGGCCAAGCAGCAGGCGCGGTGCCGCGCGTAGGGCGACGCTGGCTTAACCCGGCAGATGCCGTCAGGTTCCGAAATCAGATCGGCAGGAGTGCCGCGCGGTGGCGGCGCTTCACTTGCGCTGCAACTCCAGCCGGTCTTGCGGCCACCAATCGGGATAGTCTTCGCGGATGCGCTTGAGCAGGTTTTCCCGCAGGCGCATCGCGGTCTCCCACCCGGTCGAGGGATCGGGGGACATGGCGTAGAACGACAATTCCTGCCCTGCCTCGCTATGCCCGGTGACGGCCGCGAAAAGGTGATCATGCTCGATCACCCCGTCGTCGTTCTTGGCCAAGTCAAAGAAGATCTCTCGCAGCACATCCATGTCGGCGCGATGATCCAAAAAGATCGTGATCGTCTTGAGGATGCGTGCGTCCGTCACCGACCAGTTCTCGAAAGGCTGCGAGACGAAATACTTGACCGGCACGATGATCCGCCGCTCGTCCCAGGTGCGCAGGCGCAGGAAGGTGTAGAAAATGCTCTCGACATAGGCCCAGTTGCCCTCGAAGAGGATGCTGTCGCCGATGCGGATGGGCTTGGCGAGGGCGATTTGCAGCGACGCCATGATATTGCCCAACACCGCCTGCCCGGCGATGCCCAGCAGCACCGTCAGAACGCCCGCCGAGGCCAGCAGCGACATGCCGAGCGATTCAAACAGGTTGAGCCGTGCCAGCACAACGATCACCGCGATCCCGACCATGAGCAGCACGATGATGCGGCGGATCGCGTAGATCGAGGTATAGAGCTCGCGCTCGTCCAGGCTGCGTGTGTCATCGATATCGCCGATTACGCCGCGGGTAACGCGATCCAGCACCGCATCGACGATCTTAAGCGCGGTAACGCCCAACCCGGACACCATGACGATCAGCAGGAAGGGCCGCAGGATGGTTGTCGCCGGGCCGGAGAAGGAGACGCCAATCTTCAGCATGAATTGCGCCGCCAGGGCAACAGCCACAAAGCCCAGCGGCACGCGCGAGCGGTTCAGCGCCTGCCGGATCAGGGGCCGGTTTATCTTGGCCGCCGCCCAGCCGACGATCCGGCTGACGAGCCAGCCCAAACCGAATAGCGCTGCCAGCATGACCGGCAGAAGCAACCATTCCCACAGGCGCAACCCGCCAAGCTGCACCGTCAGGCGGTCCGGGATGTAGCGCTCAAAATGACGCGGGCCAAACGCATCATAGAGCACCGGGATGTTCTGAACGGTCTGGGGCGTGAACAGCCAGACGGCGTCCATCTCGGGCGCCTTGTAGCGGCCAAGACGGATTTCATAGGCCTGCCCCTTCAGCTCAACCATCTTCAGCCCGATATCGCGGCGCGGCTTGCCAGCAAGCGCGTTGTTGGACGTTCCGGTCTCAAGCATCGCGTCAGGCCGCGCCGACAGGCCGGCCCAATCGATCCAAAGCTGGCGCTCGATCACCAGGGCAAGCTGGCGCGCCAGTTCCGCGCCATCCTCCGCCCGGCTGCCTTCGGGCAGGTCAGCGAGGTTCAGGTACTGCGCGGCGTCCGAATACCGCTCGTCCCCGGTCAGGGCCATGAAGTTGCGCACCGTCTCGCGCGGGGTGCGGCGCTGGATATCGGGGCTCTTCGGCTCCGTCTCCAGTGCCGAGGCACTGATCTCGTACCAGGAGCCGTCTTCCTCCTGCGCGGACAGGGGCGCGATGATGCCCAAAAGGACAATCGTGAGCGCCAGAACGTGAAGGCAGGTCTTGAGAAAGAAACGCGGCATAGCCGCGGATGGTGTCGGGAAAACGTCTCAAGATCAAGCTGGTAATGCGGGGCGCCGTTCTCAGCCCAAGGCGGCGCCGTCCGAGGCCTCTCTCTCGGAGACACTGTAGGGAATGAGAGCGGACAGAAGCTCGGGCATCTCGATCTTGCCGATGGACTGCCCGTCCTTGAGAACCATGATCGTCGCATTCGCGCGGCCTTGCGCGGATTTGATGACCGTCTCCAGCGTATCGTTCCAATCGACTTCGCCGACCACCACGCCATCCGGCTCGCCCTCAGAGGCGATGGTGCCGGCGCGCAGGACGCGGGCGCGATTGATATCGCCGACGAAGGCTTCGATATAGGGGTCGGCCGGGTTCATCACGATCTCCTGCGGCCCGCCCTGCTGAATGACGGCGCCGTCCTTGAGGATCACCAGGTGATCGGCCAGTTTCAGCGCCTCGTCCAGATCGTGGGTGATGAAGACGATGGTCTTGTGCAGCTCTCTTTGCAGTTCGATCAGAAGGTCCTGCATGTCCGTGCGGATCAGCGGATCAAGCGCCGAGAACGCCTCGTCCAGCAACATGATCTCGGTATTGGCAGTCAGCGCGCGGGCGATGCCCACCCGCTGCTGCATCCCGCCCGAGAGCTGGCGCGGATAGCGGTTCTCGAACCCCGACAGCCCCACCCGGTCGAGCCATTTGCGTGCCTCGTCCTCGCGGGTCTTGCGGCCCACGCCCCGGATCTTGAGGGCCGTCGCCGCGTTCTCCAGCACCGTCCTGTGCGGCAGCAGGGCGAATTTCTGAAACACCATCGACATGGATTTGCGGCGCATGTTGCGTAGGGCCGCCTTGTCGAGGCCGGTCACGTCCTTGCCGTTCAGCAGGATCTCACCGGCGGTCGGCTCGATCAGGCGGTTCAGGTGGCGGATCAGCGTGGACTTGCCCGAGCCCGAGAGGCCCATGATCACCGTGATCTCGCCCGCCTGCATGTCGATGTCGATATCCTGCAGGCCCAGAACATGCTTGTGCTCTTCCAGAAGCTCGGGCTTGCCCATACCGTCGTCGCGCACCATAGGCAGGACGCGCTTGGGCGCCGTGCCGAAGATCTTGTAGAGGTTGCGGATGCGGATCATCGGAGCGTTCATGGTCTCATCACTCCGATTCATGGGTGGGGTCAATACGTTGCAGCGCGGCCTTGGAGCAGCGGTCCAGCACCACCGCCAGAAGGACGATGCCGAAGCCGGCCACCAGGCCCACCCCAAGCTCGAGGTTGCGGATACCGCGCAGCACCAGCACGCCCAGACCCGGCGCCGAGACCAGCGAAGCGATGACGACCATCGCAAGGCTCATCATGATGGTCTGGTTCACGCCCGCCATGATATTGGGCAGCGCCAGTGGCAATTGCACACCGTAGAGCTTTTGCCGGTCCGTCATGCCGAAGGCGTCGGCGGCCTCGATCACGTCGCGGTCCACCAGCCGGATCCCCAGATCGGTCAGCCGGATCACCGGCACGATCGCATAGAGGATGATCGCGATACCGTAGAGCTTTGGCTCGGTCACCGAGAAGAGGAAGATCAGGGGGATGAGATAGACGAAGCTGGGCAGCGTCTGCAGCATGTCGAGAATGGGCAGCATCACCCGCTGCGCCCCGTCCGAGCGCGACATCAGAATGCCGATTGGCACGCCCAGAAGCACGCTGAGCCCGGTACAGACAAAGATGATCGACAAGGTCTGAAGCGCGACGTCGAGATGGTCGATCAGACCGAAAAAGAGAAAGACGATGGCGACGAAAACGGTGATCCCCACCTTGCGGGTCGCAAACCAGGCGGCCAGCACCAGAAGCGGGATCAGAATCCACCACGGCGTCGTGGTAAAGGTATAAAGCGCGCCCTCCAGCATCCAGGACAGCGGCTGCGTCAACGGGTCGAGCACGAATTTCAGGCTGTCCTTGATGGCGAGAAAGCCCTGCTCGACATTCACGGTCATGTCGCGCGATTGCGGGATCGCATTGCAGGCCTCGTGCAGGGCATCGAGCGAGGGGAACGGGAACGCCGGGCCGGAGCCGTCGGTATCGCCGCTCTGGGCCAGCAACTGGGCCATGCTCATTGGCGACTCGGACGCATTTGCGTCGCACCAGTCGCGCAAACCCAGCCCATCGAATACCTTATCATAGCCCGCCAACGATAGTCTCCTGCTTGCGTGTCATCAGGTCATGGCCCAGCCGGCAGAGCCAGCCGGGCCAGATACCGGAGTCAGATTACTGCAGAACCGCCGACAGCTTGTCGCGCGCGGAATCGTTCAGCCAACCGGCCCAAAGATCCTTGTTGTTGGTCAGGAAATACACCGCGCCTTCCTCAGCCGAGGCGTTGTTCTCTTCCATCCAGGCCAGCACGCCGTTCATCTGGTCGTTCGTGAAGGTCATGTTGGACAGCAGCTCGGCGATCTCCGGCTCTCTTTCCTGGAAATCGGCGGTGGCAGCGGTCTTGACCGCCGCACGCGGATAGGCCGAGATGCCCGGTTCGGCGCATTCGGTCGAGCTGTTGCATTCGTGGGTGTCGGCGTCATAGCCGCCCATATCGACCAGAACCATCGGGTATTTGCCCAGAATGGCGGTCGGCGACCAGTAGAAGCCGAACCAGGGCGCCTCATCGGCATAGGCCGAGGCGATGGCCGTGGCGAGCGTCTCGCCCGAGCCGTGGTTGAACACCTCGATACCTTTGCCTTCCATGTCGATGACACGGTTGATGTTGTCATTGACGGGCCGGCAGCCCCAGCCGTCGGGGCAATTGTCGAAACGCCCGCCGACCAGATCGGGGTTGGCCAGGATGCCGTCCAGCGTCGCCGCCTCGGGATGGGCATCGACCACGTATTGCGGCACCCACCACCCTTCGACGCCGCCATCGGACAGCACGTCGGCCAGCTCCACCAGCTTGCCTTCTTCGACCAGCTTGGCATAGGCGGGGGCGGTGTTGACCCAAAGCTCGGTCAGGATGTCGGGCGTGCCCGTTTCGGCGACAGCGGTCAGCGCCGTGGGGGTGGAGGACGGCACTGTCGTCACGTCACATCCGTAGCCCTGCTCCATCAGAAATTTCGCGACCGAGGTCACCACGTTGGCCGAGGCCCAATCCATCTGGGTGATGGTCACCTCGCCGCACTCCTGGGCCATCGCGGGGGCCGCGAAGCCGAGGGCGCAGGCGGATGTCAGAATAAGACGTTTCATGTTTTCTCCCTTTTATTGCTATTGCGCCCTGCAGACCGCGAAGGCGTTTAAAACGCGACGCTTCCACGTTTTGGGAGATGGGTAGATCAATTTAGATCATGTCAAACATTTTGATATTTATAGTTTCATCTATTGCGACTAAACTGGCGTGACTCGACCAACTCGCCGGTGACCGCCCCATGCCCCGCCCCTCCGCCTCCAAGGATCTCAGCCTCAAGTCGCTGGAGCTGTTTCAGATCTGCGCCAAGAACGGATCGCTGCACGCCGCCTCCCTCGAAAGCGGCCTGACAGTGAGCACCGTATCGCACCACCTGCGCAATCTGGAGGAAAACCTAGGGGTCGAGCTTTTCAATCACGCGCGCAGGCCCATGGTGCTGACGCCCAAGGGCCGCGCATTTTTGCGCAATATCGACGATGCTCTCTTCTCGATTCGCAAGGCCAAGGCCGAGGCATCCGCGGGGAGCGTCGCCGAGGCCAGTTACCTCAGGCTGGGCACGATCGAGGATTTCGACAGCGATATCACGCCCGAGCTGGCGGTCTACCTCTCGGCCAAGATGCCGGCCTGCGATTTCATGTATCAGACCGGCTCCAGCCACGAGCTCATCGAGATGCTGCGCAACCGCCAGCTGGATCTGGCGATCACGACGGCCCCCTCCGAGCGGCTGAGCGATCTGCAGGATCGCCCCCTGCTGCGCGATCCCTTCGTCGTGGTGCTGCCGCTGGTGAACGAGCAATCGCTTGCGGATATCGTCGAGGGGCGGACCAAACTGCCTTTCCTGCGGTTTTCGGGAAACCTGATGATCGCGCGCCAGATCGAATCGCAGCTGCGCCGGCTGGGGGTGACCTCGCCGCACAGGTTCGAGTGCAGCAACAACCAGACACTGATGGCCATGGTGGCCGCCGGCGCGGGCTGGACCATCACCACCCCGATGCTCTTCTCGCGGGCCAAGAGGTTTCAGCCCAAGCTGAAGATGCACCGCTTTCCGGGCAAGAATTTCGCGCGCACGCTGGCGCTTGTCTCGACCCCGGACTGCTCCAGATCGGTGATCGAGCTGGTGGATGGAAAGATGCGCAGCCTGATCCGGGACTATGCCATCGCCCCGTTCCACCAAAGCAATCCCTGGCTGGTCGACAGTTTCAAACTGCTGACATGACGGGGGCCGCGTTCAGAGGATCTTGAACTGCGCGCGGATCTCGCGGTCCTGCTCGGGCGTCAGGTAGGCGGGCTGGTGATCGCGCAGGATGGTCTGCGCCCTGCGGCGCGCCCTTGTCCAGGCATCCTCGGCGCCCTTCGCGGCCCATGTGCGCGGCTCATCTCGATCCGCGAGCGAGGGGTAGAAGTAATCGCGCTCCATCGCGGAATAGGTATGCGCGTTGCCCAGGAAATGCCCGGCGCCCAGCACCGCGTCGCAGATGGCGTCAAAGCCCAGGTTTTCATCCGTCACCTCGATGCCCCGCAGGGCGCGGTACGTGTGCGAATGCATTTCGTCATCCAGCACGAACCCCTCGAAACTGGCGCCCAGAAGCGAGGCGGTCATGCCCGAGCTTTCATAGATCAGGTTGCCCCCGGCAAGGGCCGCCGCCATTGACGTAATGCCCTTTTCCATCCCGTATTGCGCGTCGATCGCCTTGGCATCGGTCATCGAGCAGGCGACGCCCGAGGGCAGGCCCAGCCAGTTCGACAGCTGCGACGAGGCGGCATTCAGCACCGCCGTCTCGCCGCTGCCGCCCGAGAAGGAGCCGGTGCGCAGGTCCACGACCAGCGGCCAGTTGGAGAAGACCATGGGAAATCCGGGCTGGATCGCATGCACCATGACAAGGCTGGCCAGCGTCTCGGCCAGCGATTGCGCAAGGAAACCGGCCAGCGTCGCGGGCGCCGTTGCTCCCGCCTGCGCTGCAGTGATGCAGGACATGGGGATGTTGTGGCGAATGCATTCGTAGACCACGTCCACCGCATCCTCACCGTAACGCATGGGCGAGATGACGGGGCTGATATGCGCCTTCATGAAGGGTCGCTTGGAAAACTCGCCCGGTCCCCCGGCGGCGATGTCCAGCATCCGCACGATCGGCTCCACATGCTCGGCCAGGGTAAAGGCGGTCGCCGTCGGCTTGGTCGTGTTCTTGAGCAGCGCGTAGACGGTGTTCACGTCCAGATCGTAATTGTCCG
This sequence comes from Roseovarius roseus, assembly GCF_043355935.2. Taxonomy (NCBI): domain Bacteria; kingdom Pseudomonadati; phylum Pseudomonadota; class Alphaproteobacteria; order Rhodobacterales; family Roseobacteraceae; genus Roseovarius; species Roseovarius roseus. The sequence continues at coordinate 34,784 of NZ_JBHFPE020000010.1, read as the reverse complement.
GAACGTCGGTGGCGATGCAGCAACGGGTGAACCAGCTGACATTGGACAGCGTGTCCTGCAGCCGGGTGAAATCATGCAGATCGGTCAGCGTCGCGGGCCGGTAGACACCGCTCTGCATATCCAGCGTTTGAACCGCCGCGCCGCCGGTGCCGAAATAGACCCGGTTGCCGACCACCTCGATCGAGCGGGCCGGATCACGGCCATGCAGAACGAACGTCTTGGCGGCCTGATCAATCGCTGTCTCGACCAGCGCGGGCGGAAAGAGGACGCGCCCCGCGCCGTTATCGACGGCCCCGGCGGCAAGAAGGTCCTCGCGCAGGCGCGCAGGCACCTCTCCCATTCCCAGCTTTTCCAGAAGATCGAGCGCGGTATCGTGGATGCGCCGCAGCTCGGCGTCGGTCAGCGGCTTGTAGCTGCCGCCGGTCTGGCCGGGCGGGCACGGGTCCAGCACGGGCCTGGCGGCGCGCAGTGCCATTCGCTCCTGGCGTCCGGTCCGTCTTCCGCGCAGCACTGTCATATCCTGCCCCACCATTATTCAAATTGAGTCATCTGCACATTGGCCCTGCCACGCAAACCTTTCCGCATTAATATCATTACATCGCAAACAGCTTTCGATATTTTGACAAACACCCAGCCGACCATTGCGGCGCCCCACCCTTGCACCCCTTACTTCGCGCAGGTTTATCGGAGGCGCCTCATGAAATCGCGGACCAAGGTTGTTGTCATCGGCGGCGGTATCGCCGGTTGCTCGACGCTCTATCATCTGACCCAGGAAGGCTGGACCGACGTCGTCCTGATCGAGCGGGACGAGCTGACCTCGGGCACCACGTGGCATTCGGCCGCGCAGGTGACGAATTTTGGCGGCAACCAGACCATGGTTGGCCTCAAGAGCCATTCCATCGCCCTCTACAAGAAACTGCGCGACGATCCGGACTATCCCGTGGGTTATCACCACGGCGATGGCGGCATTCGTCTGGCCAATACCGAGGCGCAGATGCAGGGCTATCGCCACTTCGCCTCGATGGCGCGCGGCATGGGCGTCACTTACGAGGTAATCGACGCCGAGGAATGCGCCCGCCGCCACCCCCTCATTTCGACCGACAACCTTCTCGGCGGTCTCTGGGATGGCGAAGACGGCGATATCGACCCCGCGCAGCTGTGTCAGGCGCTGGCCTTTCATGCGCGCAAGGCAGGGGCCGAGGTCTATCGCCAGACGAGTGTGACCGGCCTGACTCAGAAAGCCGACGACACCTGGACCGTCGAGACCGACAAGGGGACGATTGACGCCGATATCGTCGTCAACGCCTGCGGCTATCGCGTGAACGAGGTGGGCGCCATGATGGGCGTGCATCACCCGGTCGCGTCGATGGAGCACCAGTATTTCGTGACCGAGGATATCCCCGCCATCGTCGAGGCGGGCCACCGGATGCCGCTCTTGCGCTGCCCAATCTCGGACTACTATTCGCGCCAGGAAAAGAACGGCCTGCTGGTGGGCTTTTACGAGCAGGATTGCCGCACCTGGGGCATGGACGGGATCAGCCCGGGCTTCTCCAACGATCTCTGCCCCGACGATCTGGACCGCGTCATGGACGTGCTGGAAGGCGCGTTCGAGCGGATGCCCGTGCTGGCCGAGGTCGGCATCAAGCGCGTGGTCAACGGCCCGATCACCTACACGATCGACGGCGCGCCGCTGGTTGGCCCGATCCCCGGCAAGCGCAACGCGTTCTGCATCATCGGCCTGCGCGCGGGCCTGGGCGAAGGCGGTGGGCATGGCTGGCTTCTGGCGCAGCAGATCGTGCATGGCGAGGCGTGCTATGACACATGGGTCATCGATCCGCGCCGTTTCACCGGCCACACCAATGTCGAGTTGACGGCGCTGAAGGCGATCGAGGATTACCAGAACGAGTTCCGCTTCCACTTCCCGCACGAGCATCGCCCGGCGGGCCGCCCGGCCAAGACAACCCCGCTGACGCCGGTCATGGCCGCCGAAGGCGCGGAATTCACCGTCGTCAACGGCTGGGAGCGCGTCGATTACATCAAGCCCACCCCCGATTTTCACCCCACGCTCAGCTTCAACTTCGACGAGGCGACACCCGTTATCGCCGCCGAGATCAAGAATGTGCAGGAGAATGTCGGCCTCTGCGAGGTCAATGGCTTCAACCGGTTCGAGATCACCGGCGCGGATCGCCACGCCTTTCTTGACCGCATGTTCTGCGGGGCCGTCACCAAGCGCGAGGGCCGCGTCGGTCTGGGCTACCTTTTGAACCATCACGGCATGGTCAAGGGCGAGGCGACCATCGCCAACCTGCCCGCCAGCGACCGTGGCCCCGAGCGGATCTGGTACGGCTCGGCGGCGGCGAGTGAATTTCACGATATGGACTGGCTGCAGGCGCATCTGAAGGACGGCGAAGACGTGCAGATCCGCAGCCTGACCAACGATCAGACGATCCTCGTGCTGGCTGGCCCCAAGGCGCGTGATGTCCTGTCGGCCTGCTCGCGCGGCGACTGGTCCAAGGCGGCCTTCCCGTGGCTCAGCGTCCGCGAATGCTTCATCGGCTTTGCCCCTGCCACCGTGCTGGGCGTCAGCTTCTCGGGCGAATTGGCCTACGAGATCCATGTGCCCAATGCCTCGCTTTATGCCGCCTACCTCGCGTTGCGCGCGGCAGGCGAGGCGCATGGGCTCATACTCTTCGGCGCACGCGCGGTCGACTCGATGCGCATGGAGAAAGGCTTCCTGCACTGGAAGGCCGACCTTCTGACCGAGTTCGACCCGTTCGAGACCTCGCTCGACCGTTTCGTCAAGCTGGAGAAGGGCGACTTTATCGGCAAGGAGGCGCTGCTCAAGCGCAAGGCCGAGGGCCTGCGCAAGAAGCTGGTGACGCTGAAAGTGGAGGCGGATCACGCCCCCGCGCATGGCGGCGCGTCCGTGATGCAAGGCGGCAAGGTCGTCGGCACCGTGACCTCGGGCGATTGGGGCCACCGGGTAGACATGAACCTGGCCTATGCCTTTGTCGAGCCCACGCTCAGCGCCGAGGGCAGCACCATGCAGATCGACCTCTACGGGGATCTGGTGGATGCCACCGTCATCCCGCCCTCGCCCTATGATCCCGATTACGCGTTGATGCGGGGGTAGTGCACCATGACGCGGGTTCAGGTCACTCTACTGGTCGAAGACGGGTTCGTCGCGACCGAGCTGGCACTGGTTCAGGATGCCTTGCGCATCGCGACCCGGCTGGGCCAAGGCATCTGCTTTGACCTGCGGGTTTGCAGCACCGCGGGATCGGAGCTGGTCGAGGCGATGGGCGGCATGCTGGTCCGCGCGGCGCCCCTGCCGCTGGACGATGCCACCCCGCCCGATCACCTCGTCGTGCTGGGCGGCGCCGGGATTGGTGCACGCTTTCAACAGTTGCTACCGCGCCTGCGCTGGTGCGAGCGGATGGGGCAGGACATCCTTCTGATGTCCGATGCCGCGACCGAATGGCAAAGGCTGAACCCCGAGGCCGAGCAGATCACCACCCATTGGGAGGATCATCAGGTCTGGTCCACGGCGCTCTGCGAGCTGGGCGGCGGTCTGCCGCTCTTCACCCGGAGGGGCCGTATCACGACGGCTGCGGGCATGATCTCGGCCGCCGACGTGATCCTCAATCAGATCGTCGCGCCGCGCTCGGCCTGGCTGGCGCAGGCGGTGGGCAACGTCCTTTTGATGGACCGCATCCGCGACGGCGCAGCCCCGCAGCCGCGCAGCGAGAACGACGTCAACGCCCTGCGCCTGGTCAATCTGGAGACGGCCATCGCCGCGATGGAAGAGCATCTGGAAGATCCGCTGCCCATGTCCCAACTGGCCACCATCGCGGGCGTGTCGATCCGCCAGTTCGAACGCAAATTCAAGCTGTTCCTGGGGCAAAGCCCGGCGGCCTTCTACCGGCAGCTGCGCCTGCGCCGGGCCAAGACCCTGATCGAGCAGACCGCCCTGCCAGTCGCCGAAATTTCGGTGGCCTGCGGGTTCGGCAGCCCGTCGAGCTTCTCCAAACTCTACGCCAGCGCCTTTGGCGTTTCTCCGTCACGGCGCCGCGCGCAACTCTCGGCCAAGGCCGCACCGCGCGCTCCCTCCTCGCAATCACAAGGATATCAAGATGCACCTGTCCCGCTTTCCGCGCGTTCGCCTCGCCCATCTGGCCACTCCGCTGGAGCCGATGAAACGGCTGTCAGAAGAACTGGGCGTTGATCTCTGGATCAAGCGCGATGATTGCACCGGCCTTTCCACCGGCGGCAACAAGACCCGCAAGCTGGAATTCCTGATGGCCGAGGCGCTGGAGCAAGGCGCCGACATGGTGATGACGCAGGGCGCCACCCAGACCAACCATGGCCGCCAGACCGCCGCCGCTGCGGCCAAGCTGGGCTTGGCCTGCCACATCCTCCTCGAGGATCGCACCGGCTATGACGATGCCAATTACAACGGCAACGGTAACGTGCTGCTGGATCACCTGCACGGCGCGACGACGCAGAAATTCCCCGGCGGCCATGACATGCCCGGCGAGATGGAGCGCGCGGCCGAGAAAAAGCGCGCTGAGGGGCACAAGGTCTACGTCATCCCCGGCGGCGGATCGAACCCCACGGGCGCGCTTGGCTATGTGAACTGCGCGTTCGAATTGCTGGCACAGGTGAATGATGCGGGCATGAAGATCGACCGCATCGTTCATGCCACCGGATCCTCGGGCACGCAGGCGGGCCTTGTGACCGGCATGTGCGCGATGAATTCGCAGATTCCCATCCTTGGCATAGGCACCCGCGCACCGCAGCCCAAGCAGGAGCAGATGGTCTATGACCTTGCCTGCAAGACGGCGGAAAAGCTGGGCTGCCCCGGCGTGGTCCAGCGCGAGCATGTGATGGCCAACACCAACTACGTTGGCGAAGGTTACGGCCTGCCCACCGAGAGCGGCATCGAGGCGATCCACATGTTCGCCGAGCTGGAAGGCATCCTTCTGGACCCCTGCTATTCGGCCAAAGGGGCCGCGGGCCTCATCGATCTGGCACGCAAGGGCGAGTTCACGGGCGAGCGGGTGGTGTTCCTGCACACAGGCGGCGCCGCGGCCCTTGGCGGCTATGATTTCGCGTTTCAAAACAGCGACCGCTGGGTCACGCTCTGACGATGGACGCCGCCGTGGCACATAGGTTTACAGGCTCGTTCACCCAGCAGGAGCCTATCCCAGCCGAGGCGATCGACGCCGCGGTGGCGGTCCTGCAGTCGGGGCGGCTGCACCGCTATAACCTTGGTGAGGGAGAGGTCGGCGAGGTGGCGCAGCTTGAGGCAGAGTATCGCGATTGGCAAGGCAGCGCGTATTGCCTTGCCGTCACCTCCGGGGGTCAGGCGATGCAGATCGCGATGCGCGCCTGCGGGCTGCAATCCGGCGATGCAGTCCTGACCAACGGCTTTACCCTCGCCCCCGTGCCCGGGGCCATCAGCGCCGTGGGCGGCCATGCAGTTCTGGTCGAGATTGACGAAGCGTTGCGGCTGAATCTGGATGATCTGGAGGCCAAGATCGCCACCTCCGGCGCGCATATGCTGCTCTTGTCCCACATGCGCGGCCATCTGTGCGACATGGACCGACTGATGCGCATCTGCGACGGCGCGGGTGTTACCGTGATCGAGGATTGCGCCCATACGATGGGTGCACGCTGGAACGATACGCGCTCGGGCAATTTCGGCAAGGTGGCCTGTTTTTCGACCCAGACCTACAAGCACATGAACTCCGGCGAGGGCGGTTTCCTGACCACCGATGACGCCGAGATTGCCGCGCGGGCGACGATCCTCTCGGGCAGCTACATGATGTATGCGCGCCACGGCGCCGGCCCCGCGCCTGAGGCTTATGCCGAGGCACGCTACGACATGCCCAACTGCTCGGCCCGAATGGATGCACTCCGCGCCGCCATCCTGCGCCCGCAACTGGCGCAGCTGGATGCCAATGTGGAGCGTTGGAACGCGCGCTACCACTCCGTCGAGGCGGGACTGAAAGGCCATCCGCGCATCACCACCATCGCCCTGCCTGCGGCAGAGCTTCATGTCGGCTCGTCCATTCAGTTTCGGACGCCGAACTTCACCGTCGATCAATGCCGCGCCTTCATGGATGCGGCCAAGGCGCGCGGGGTCGAGCTGAAATGGTTTGGCGCGGCCGACCCTCTTGGCTTCACCTCGGCCCATCCCAGTTGGCGTTACGTGACGGCGCAGGACCTGCCCCGGACGGACCGCATCCTTGCCACGCTCTTCGACATGCGCCTTCCGCTCAGCTTCTCCGAAGCCGATTGCGCCCTGATCGCGCGGCTGATCGGCGACGCAGCGAATGAGGTGGCGCCATGAGTGGCAATCTTGTCGGCGTGCTGGGGGGTATGGGTCCCGAGGCAACCATCCTGTTGCAGCAGCGCCTTCTGGCGACGGTGACGGCCCGCGACGATGCGGATCACATCCCACTTTTGATCGACATGAACCCGCAGGTGCCCTCGCGTATCGCCCACCTGATCGAAGGCACCGGGATCGACCCCGCACCTACCCTTGCACAAATGGCGCAAAGACTGGAGTCGGCGGGCGCCACGGCGCTGGCGATGCCCTGCAACACGGCGCATCACTACGCGCCGCAGATCGTGGCGGCCGTCAGTATCCCCCTGCTGGACATGGTCGATCTCTCGGTCGCCCACGCTGCGCAGACCGTGCCGGAAGGCGCCAGCATCGGCATGCTTGCTTCGCCCGCCGTGCAGCGCGCCGGGGTGTTCGATCCGGCCTTGGGCCGCGCGGGCATGAGCGCGCTTTGGCCCGAGAACACGGGGGCCATGCTGGACGCGATCCGCAGCATCAAGGCCAATGGCGCCACGCTACATGCGCGGCAGATCCTGCAGGATGCCGCGGATGAAATGGCAGCCAAGGGCGCCGCGTGCCTCTTCGTCGCCTGCTCCGAATTCTCGCTGCTCGCCCCCGATTTGCGTGCCGACGTGCCCATCATCGACACGGTCGATGTGCTGGCCCGCGCGATACGTGACCACACCCAGATGAAATCGAGTTGACGCCATGGCCATTACCTACCTCAAAACTGCCGATCCCCGCCCCGCGGTCGAGAACAAGGATATCCGCGACATCGTGGCCATCATGCTGGCCAATATCGAGCGCGAGGGCGAGGCGGCCGTGCGGGATTACGCGCAGAAACTGGACGGCTGGACTGGCGAGATCGTGCTGTCGGACGAGGCCCGCCGCGCCGCCTGCGCCCGTGTGCCCGAGGGCCTCAAGAACGACATCCGCTTTGCTCAGGCCAATATCCAGCGCTTTGCCGAGGCGCAGAAGGCGACCATGGGCGAGTGCGCAATCGAGGTGATGCCGGGCCTGATCGCCGGCCAAAAACAGATCCCGGTATCGAGCGCGGGCTGCTACGTTCCCGGTGGCCGCTACAGCCATGTCGCCAGTGCGTTGATGACTATTACCACTGCCAAGGTCGCGGGCGTGCCGCATATCACCGCCGTCTCGCCCACGCGCCCCGATATCGGCATCCCTGATGCAATCGTCTTTGCGATGGACCTCTGCGGCGCGGACCTGATCCTGAACCTCGGCGGCGTGCAGGGTATCGCCGCCATGGCCAAGGGTCTGTTCGGCGGCAAGCCTGCGGATATCCTCGTCGGCCCCGGCAACAGCTATGTGGCCGAGGCCAAGCGGATGCTCTTCGGCGAGGTCGGCATCGACATGTTCGCCGGGCCGACGGATAGCCTCGTCATCGCCGATCATACCGCCTCGGCCGAGACCGTCGCCTGGGATCTGGTCAGCCAGGCCGAGCATGGCATGGACAGCCCCGTTTGGCTGGTAAGCACCGACCGCGCGCTGGCCAATGATGTGATCGCCCGTGCGCCCCAGGTGATCGACAGCCTGCCCGAGCCGAACAGGACGGCCGCCCGCACCGCCTGGGACGAGCGCGCCGAGGTGATCCTTTGCGATACCCGCGAGGAGGCCGCGCAAGTCTCAGACCGCTACGCACCCGAACATCTGCAGGTGCAGGCCGAGGACTTGGACTGGTGGCTGAACCGCCTCTCGGCCTATGGCTCGCTCTTTCTGGGCAAGGAGACCACCGTCGCCTTCGGGGACAAGACTTCGGGGCCGAACCACGTGCTGCCGACCAGCGGCGCGGCGCGCTATACCGGCGGGCTCTCGGTCCACAAGTTCACCAAGACGGTGACATGGCAGCGCTGCGATGCCGCCGCCTCGCACGAGCTGGCGCTGCGCACCGCGCGCATCAGCCGCGTCGAGGGAATGGAGGGCCATGCGCGCTCTGCCGAGTTGCGGCTGCGGCCCGAGCCCGCCTGACCGAACGCCGCGACCACCCTGCAAGACCGCTCTCCAAGCGCGTCAGAGTCCTGCCGATCCCACCCCCAATCCGGGAGCCTCGTCATCGTCACCCTCATGAAATCCCGGATCGAGCCCTATTTCGGCGGGCTGCTGCTGGCCACGGTCATCGCGGCCTCTGCTACCTTCATGTCCGAGCATTACGGCGCGCCGGTCATGCTCTTTGCGCTGCTGATAGGCATCGCCTTTCATTTCCTGTCGGCAGAGGAAAGCTGCGCTGCGGGCATTGATTTTGCGGCAAAAACGCTGCTGCGCTTCGGCGTCGGCCTCTTGGGGTTGCGCCTCGGGATAGCCGAGGTGACCAGCCTTGGCTTCGCCCCCGTCGCCGCGGTCATCGGCTTCGTTCTGGCGACGCTCGCCTGCGGGGCGCTGATGTCCTACCTTTTCGGGCGTCGGCTGGCCTTCGGAATGCTCGCTGGCGGGTCGGTCGCGATTTGCGGCGCCTCCGCGGCCCTAGCCATCGCCTCGGTTCTGCCCACGCACAAGGATCGCGAGCAAGACACGCTCTTCGTCGTGATCGGCGTCACGGCCCTGTCGACCATCGCGATGATCACCTACCCGATCCTCTTCCAGTCGCTGGGCCTCAGCGACGTCCAGAGCGGCTTTCTGGTGGGCGCGACCATCCATGATGTCGCGCAGGTCGTCGGGGCTGGCTATTCGATCAGCGAAGAGGCCGGCGTCATCGCCACCTATGTCAAGATCCTGCGCGTCGCGCTGCTGCCGGTGGTGATGCTGGTCGTGATGCTCAGCTTCCGGGGCGCGCAGCAACAGCGTCTCAGCGTGCCGTGGTTCCTGGTGATGTTCGCGCTCTGCGCCGTCGCGGCGAATACCGGGATCGTCCCGGCCGCGCCCCTCGCCGTGCTCAACGAGGTGTCGCGCTGGTGCCTCGTTATAGCGATCTCGGCGCTTGGCGTGAAGACCAGTCTGGGGCGGATTGTCAAGGTGAAGTTCAGCTACAGTCTCATCCTGATCGTGGAGACGGTATTTCTTCTCACGATTGCGTTGGTCTACACGATCTACCTCAGCTCGTAGATGCATCGCGCCGCACGCGGGCACCGGGCCGCTGGGCAACACCCGCGCGCGGCGCATCCGCGACATGCAGAGATTTCTTGAAAAACAAGGCGCTTCTGGCTTACCCTTCAAACCCAAGAGCGCATCAATGCGCCGTAAAGAGCAGTCCTCAGAACCGGGCACACATGGCCGCGCCGACATTTCCTGGCCTCAATTCCCAGGAACAGCAGTTTCGCACCTCGCGAAGAACCGTGCCATTGCCCCATAGCCCGACAGGCCCATTGGTGAGCACGCAAGATCAGGATTTCATTCGCGCCTCGCTTCGCCACCTCGCGGTCCTGAGCAACGCTGCGCGCAAGGGCGAGCGGCCCGAGCCCTTTCCGCACGATTGGTTCAACTGGCCTCAGGACATGCTGGCAGATCTGGGCGCGATGAGCTTTCTTGCGGCGCTCAGCCCTTTTCACCAGACACGCAGCCATGCCCAGCTTGTCACCGATCTGGAACCGGCGCTGAGGCTGGGGCAATACCGGATCTTCCGAAGCGACGGCTATCCGCGCGCCTTCGTCACATGGGCCGGATTGGACCCCGACGCCGAGCGGCGCCTTGCGCTGGAGCACAAGAGTCTGGAGGCGCACCAGTGGAACGGCGGCACGTCGAAATGGATCATGGACCTCGTGGCACCGTTTGGTCATCTGGAACAGGTGTTGGAGGTGCTCGCCCAGAAACCTGAGGTGCGGCGCGTGCGCACGCTTTGGCATAACCGCCAGGCCACGCGCTACCGGATCATCGAGTGGACGCGCGAGCGCGATGGTGCCCCCGTTCGGCTGGCCTCATATGGCGTCGGACAGTTCGGGCGTCATCTTGACGCCGAGGCGGTCTGATGGGCACGCCGACCATTGGCGGCGATACCTCCGGCTCGGTTCTGGAGGGTAGCGGGGCGATCGTCACCGGCAATCTGGACGATGTGGGGGCCTTTACCGGCACCAATGACGACACCTGGTCGATCAGCAGCGCGGCGGGCTATGGCACCGCGACGATCAACCCCACGACCGGCGTCTGGAGCTATGATCTGAACGACAGCAATCCGGTGGTCAAGGCACTGGATCCGGGCGACACGCTGACCGACGTGTTTACCGTCACGATGCTGGATTCCGATGGCAGCACGGATACGCAGGATGTCACGATCACCATCAACGGCGCCGTCTGCTTTGCCAGCGGCACATTGATCGAGACCGAGGACGGCCCCCGCCCCATCGAAGAGCTGACGCCCGGCCAGCTCATCATGACCGCCGACCACGGCGCGCTGCCGCTGCGCTGGATCGGCAGCATGCAGTATTCGGCAGCGCAGTTGCAGGAGGATGAGACACTCTGTCCGATCCTGATCGAAGCCGGGGCGCTTGGCCCCGATTGCCCACGGGACAACCTTTCCGTTTCGCGTCAGCACCGGATGCTGGTACGCGGGGCGGCTGCGCGCGATGCGTTCGGCAGTGGCGAGACGCTGATCCCGGCCATTCACCTTGTCGGCCTGCCGGGCATCATGGTGGACCGGCACCGCGCGGGCGTCACCTACTATCACCTGCTCTTTGACACCCATCAGATCGTCTTTGGCAATGGTGCCCCCAGCGAAAGCCTGCTGCTTGGCCCGCAGGCGCTGCGCATGCTTTCGGCGCCAAGCCTGGCCGAGATCGCGGCCCTCTTTCCGCAAATACACGAGGCCGGATTCACGGCGAAGCCAGCACGCCGATTGGCCAAGAGCGGACGACAGATGCGCCGCCATGTCGATCTGCTCCGCGAGTGGAACGCGCGGCCCATCGCGGGCTTCTCGCTGCGTGCACTCCGCGCGGGGCTCCGGAAAAACCGCGTGGCGTAAGGCCCGCCTAGTCTGTCTTCAGCCCGGCATAGACATGCCAGGATGCGTGGCCCAGCCAAGGCAGCACCACGAGCAGGCCTAGAAATGCCGGGATCATCGCCAGCACCAGCACCACCGCGATAAAGGCGGCCCAGCCCAGCATCAACGCGGGGCGGGACGCCACCACCATGACACTGCGCGCGGTCGCGGTGATGCAATCCACCTCGCGGTCCAGCAGCAGCGGCAGGCCGATCACGCAGATCGAGAAGAGAAACAGCGCGAACCCCGCCCCGATAACCGAGCCGAAGGCCAGCATCATCAGGCCATTGGTGCTGAAAAACACCTCACCCGAGGACATGATGTTGGTCATCGGCTTGAGGCCCAGAAAGAGGGCAAAGATCATGTGCCCCAGAAAGAACCAGAATAGCAGCATCGTCATCATCAGCGCGCAGAGCATGGGCAGGTGGCGCGCCCGCTCGTAGCGCAGCGCATGCAGGACGCGCCCGACCGAGGGTTTCTCGCCCAGCCCGCGCAGGCGCGAGACCTCGTAAGTGCCCAGCGCCGCGAAGGGCGCAACCAGCGGAAACCCGAAGACGCCCAGCACGAACCAAAAGGTGTGCCCGGCCCAGACGGTAAGGGCCGTCATGCTCCACCCCGCCAGCAGGCACAGGAACGCGACGATCAGACCGAACGCGGGTGCGGCGCGGAAATCCTGCCACCCGGCGACCAGCGCGGCGCGCAGGATTTCGGGCGTGGGGGTGCGCAGCTCGGGCACCCCGTGGGCGCGATCGGCAGTGATGTCCATCTGGTTCCTCCTATTCCAAGGGCGGCGGGCGTTTCTGCGGCCAGCCGGTTGCGCCGTGCCATTGCTGCGCAAGTCTCAACAGCGCCCCGTCGCTTCCGCGCGGTCCGATCAGCTGGATCCCGGCGGGGAGGCCCCCCTCGCCAAATCCCACCGGCACATTGACCACAGGCAGGCCGATGAGCCCCGCAGGCACGACCACATGCATCCAGCGGTGATAGGTATCCATATCGCGCCCGGCGATACGTTCGGGGTAGGTCCAGGTGACATCGAAGGGCCAGAGCTGCGCCGAAGGCAGCACCAGCACGTCAAAGGTCCCGAAGAGCTGGGTGGTCCTGCGGAACCAGTCCGAGCGGATTTCGCTGGCGCGCTGGACCTGCGGCGCCGTCATCGCCAGGCCGCGCTCGACCTCCCAAAGGGCGGCAGGCTTCAGATAAGGGCGTTTGGCCGGGTCGGCGTAGAGCGCGCCTAGATTGCCCGCCACGGCGAAAGAGCGCAGGTCGATCCACGACTGCCAGATCGCCTCGGCGTCATAGGGCGCCGGTAACTTTTCGATCCGGTGGCCCAGATCGCCCATCTGGCCAAGCGCCGCCTCGGATATCTCTGCAATTCCGGCCTCGTAGGGAAAGGCGCCGTCCCAATCACCGAGCCAACCGATGCGCAGCCCGCTCGGCGCGTCATCGGTGCCCGCAAGGGTCTTGGCTCCATCGACGCTGAGCGGTTGGCGCGGATCCCGGCCCGTCATCACATCCAGCAGTCCCGCCAGATCGGCGGGCGTCCGTGCCATCGGCCCGGCGGTCGAAAGCTGGTGCAGGAACATGTCGCCCACAGGCTCGCTCGGCACGGTGCCCCAGCTGGGGCGCATGCCATAGACGTTGTTCCATCCGGCTGGATTGCGCAGACTACCCATCATGTCCGAGCCATCGGCAACGGCCAGCATCCCGGTCGCAAGGGCCGCCGCCGCGCCGCCCGAAGACCCCCCGGCCGAGCGCGAGATATCATAGGGGTTGCACGTCGCCCCATGCACCGGGTTGAACGTGTGCGAGCCAAGCCCGAATTCGGGCGTGTTGGTCTTGCCGATGATGATTGCCCCGGCAGCGCGCAGCCGCGCGACCATGATGTCATCCGTCTCGGCCATCTGCCCCGCAAACAGGGGCGATCCGCGCGAGGTGGCCAGGCCCGCCGCATTGGCCAGATCCTTGATCGCGATGGGCATGCCGTGCAGCCATCCCTTGCGCGGCGCCTCATCCGCCGCCCGCGCCTCGGCGCGCAGCTGATCCGCGTCGCGCAGGCTGACAATTGCATTCACGCGCGGATTGACCGCCGCGATCCGCGCCAAGGTGGCCTCCATCAGCTCTGCCGCTGACAGATCCCCCCGCTCCAGCGCGCCGGACTGGGCGCGCGCATCCATATTCAAAATATCCATGTCACGATATGGACACGCAGGCGCGCGGGGCGCAATGTCCTAGGTCAAAATTCCGTTCAAAGTCGGTCGGGCGGGGTGTCCCCACGAAAGAAGGCGTCGAGATTGTCCAGCGCCTTGAACCCCATCGCATCACGGGTGCGGACCGTCGCGCTGCCGACATGGGGCATCATCACGATGTTCTCATGACTTGCAAAGGCCGGGTTGCCGCCGGGCTCGGTCTGAAAACAGTCGAGGCCTGCGCCGCCCAGATGTCCGCTTTCGATGGCCGCCAGCAACGCCGCCTCGTCGATGAGGCTGCCGCGGGCCGTGTTCACAAGGATGCAGCCCTTGGGCAGGCGGGCAAGGCGGGCCTTATCCATCAGCCCGGTCGTCTCGGGTGTAGCCGGGCAGTGCAGCGACAGGAAATCCGAGACGGCCAGCAGCCCGTCCAGATCCTCGTGATAGGTCGCTCCCGCTTCCTCCGCCTCGGGCAGACGGCTGCGGTTGTGATAATGGATCTCCATGTCGAACCCGCGCGCCTTGCGGGCAAAGGCCCGGCCAACGCCGCCCATGCCGATGATCCCCAGACGCGCGCCCGTCACCTGCTTGCCCACCAGAAATGCAGGCGACCACGACGTCCACGCGCCCGACCGGACGATGCGGTCGCCCGCCACCGCATGACGGGCAGCGCCCAGCATCAGCATCATCGCCAACTCGGCAGTCGCATCCGACAGAACGCCAGGCGTATTGGTGACAGTGATCCCTTTCGATTTGAGCGCGGGCAGATCGCAATGGTCCACGCCGACCGAATGGTTCGCCACGATCTTCAGGCGCGGGTCGAGCTGCGCCACCACCTCTGCCGTGAAATGCTCGGAATGGCAGGGGATGATCCCATCCACCTTGGCGCTCATCGCGATGATATCCCCGGCGCTACCGAGCGTATCCGAGGCGTCCCAGATGATTTCGTAATCCCGCGCGGCCCGCTCCAGCGTGGCCGCAGACAAGGTTCGGGTGATCCAGATGACGGGCTTCACGCGGGGTCAGTCCTGCTTGTTGCGGCTGGAGGTGACGAAATCATAGGCAACAAAGGCCAGCGTGATGACGATCACGATGATCAGATCGACGCTGGGCACCTTGACCGCGAGGATCAGCAGAAACACCGCCAACGCGATGAAGGCCAAGAGCGCAAGGAACCGGTTCATATGTCGTCACTCCTCATTGTCGTTCCCATCCGCCCAGTCGAACAGCCATTGCGCCGTGCGGATCAGCCGCGCGTCGTTTCCACGCGCGCCGACCAGTTGAACCCCCATGGGCAGCCCCTCCTGCGAGGTCAGCAGCGGCAGGCTGATGCAGGGGGTGCCGCAATAGGTCCAGAGGCCATTGAAGATCGGATCTCCGGTTGTCTCCAGCCCCTTGGGCGCCGGTCCGGTCGCAGCCGGGCAGAGGATCACGTCGCACCGGGCCAGCATCTCGTCCAGCGCGGCATTCATCAGCCTGGGCCTGTCGAGCGCCGAGAGGTAGTCGCGCGCCAGCGCGGCGTTGCCCTGCTCGATCGCGTCGCGGGTCACCTGCCCCAGCTGGTCCTTGGCATCGCGCCAATAAGGATAATAGTGATAGGACATCTCGGCGAAATTGATCAGCTTGCGCAGCTCTGCCGCGCTGCCAAAGACGCCGGGCACCGGCAACTCGAACGCCTGATCGCCAAGCGCGCCCACCAGCTCGCCAAAGGCTTCGCGCAGCTGCGGGTCCGCGCCCTCCCATCCCGGCGGGCGCATGAAGCCGAAGACCGGGGCCAGCGGCGGCTTTGACATGGCAGAGGAGAAGAGCGCAGGCGCGGGCTCCAGATGCGTCGCCGTGTCGTCGGCATCATAGCCAAAGAGCACCTCGGCCAGCAGGGCGGCGCCGGCGGGATCGCTGGCAAAGACGCCCACCGTATCCAGCGTGGGCGATTGCGGCAGGATACCCCGGCGCGGGATCGCGCCGAAGGTGGGCTTGTAGCCCGTCACGCCGCAGTAAGAGGCGGGTCGGATGATCGACCCGCCCGTCTGCGTGCCGATCGCCAGCGGCACCATGCCGTCCGCCACCGCCGCAGCCGAGCCTGACGATGATCCGCCCGGCGTATGGGCCAGGTTATGCGGGTTGGCGGTCTTGCCCGGATGCATGAAGGCAAGCTCGGTCGTGACCGTCTTACCCATGAGGATCGCGCCCTCTTTCTTGAGTCGCTCGACCACGAAGGCATCCCTGAGCGGCACCCGCCCGGCATCATGCGCGCAGCCGTTGGCGGTGGGGATGCGCATGGTGTCTATGACATCCTTGACGCCCACCGGCAGCCCGTGCAGGCGCCCAAGCGGACGGCCCGCCCGGCGATGCGCATCGAGGCTGCGCGCCTGTGCGCGGGCGAACTCGGGATCGAACCATTCCCACGCGCCCACCTCCGGCTCGCGCGTCTCGATCCGGGCGATGCAGGCCTCGACCAACGCGGCCGCGTCCAGCGCGCCTGAGGCGAGCCTCTCGCGCAGGAGCGCGGCGCTGGCGGGCTGTCCGGCCGGCTGCGGGCCGGGGTTTCTTGCCTCAGCCCCCATAGAACAGCTCCGGCAGGTAGAAGACGATCGACGGGAAGGCATACATCAGCACCATCGAGATGAGGACGCAGAGCAGGAACGGCATCACTCCCCGGAAGATCTGTGTCAGGCGCAGCTCGGGCGGGGCGACCCCTTTCAGGTAATAGGCCGACATGGCCATTGGTGGCGTTAAGAAGCTGGTCTGTAGGTTCAGCGCCACGAGGATGCCGAAGAAAAGCGGGTCGATCTCGAAGACCACCAGCAGCGGCAGGAAGATCGGCACGAAGATGATGATGATCTCGGACCATTCCAGCGGCCAGCCCAGCAAAAAGATGATGAGCTGCGCGAGGATCAGGAACATGATCGGCGAAAGGTCCAGCGACTGCACGAATTCCGAGATCACATGCTCGCCGCCCAGATACGAGAACACGGCCGAGAATGTGTAGGAGCCGACGAAAAGCCAACAGACCATCGCCGTAGTGCGCACGGTCAGATAGACGCTTTCGCGCATCCGCTGCCACGTCATCGCGCGGTAGGCGAAGGCCAGGAAGATCCCGCCCAGCGCGCCGATCGAGGCCGCCTCGGTCGGAGTGGCGAGGCCGAAGAGGATGGAGCCGAGCACCGCGAAGATCAGGAAGGCCAGCGGCACGAAGGAGGTGATGATCATCACCAGAAGCTTGCCCATTGGCATGTCTGGCACCTCGTCATCAGTGGGACGCGGCGCCGAGGACGGCTGCAGGATCGACCGGCCGACGATGTAGATGAGGTAGAGCCCCACCAACGTCAGCCCCGGCAGCAGGGCCGCCGCATAAAGCCGCACGATCGACACGTTGGTCGCCGCCGCATAGACGATCAGCATGATCGAGGGCGGGATCAGGATGCCCAGCGTGCCGCCCGCACAGATGATACCCGAGGCAAAGGCCGGATCATAGCGCGCCTTCATCATAGCGGGCAGCGCCAGCAGCCCCATCAGCGTCACCACCGCGCCCACAATCCCGGTGGCGGTGGCAAAGAGCGCGCAGGTGATAAGCGCGGCCACACCCATCGAGCCGGGCACATTCTTGGACGCGATGCTGAGCGTGGTGAAGAGGCGGTCCACGATGTTCGAGCGCTCGACGATATAGCCCATGAAGAGGAAGAGCGGCACGGCCGTCAGTACCTCGTTGGACATCACCGTGAAGGTCTGGTTCACGAAGAGGTCGAATATTCGATTGTTGAAGAACCCCTCGATCCAGGTCGACCATTGCTCCCACTGTCCGGCGGTCTCGTCTAATCGGTCAAAACTGCGCCACATGCGGCGCGCGTCGAAATAGGCGTAATAGCCAAAGCCGATGCCCATGGCCATCAGCGTAAATGCGATCGGAAAGCCGAGGAACACGAAGATGATGAACAATCCCAGCATCATCAGGGCGATTTGTGGATCGGTCATGTGATATGATCCTTCTCGGCCTTGTTGGCCGCCTGCATCATCAGATTTTCGGTCTCAAACACGTCTTCATCGGCCTCCAGCCAGTAATTGTCGCGCATGGCCAGCAAGCAGCGGCAGACCTGCGCCAGCCCCTGAATGAAGAGCAGAATGCCCGCCGCGACGATTACCGCCTTGAACTGGTAGATCGGCACGCCCGCCGGGCTGTTGACGGAAACCTCGCCATAGCCCCATGACCGGGCGGCATATTTCCAGCCCGCAAAGATCAGTGCGGTCACGCCGGGAAAGAAGAAAACGATGTAGAGCACCAGATCGATCTTGGCCTGCGTTCTCGGCTGCAAAAGCCGGTAGAGGAAATCGCCCCGAACATGCCCGCCCCGCGACAGGGTGTAGGCCCCGCCCATCATGAAGAGGGTGCCATACATGATGAACGACACGTCCAGCGCCCAGGCGGTTGGATTGTTCAGAACATACCTGACGAAAACCTCGTAGCCGGTCCCGATGGACATCAGCAGAATAAGCCACGCGAATGCCTTTCCGAACCATGCGGAAAGGTTATCGGCGAACCGGATGAATGATATCATGGTGCCCCTGCCCCTCACACGCGAACCCCGGCATGGCATGCCGCGCCGGGGTTCGCATTATCCTACGTCAATGCGATCAGAGTTTGACCTTGCCGGGGAAGTAATGCTCGTAGGCCAGTCCATAATCGGGCGAGTTCATCAACTCGTAATAGGATACGCGGCTGACCCACTCGCGCTGGCTGTCGAGGGTCTTTTTCATGAACGGGTCCGTCTCCAGCTCGGGGATCAGCTCGTCCCAGGCCTTGAGCTGAGCATCCAGGATCTCTTTCGAGGTGCGGTGCACCGTGACACCGGCCTCATTCTGCAGGAATTGCAGATCGGCCGAATAACGGTCCATCGCCTTGGCGGTGTTCGCCGTCGAGGCGGCCTCGACCCCATATTTCAGGATAGCCTGCAGATCGGGTTCCAGATCCTCGAGGAAAGTCCGCGAGAACAGGAATTCGAAGCTCTCGGACGCCTGGTGATAGGACGACAGGTAGTAGTTCTTGGCCACATCATGGGCGCCAAAATCCTTGTCCGAGGACGGGTTGTTGAACTCGAACGCGTCGATCACCCCGCGCTCCATGGCGGGCACGATCTCGCCCCCCGGCAACTGCGCAACGGACATGCCCAGCTTGGACATCAGATCGGCGGCAAGGCCCACGGTGCGATACTTGAAACCCTGAAGGTCAGATACGGTATTGACCTCGTCCTTGAACCAGCCGAAGGGCTGCGCGAACATCGGAAAACCCAGATAGCCGACAACGTCCAGATCCATCTGATCCTGAATCAGTTCGTTATACAGCTCCTGACCGCCGCCCTGATAGAACCATGACAGCATCGTCGTGGCCGAGCCGCCAAAGACCGGGCCGGTGCCAAAGAGCGACGCGGCCTTGTTCTTGCCGTACCAATAGACCGGCACCGAATGGGCCGCGTCGATCAGACCGTCATTGACGGCGTCCAGCACCTGGAATGCCGCGACGACGGCACCAGCGGGCAAGACATCCACTTTCAGCCGCCCGCCCGACATCTCCTCGACGCGGGTCGCGTAATCGCGCGCGAATTCCTGCCAGATATTGGCGTCGTTCCAGGATGTCTGCATCTTGATGACGATTGGCGATTGCGCCAGCACGGCAGGCGCGGCAAGCATGCTGCCTGTGGCGACCCCTCCCGCAAGGGCCGATTTGGTCAAAAACGAGCGTCGGTCAATTTTATTGTTTGTAGTCATGTTTTCTCCTCCCAGAGCGATCGCGTGCCCATTTTTTTCGCTTGGTAGTCAAGAGGCGGCGATCTAACCCTCGACCGTAACGCCTCGGCGATACATGGCAAGCAAACATCGGCGCGAAGGAGAAATAGCTGTGCCGCGGGCGCAGGGCGAGGTGCAGACCTCAGCGCGAGCTTGCGGCGCTATTCGTTTGAAATTTTTATATAATTTCCCAAGCCGCATACTTACGCAGCGGCGACACTTCCACCGCGCAAGATTAAGCCCGTGACAGGGTATATCAGCAGAACAGACGACAAGATTCCTTGCTGCAGTTGCAACATTCTTGTGAGCTAGGCGAATCTCTGACCCCGCCTTGCCGGACGTCACTCCTGACCGTACGCCTCGGGCGGCAAGTGGCTGGCCACAAATTCGAGGATCAGTTCTCGCACATCCTTGTCCATGCTCAGCCAGTGCTTGCCCGCAAGGTAGTCGGGAGCACGGTAAACCTGTGAGACCTGCGCCTCGCCCTGCATGAACGCACCGCAATCGCCGCTCAGCACCGGCTGGCGGAACCACGGATCATCTTCTCCAACCAATGCCAGCACCGGCTGATCCTCGGGCGCGTTCAGGCCGCGATATTCCGGCCATCCCGCATGGCACGTCCAGCCTTCGATGATGCGCAGCGCGGCGTCCGGCGCGTCAATAGTCGCCACCGTGATGGCGCCCTCGGAATGGCCCATCAGGATGATCGGCGCGCCGTCCAGTGCATCTGTTCCGCGCAGGCGCGCCAAAGCATGATGCATCTCGTCCTGCCGCCAGCCCAGCACTGCGCGGTGCAGCCCGCCGCGCGTCTGAGCTGCGTTGCAACTCATGGGCTTGTCCTGGCGGGCAAAGCCGTCAGGCGCGACCACCAGATGACCGGCGCGCGCCAGAAACCGCGCGGTTACCGTGGTAATCCGGCTCAGCCCATCGCAGCCATGGGCGTAGAGGACGACCGCGCGCGGCGTCTCCACCTCGTTTAGCGCATCGACGGAAGTGGCGTTGACCGTGCCGGGCAGCCAGACCTGCGCCGCCGTCCATGTCCGCGCGACGTCGGCAACATTCGCCTGCGCGGCGGAGGCACAAACTGCCAGCAGCAGAGCACAAACGCGCATCATGTCACCGCCTCCATCAAGGCCCGGCTATAGGGGTGCGAGGGCGTGCCGTAAAAGTCGCGCGCGGGCGCCGCCTCGACGATTTCGCCGCGCAGCATCACGGCGATGCGGTCAGACACATAGCGCGTCGCGGCCAGATCATGCGAGATGAAGAGCGCGGCAAAGCCATGATCGGCCTGCAGATCGCGGATGAGGTTCAGCACCTGCGTCTGCACCGACACATCGAGCGCGCTCACCGCCTCGTCGAAAAGGATGAAGCGAGGCTCGGTGATGAGGGCGCGGGCAATGGCCACGCGCTGGCGCTGACCGCCCGAGAGCTGGCCGGGATAGCGATCGGCGAAATCCGCGCTCAGCCCGACCTGATCCAGCATTTTCACCACCGCCTGATGCCGCGCCGCGCCGCGGGTGCCCAGCACGCGCAGAGGCTCGCCCACCGAAGCGCCGCAGCGCAGGCGCGGGTTCAGCGCCCATTCGGGATGTTGCAGCACGACCGACAGCTGACCGCGCCGCTGGCGCAACCTGCCGAAGGGCGCGCCCTGCATCCGCATCTCGCCCACCGTGGGATGCAAAAGGCCGAGGCACACGCGCCCCAGCGTCGTCTTGCCCGACCCAGACTCGCCCACAAGGCCCAGTGTCTCGCCCTCGGCAATCTCCAGAGATACGCCGCGCACCGCCTCGACCACGTCGCCGCCAATCAGGCGGCGGCGAAAGGTGACACCGACCTTGTCCAGCGTGATGACAGCGCTCATTGCGATACCTCCCGGCCTGCGGGCGCATCCGCCAGAACCTCCTCGGCGAAATGGCAGATCACCGTGCGCCCCTCGACCTCGCGCGGCTCGGGCCGCACCTCTCGGCAGCGGTCCTGCGCAAATCCGCAGCGCGGCGCGAAAGAGCAGGCCTCGCAGCGGCCCGTCAGGCTGGGCGGCGTACCCGGTATCGGCTCCAGCCGCTCGCCCGGTCGCTCGCTGCCCGACGCGGCGGCCATAAGCGCGCGGGTGTAAGGATGCGCGGGGCGCTCCAACACATCGGCGCTGCTGCCGATCTCGACAACGCGGCCGCCATACATCACGGCCACGCGGTCTGCATGGCGCGCCATCAGCCGCAGATCATGGCTGAGCACCAGGAGGCTGGCGCCGGACTCATCCCTCAGGCGGCGCAGCGTCGCCATCACCTTTTCGCGGATCGAGGCATCGAGCGACGCCGTCGGCTCGTCCGCGATCAAAAGGCGCGGCGCGCGCGCAATGGCGATGGCGATCACCACACGCTGCGCCATGCCGCCCGATAGCTCGTGCGGATAGGCGCGCATCACGCGGGCCGGGTCCGGCAGCTCGGCCCGCTGCAAGAGCGCGGCGATCTCATCTTCGCCGGGGCGGCCCGGCATGGCGCGCGCCACCTGGCGGCCGACGCGCATTGTCGGGTCGAGCGCCGTCATCGGGTTCTGAAAGACGAAACCCAGCTTGTCCCGGCGCAGGCCGCGCAGTGTCTCGGGGTCAGCCCTGAATACATCGGTGCCCTCCACCGCGATTGCGCCCGCCTCATGCACCGCCTCGCCCGGCAGAACGCGGCCGAAGGCCATGCCAAGCGTCGTCTTGCCTGATCCGCTTTCCCCGACCACGGCCAATGTCTCGCCCGCGCGCACCGCCAGATCCGCGCCGTCCAGCGCCCGCAGGCTGCCCTTGGAGGTGCGGTAGGAGATGATGACACCCTCGGCTCTTGCGATGTCGCTCATGTCAACGCCCTGCCCTTCAGCGGCTCCAGCATGTCGCGCACCGCATCGCCGACAAGGTTCACCGACATGATCGCCAGCGACAGCACCGCGCCCGAGGACAGCACCATCCAGGGCGCAATCGTCAGATAGGCGCTGCCCTGCCGCAGGAGCGAGCCGAGCGATGCCTCGGGCGGCTGCACGCCAAGGCCCAGAAAGCTGAGCGCGCTTTCGATGATCATCCCGATCGAGAGCGCATAGGTCAGCTGCATCATGACCGCGCCCATCACGTTGGGCAGAATATGCACCACAAGGATCCGCAGCCAGGACGCCCCCGCCACCCGCGCCGCGATGACGAACCCGCGTCCCGAAATGCTGAGCGTGACGGACCGCACGACGCGAATAAGCAGCGGCAAGGTGGCGATGGAAATGACAGATATGGCCGAGAACTGCCCCGGCCCCAGCACCGCGGCCACCAGAAGGCCGACCAGCAGCGCGGGAAAGGCAAAGAGGATGTCGGCCCCGCGCGCCACGGCGATATCCGTGAACCGCCCGAAATACCCTGCCGCCATGCCCAGCGCCGTGCCAATGACCGCCGAGATGAGGACCGCGATGGCCGACAAGAGGAAGGTCGCGCGAATGCCCTGCACGACGCGTGGCAGGAAGGACCGCCCCAGCTCGTCCGTGCCGAAGGGGAAGGCGAGCGATGGCGGCCCGAGACGCGGGCCGGCAGCGATGCGCGTGGGATCGCCCAAGGGCAGCCATTGACCAAAGATGCCAAGGAAGATCAGCAGCCCCAGCACCGCCAGCCCGAAGGCAGACAAAAAATCGGCGCGCCAGATCCGCCCCAGCCAGTGAAACGCCGTTTTCATCCGTCTGCCCCCACGCGCGGGTCGATCACCGCGTATAGAAAGTCAGCCAGCATGTTGATTGCGACAAAGGCCACCGCCGCCAAAAGCACCCCGGCCTGCACGATGGCATAGTCGCGATTCAGCAGCCCGTTGAAAATGTAAAGGCCGAAACCCGGCACCGAAAACAGCACCTCGACCACCACGGCCCCTCCCAGAAGGAAACCGAAATAGGTGGTCACGACCGTCACCACCGGGATGGCTGCATTGCGCAGGATGTGCAGCCGCACGATATCGCGCGGCCGCTCGCCCCGCGCAACGGCGGCGGTGATATAGCCTTCGGTCATCACCCGCAGCACCGCGTCGCGCGTCGTGCGCAAGACCAGTGCTATGCCAAAGAGCGACAGGGTCAGCGCCGGCAGCAGCATCGTCTGCATGTTACCCACCGGATCCTCGCCAAAGGGCACGTAGCCACCGACGCGAAACCAAAGCGACCAGACGGAAAAGACAAAGATCAGCACGCTGCCCAGCACGAAATCCGGCACGCTCGCGCCCAGCGCGCCGACCAGCCGCGCCATGTCGACACCGCGCCGCCCGCCTTGGCGGATGCCCGACCAGACGCCCAGCGGCAACCCCACCGACAGCGCCAGTCCTAGCGCGATCAGCGCCAGCTCAAGCGTCACGGGGGCGCGGCGGATGAACTCGTCGATCACCGGCTGCCGGGTCACCATCGACACGCCGAAATCCCCCTGCAACAGCGCGGCAAGCCAGCGCAGATATTGCACCACCAAGGGCTGATCCAGCCCGTATTGCTGGCTGATCGCCTCGCGCGCGGCGGGGGTGACGAAGGGACCAAGCAGGATGTCGGCATAGCCGCCGGGGATCATCCTCAGCGACAGGAAGACAAGGATCGACACGCCCAAAAGCGTCACGATCATCGCGGCCAGCCGCGGCAGAAGGTAAAGAAAAAGGCGCATTGTGGCTCCGAACGATCAGCGGCGACGATCCCGGGGGACCGCCGCCGCACAGGTCTTACTTGGGATCGAACTCGGCGATGAACTGATAGGTGTTCGCCGAGCCGGACCGCTCGGCCAGCTTCACGTCCACCTGATCGTCGCGGTAGGCGAGGTAGTCGGACTTTCCGACTAGGGCGAGGATATTGGCCCCGTCATCGATCATCGCGCAGATCTCGGTCAGTTTGGCGTCACGCTCGGCGCCGTCCTGCATCGCGCCTACGTCGTCCAGAGCCTGCGAGAGCTCGGGCACGTTCTCATGGAAGGCGGCATTCCAGACGGCGAATTCGGGGTTCCACCACTTGATGACCATGCCGGGATCCGTATAGCCCGCCAGCCACGAGGCCGAGAAATCGAAATCGCCATCGGTAAAGACCTTTTGCAGATATTCCGCCGTCGGCACCTGATCGAGCGAGACCTCAAAGCCCGCCTCGCCGAGGCTTTGCTGCACGACCTGCCCGATGCGCCCCAGAACCGGGTTGGCCGAGCTGAGTGTCAGCGCGATCTCGGGCGAAGTGTTGCCCGCCTCCTCCAGAAGGCCGCGCGCTTTTTCCAGACGAGCATCGCGGGGCATGGCGTAGGTATCCAGATCCCGGCAGGCGTCCTTGCCGAAGGCGGCGGGCACGGGGAAGTCGGGCGCCGATGTGCCCGCAAAGACGAAGTCGTTGATTGCGTCCCGATCCAGCGCGAGGTTCATCGCCTGGCGGATCCGCTTGTCATGGAAAGGCGAGTCCTCGTCCAGCGCGTTGACGTCGAGACGGTAGTAATTGGTGGTCTGCTGCACATCTATGGCGACGTTGGCGGCGGTGCCCAGCATCTGCTGCGCATCCGGGTTCTCGAACGTGGTAAAGTCGATGCGCCCGTCGCGCAGCGCGGCAATGCGCGCGCTCTCGTCGGGAATGATCGGCACCTGCAGCGTGTCGGCCAGGGGGTACCCGTCGCGCCAGTAATGCGGGTTCCGGGCCAGCGTCCAGCTTTCGTCCTGCTTGTGCTCTTCGACCATGAAGGGCCCCGAGCCGAGCATCTGCGACGCCGGATCGAAACTGCCCTCTTTCAGCTCTTTCATCGGCAGGATCGCCGCCGTGATATGCGCCAGCGCGGGCAGGAAGGTCGCCTGGGGGCTGGCCAGCTCGACCTCAATCACGCGCTCGCCGGTGGCGTCCATGCGGGCGATATCGCCCAGCTGGGGCGACCAGTAGCTGGCCGTTTCGGGGTTCTTGATCCGCTCGAGGCTGCCGATGACGTCATCGGTCGTGACCGCGCGCCCGTTGGAAAAGGCGGCGCCTTCGCGCAGGGTCAGCGTGTAGGTGGTGGGCGATGTCTGCTCCCACGCCTCGGCGAGGCCGGCGGCGAGCCCGAGATCCGCATCGGTGGTCAGAAGAGTCTCGTAGACCATCTGATACATTTCCCATGAGGCCACTGTCCCGGCGACGTGCACGTCAAAGCCGGTGATCTCGGCGGGCTTGCCCCATGTCATCACGGTGTCCTGCGCCAGGACGCCCATCGGGCCAAAAGCCAGCAGCGCGGTCGCGCCCATCAGATTGAGAGTTTTCATGTCAGATTTTCCCCGGTTGATACGCTCATTGCATCGGTGCGTGCAGAGCTTGTTGACGATGCTGTTATAAAAGTCCCATTCTGTCAATCAGGGTTATCTTCTATAACATTGGATAAAGGTTCGCTCCGATGAAAGACTACGCACAGCACGACGCAACCGGTCTGGCCGCATTGGTCAGAAGCGGTGACGCCTCGCCCACCGACCTGCTGGAGACGGCTATCACGCGCGCCGAGGCGTGCAATCCGGCGATCAACGCGCTGTCGCAAAAGCTATATGATCATGGCCGCGCGGCCATCGCCGCCGGCCTGCCGGACGGCCCGTTTCGGGGAGTGCCCTTCCTGCTCAAGGACGCCTCGGGCGAGCTTGCGGGGCATATCACCGCCAACGGCGCGCGCCTGCTGTCCAAAGGCGTGCCGGCGGCCAGCGATTCGACACTGGTCGCGCGCTATAAGGCCGCGGGGGTCGTCATCTTCGGCAAGACGACGACGCCGGAATTCTCGCTTGCCGCGTCGACCGAGACCTCCCTCACGGGCGCGACGCGCAACCCCTGGGATCTGTCGCGCAGCGCCGGCGGCTCCTCGGGCGGGACGGCGGCGGCGGTGGCGGCGGGCATCGTTCCGGCCGCGCATGGCAGCGATGGGGGTGGCTCGATCCGAATCCCGGCCTCGTGTTGCGGCCTCTTTGGGCTAAAGCCGTCGCGCGCGCGCAATCCGTCCGGTCCGTTGGTCGGCGAAGGCTGGGGCAGCCTTTCGGTGTCGCATGTGCTGACCCGGTCCGTGCGCGACAGCGCCGCGATGATGGACGCAACCCAAGGCATGGCACCGGGCGATCCCTATTGCGCCCCGGCGCGGACGCGGCCCTATGCCGAGGAAGTACAGCGGGACCCCGGCCGCCTGCGCGTCTGCTGGCAAGTCTCTCCGATGAGCGGCAAGCCGGTCGCTGCGCCGTGCCAAAAGGCCGCCCAGGACGCCGCGCATTTGCTGGCCTCGTTCGGCCATGAGGTGGAGGAAATCACGCTGCCCGGCGAGGTCGAGCCCCTGCAAAAGGCGCTCTGGGTGCTGGTGGCCAGCAATGTCGCGCGCAGCATCAACGCCATCGGCACGCGCAGGGGCCGCAAGGTGAAGCAGTCGGATGTCGACAACGTGACCTGGAGCGCTGTCGAGGACGCGCGGGACATGAGCGCCGAGGATTACGCCGAAGCGCTCTTTCAGATCCATGCGCAAAGCCGGCGCATGGCTGATCTGCACGCGCGCTTTGACGTGATCCTCAGCCCGACACTGGCGACTTTGCCGCCCGAACTGGGCGTGCAGCGCACCGATACCGAAGATATGGACGCCTATCGCGCCGCGCTCACCGGCTTCACGCCCTTTACGCAGCTCTACAACATGACGGGCGCGCCCAGCATGTCGGTGCCGCTGGGCTGGCACCGTCCGGCACCTTCAAAGAGCGAGCTGCCGGTGGGCGTGATGATCTCGGCCGATTTCGGGCGCGAGGATATCCTCTTTCGCCTGGCGGGCCAGATCGAGGCGGAACGCCCCTGGTTCGACCGCCTGCCGGAACTTGCCGCCCCGAAGGATCGTGCATGAGTCAGCCGCCCCTTCAGGATCGCCTGCGCGCGAAATACCCGGAGCTGACCCGCGCCGAGAAGTCCGTGGCCAATTACATGCTTACGCATTTCGAGCGCCTGGCCTTCGAGACGGCAGCCTCGATCGCCGAGAACATCGGGGTCAGCCAGATGACGGTGGGCCGGTTCCTGCGCAAGCTGGGCTATAACGGCCTGCCGGATCTCAAGGCCGACCTGCTCACCCAGATCGAGGCGCCGCCGGTGCTGGTCTCGGACCGTCTTGGCCGCATCCGCGCCGAAGGGACCGGCGATGCGTGGGGCAATTTCGACATGGATGTAGCCGCCCTGCAAAGCGCCTATGCCCTGCGCGGCACCCCGGCTTGGGACGCGGCGATCCGCGCCATCTGCGCCGCGCAAAAGCTGCATGTCGCGGGGTTTCAGACGATTGCCGGCATCGCGTCCGGGTTTGCCACGCGGCTTGCCTATCTGCGGGGCGACGTGCGGATCGAGGATGGCAGGGACGGCATCTTTGGCGACATTCTGGGCGATCCGGCCAGCACGCATTGCGTCGTCCTGTTCGAGATGCGGCGCTATACCCAGGCCAGCCTGACCTTGGCCGCCGCCGCCGAGCAGGAGGGCATTCCGCTGATCGTCATCTGCGACACGCATTGCATCTGGGCGCGGGACCATACCGAGATGGTCTTTCCCCTACGCACGGACTCGCAACTCTTTTGGGATTCGCATGTGCCCTATTCCTGCCTCAGCACCCTGCTGCTGAACGACGTGACCGCGCATATGGGCGAGAACGTTTCGGCGCGACTGGAGCATATGCGCAGCCTTCAGGACCGTTTCGGCGCGTTCAGGGATTAAGGCACCCGCCACACTAGAAGACACCCAGCCTATTCGGCCGTGCCCGGCGCCTCCTTTGGGGGCGTGTCGTCGTAGAGTAGGACGGTCTGCCGCTCGATCATGCGATGTACCTTGGGCTTCTCGGCACCGCGATGCAGTTTCAGAAGGCGCTGGTAGGACTCCGCATCGGCTTGGGTCCGGCGCTCGTGATGGCGGACATATTCGACCCAAGTGGGCACATGGTAAGTCTCGGTCCAGACATCCGGGTTCTCCAGATCCCTCAGCAGCGCCCATTGCTGCGCCCCGTCGCGAATTCTTATGCGTCTGCGCGCATTCATGACGGCCAGAAAGTCGGTCACATCCTCCTGCGCTATCTCGTAGTCGATCATGATCATGATCGGGCCGCTGCGCTGCTTCAGGTTCAACCTCAGCGACGGCTCCGTAAAGGCATTGAGCGGATTGAGGTTCAGCTCGGTCGAATCCGGCAGTGGGATCATGCGTCCGATCACGGCCCCGACAAGCAGCAGCACGGCGGCGACCAGCATGGCCGTGTCCGGGCCGGACATCTCGGCGATTGCACCCCAAGCCCAACTGCCCCCGGCCATGCCGCCGAATACCCCGGTCTGGTAAAGTGACAGCGCCCGCCCGACGACCCAGCGCGGCGTCGAAAGCTGGATCGTGACATTGAAAAGCGACAACGCCAGAACCCAACTCCCCCCGGCCAGCAGCAGCGCGGCACCGCTAAAGACATAGTGACGGCTCAGCGCCAGAGTGATGCTGCTGACGGCAAAGGCGACAAAGGCCGCCTGCGTGATCCGCTCGTTCTGGAACCGCGCGCGCAGGCGGGCATTCATCAGCGCCCCGCCCACCGCGCCAAGGCCGAAACAGCCCAGCATCACGCCATAGACAAAGGCCCCTCCGCTAAGCAGATCTTTGACGATCAGCGGTAGCAGCGCCAGGGTTGCGACAGCCGACAAGCCAAAGACGAAGCCGCGAAGGATGACCTTCATCAGGTTGGGCGACATCGCGACATAGCGCAGCCCGGCGGAAAATGCGCTGCCCATCCTCTCACGCGGGAGGCGGCGCTGGGGCGTGGCAGGCCGCCAGAGCCAGAGCGCCGTGATGATGCCAACATAGCTGAGCGCGTTCACCGTGAATGCCGCAGCCGCGCCCGCGATGGCGACGATTGCCCCGCCCGCCGCCGGCCCGATGCTGCGCATCAGGTTGAACCCCATGCTGTTCAGCGACACCGCCGCCGACAATTCCTCGCGCGAGACGATGTCGCCCATCGACGCCTGCCAGGACGGATTGTGAAGCGCCGTGCCGCAACCAATCAGGAAGGTGAACCCCAGGAGGAGCCAAGGCGAGAGCCACCCCTCATAGGCCAGGATTGCCAGCACGACAGATACGGCCAGCATGAAGCTCTGCGCGATCAGCATGACCTTGCGCCGGTCGAAATTATCCGCAAACACCCCTGCCAGCAGCGAAAAGATCATGATGGGCAGGGTTACCGAGGATTGCACCAGCGCCACCATGCTTTGCGAGTCGGTCAGCGATGTCATCATCCATGCCGCACCCACCGCCTGCACCAACCCCCCGAAATTCGAGGCAAGGGCGGCGATCCAGAGCATGCGAAACGTCTGGTTCCTGAACAGCGTCAACGTAGACATGCTTTGCGGCACGGGGCATTCCCTTCTCAGGCCGGTTCATGGCCAAAGTGTTACTGACGCCGCGCCCCCTCGGCAACCTGGCTGCCACGGGCGTCTAGAGCGGCCAGACCACAAGCAGCGCGGGAACCGCAGTCGCCACGACCAGCACCTCGAGCGGCAGGCCGATGCGCCAGTAATCGCCAAAATGGTAGCCGCCCGGCCCGAGGATGATGGTGTTGTTCTTGTGCCCGATCGGAGTCAGGAACGCGCAGGAGGCGGCGACGGCGACCCCCATCAGGTAGGTGTCGGGATTGGTGTCCGTGGCAGAGGCGATCGACAGGGCAATCGGCGCCGCGATCAGTGTCGTCGCGACATTATTCAGAAAGTCGGACATGGTCATGGTGACGATCATAAGCGCGGCAAGCGTGACCCAGGCCGGATATCCCTGCGTGAGTCCCGCGATCTGGTTGGCCATGAATTCGGCGCCGCCGGTCCGCTCGAATGCCTCGGCCAGCGGGATCAGGCTGGCCAGAAGGACGATCACCTTCCATTCGACCGAATTATAGACCTCGCGCCCGCCGACCAGCCCCAACAGGACATAGCCTACGACAGCAGCGCCAAGGGCGACGGTCAGCGACAGAACTCCCGCAACGGCAAGGCCG
The DNA here is from genome assembly GCF_043355935.2 of Roseovarius roseus. Taxonomy (NCBI): domain Bacteria; kingdom Pseudomonadati; phylum Pseudomonadota; class Alphaproteobacteria; order Rhodobacterales; family Roseobacteraceae; genus Roseovarius; species Roseovarius roseus. The sequence continues at coordinate 4,590 of NZ_JBHFPE020000010.1, read as the reverse complement.
ACCGCCGCAATGAAAATGCCAATCGACATCCCGGCCTTGGTGCGCTGGATGACTTCGGTGCTGCGCCCGGCAATGGGCAGCACGCCTAGCCAGTCGGTCGCGGCGGCGATACGCTCTGGTGTGCCCAGCAACAGCAGGACATCCCCCGCCCGTATCGGCAGCAGCCGCACCCGATCGCGAAAGCGCCGGCCCTCGCGCGACACGCCCAGCAGCGTGACCGAATGTCGTTTGAGCAATTGCAGGCTGCGCGCGGTCCGGTTCTGAATGCGCGCGCCGTCGGGAACGATGGTTTCCGTGATCTCCAATCCGCGCGCCGTCACGCCGCCCTCATGCTTTTCCGATCCGGCAAATTCCAGGCCGGACTGGCCCATGAAGGTCTCGATGGATTTCGGCTCGCCCTCCACGACCAGAAAATCGCCCGAGCGCACCGTCTCGCGCATGGCAAGGCCCGGCCGCCTCTTGCCGTTGCGGATGAGGCCCAGAAGGTGGACATCGGCGTCATCCGCCTTCGGGTAGAGGTCCTGCACCAGCAGATCGTCCTTGAAGCTCTGCTCGCCCACGCGCAGTTCGGCAACATACCTGCCCTGGCGGATCTCGTGGCCCGCCCCGGTGGCCGAGCCGCGCTCGGGCAACAGACGCCAGCCCAGAACGGAGACGAAGACGATACCAATGATCGCAACCGACAGCCCGACCGGCGCGAAGTCCAGCATCGCGAAGGGCTGACCCAAGGCGTCGTTGCGATACTCGGAGATGACGATATTGGGCGGCGTGCCGATCAGCGTGATCATGCCCCCCAGAATGGTCGCGAAAGAAAGCGGCATCAGGCTGCGCCCGGGCAAACGCTTTGCCTTCTTGGCCGCCTCGATATCCAGCGGCATGAGCAGGGCCAGCGCCGCGACATTGTTGATGATCGCCGAAAGCCCCGCCCCCACCGCCGCGATGATGGAGATATGCAGCGGCAGCGTGCGATCCGAGTCGATCAGCCTGGACGCGATCAGCTCGACCGCGCCCGAGGATGACAGGCCGCGGCTGACGATGAGCACCAGCGCGATGATCGCCACCGCCGAATGGCCGAACCCCGAGAACACTTCTTCGCCCGGAACCAGCCCCAGCGCGGCGGCTAGGATAAGCGCCGTGAACGCCACCAGATCATAGCGAAATCGCCCCCAGATCAGCAGGATGACGACCACAACTAGAAGAACGAAAATCTGGATCTGATCACTGGGCATACTCATGCCGCCACCATCACAGGAGGCAAACCCCGCAGCAAGGACCAAAGGCCGACCATGCACTAACAATTAACTTGGACCACTCGATGGGGGCACTCCACACCCGCGCGGCTCCAACCTTGGCATTTGAACCTATCCGTGGAGCACATCCGACGACACGGTCGGTGCCCGACACATTGAAGAACTTTTCATTTGCCGAAGGGTGGTGCCGAAACCAATCGGAGCTCCAACCTGTGCACCACAGCAGTCAAATGCCGCTAAGAGATCCTTTTATCCCGGCTCCATCGCAGCCTATCTGTTTCTCAGACAGAACACGAAGACCGAGAGAAACCATAATAGTGCGCGCCGCGTCCGGACATCGATTCGAATCGAAATAAGGAAACACAATATCAACAACTTACGCCCCTTCCAAAGAGCAGGGAATTCATAAGCATGCGCAGCACACCATAAGCTTGCGCAGTTCTCAGTCTCAGGCGTCGCCCAAAACCTTAAAACGAAAAACAAAAAACCGCGCCGAAGCGCGGTTCTTTATCGGGATCGTGGGTGAGAAGGTTATTATGAGATATACACTTGGAACGGCTTATCCGGGCGGAACATGGTCTCGTATCCATCATGGGTGAAGGGTGTCGCCAAGGTGTTCACGTTGGCCTTCGCGGCCCAAAAATTCACGTAGTGTTCGTGCTTCAAGACCGTTGAGCCTGAATCACGCGCCTTTCCGATCGTGTCGATCGTCAATTTGATGAGTGTTCCCCACCTCAGCGCCGAAGCGAATGCGAGACGACGATAGAAGTCCTCGGTCAAGAGATATTCATCAACCTCGAGGCCATTCTCCATGGCGTAACTGCCTACGATCTCGTGGATCACACTCAAGTCCTGAGGCAGGTCGATCCCATCAAAATGAAGATGGGTTACCTTGTTCTGGGTCTGGTCGAGCAGACGGATATGATCCGCAAGTTCTGGTACCCCCGACATAATCAGGCTCAAAGGCCAGTCAGGTGTTTTCAGGAGTGTCTTGAAGCTGTCGAGGGTCATTTGCCTGTCATCATCAGACTTGCCGGCGAAAATATGCTGAGTTTCGTCGAAGTGAATGCCGATGATCCCCTGGAGTTCAGCTTGATGAGCGACACGCGCCCAGATCTCAGTTTGGTTGAGCCGCGCGCTGTCGGACAGGCAGTATCCCATCGCTTTCAACGTTTTCCTGCCGAGATCTTTCCATCCCCCCGTCCGGTTCAGCACACACTGAACGATACGTGCGGGATTACCATTCGGCAGCGGGATCTCCTGTGCGCGCAATTGTGCCAGGATCTCATTGATTTCCCGCGTCTTTCCGGACTCGCTCAAGCCGGTGATCAAAAGCACATCCCCTTCGAACCAAGCGCCACTCTGCAGGCGTCCGATATGGCGGCTGAGCATATCACCAAAAGTCGTCCAGAGTTTCTCACCGCGAGCGAGTGAGAAATGGCGGCCAGTATTGAGGGCCGCCGTCTCGGCGACCTGAGGGTTAAAGAGAGATTTCATAACTTACTGTCCTTGAGGGGAGTGAACGTTCTTCCGTAAGACCGGGGTGCCTGCTCGGTTGACGGCGAAGTTGAGACTGACGCTGAATTTGTCTTGCTGACCTTGAAGACGGACGCGCCGCCGCTCCTGTCGGTTACGTGCCCCGGACGCGCAGTAGGTCCTGTCACGCCAGACGGCCGCACTGAGACCTGCGCAAGGCGATCTGCCCGGTGCCTCAGTTGATCGGTGGTCTGATAGTTGGATGGATCTCGCGTGTCCGGGAAGAAGCCGGAATCCTTGGCGCGGCGCGCCCGCACCTCCTTCAGGTGAGTGTCATGCAGCTCCTGCGCCTTCGGATCCCGCCGACACGCCTCCTCCATCACACTGATCGCGTCTTCAAGGGTCAGGTCAACGAATGCCGTCATGGTCAGATGGACCTCAATGACCTCATCTCGACCTTCCGCTGTAATGTACGCCTTGCGAAGATCATCCGGATCGAGGTGGATCGTGACCTTACGAGAGACACCGCCGGAAAATTTCTGAAGGGCGGTCGAGTTGAAAGGAATGTTGAACGCCTTGACACCTTCAGTCGTCGTGCTCGCTTTTGTTTTGATCCCGAGGTGGAGGCAGCGCTCCCGCTGCGAGGGGGCCTCGATGGCTTGGTAGGTAGCCACAACCTCCTGAAGCTTCTCCCAAGGCGTTGCTCCGTACATTCCAATCCCACGATGACCCGTATGGGAGTATTCGTCGACAAAGTATCGGGTCAGGGTCCCGTAGATTCCGTTGTGACTGACCTCCGCAGAACCCTTGGGATCATAGTCTTTCAGTTCTCCCGGGCGGCTTCCCGTATAACCGGGCAAAAAAGTCAAGACCTGCCACTGCACGGTTCCGAACATGGTTTCAACGTGGGGCTTGTCTGACGCGTGATAAGTTCTTCCGGGGATGACTGTCATTCCAGAGCCGAGTTGCTTACCATAAATTTGAGCATTGCGCGTTGCAGTTCCGTTATCCGCCTCGAACTTCCGGATCCGGACAGGTGGCGCCGGGTCTTTCTTGCAACCATAGCGGATCTTTTCGCGGCTCTTGTCGCGGGTGGCCATGCGCAGAAGGGCTTCGGTATGATCTCCGTCAGCCGTTTTGGCGATGATCCATGCCATGGGAAGCCGGGTGGCGAGATCGACCATCACATGCAGCCAGAAGCGTCGGATTTCATCTTCCTCAAGTGCTTCCGGTACCTGGCGAGGATCAATCTGTTTTGCCCGGACGGTCCCGTCCCTCTCAGTGAAAATCGACAGGAATACCTGATCAACTTGGACATTTTCACCGTAGCAGAGGGCGCGGATGTCGGTAGAGCCTGCCCCCTTTCGATTTCGGGCGTGGTGTGCGCCGTTCCTCCCCAGTTGCTTAACGAATTCGGAGAGCGCTTTGATACGGCCCCTTATCGTCGTGATCGAAGGAAACTGGAAACCAGCTGCGACTTCATGCGGAGGGACGTGAAAATCAGCTTCAGCCAACCTCAGAAATGGCGCCAGCTTAGGGAGGCGCCGATCGTTCCAAAGACTGATGACGTGATCGATGAAGGTTTCCTGAAAGAGGCTCATCCGCCGCGTGCGGTTGCCTTTCAAGTGTTCACGGTCCATCAGGACGATCGGGTTCCGACCGAATTCATGATAGATTTTCTGGTATTTCTTAAGCGTGCGTCCCTCCGGCACGTCGAAAACCTCCCTAACCTTCCCGCCCCGTTTAGGTGCTGAAAAGCGCTCTCCTTCGTGGAAACTTGAGGCCTCGCTGTTGATTGTCACTGAGAACTGACCCGGCAACTGCAGAAATTGTCATCGAGAATTGACCCATGTGCAACCTTGCC
>NZ_JBHFPE020000009.1:0-124517 GCF_043355935.2 Roseovarius roseus | reverse complement strand
GGGGCAAGGTTGCACATGGGTCAATTCTCGATGACAATTTCTGCAGTTGCCGGGTCAGTTCTCAGTGACAATCAACAGCAGTGTGCCCGGCGCAGGTTAATATTCGCTGAGTGATCGCCGGATCACTCCTTGGGTGCGCCTGCATTCCGGCTCGCTAAAACGACGGAAAATGTATGCGCGGCCTGTGGGCTGAGCCCGGCCAGGATCCCTGCAGCGGCGTCAGGTTTCATCCTGCCAAGAAACCCCGCAGCGAAATCTGGATCCATTTCCTCGAAGAGCGCCGCCGCGTCTTTCGACTTCATGCTCTCATAGACCTTGGTCAGCCGGTCGATATCGCTTTCTGCTGCAGTATCCGCAATGGTCAGGGTGCGGCGTAGCTTTTCTTCGGCCGCCTTCAGTTGGGCGAGTTTGCTCTCGATCTGGCGATCAGCCACCTTCAGCGCCTGCTGACGGTCAATGATCTCGCCCTCGCGTTGCGCGACCTGCGCCTCGCGCGCCTGAAAGCTCTTGAGCATATCGTGCAGGTCGTCTTCGGTCGTGCATTCGACGACGGCCACCTCACGCTCAGGAGCATCGGACGCTCGCGCCCAGGCCCGCCCCGCATCGCCGCCAATCCGCAGCACCGCAGATAAAATCAGAAGAGACGCCACCAGCGTCAACGCGCCGCGCATGGTCTTGCCCCGGCGGCGTTTCACCGCCCTACTCATTGCGACGCGCTCGTCGAATCATGGCGGCGGAATATCGGGCCCAAGGGGGTTTTCGGCTCGAGCGCAGGCGGCGGCGCAGGCGGCAGATCATGCATGGAGGCGACCATGAGTTCGAGTCGCTTGGCGACGGTTTCCGCGCGCTCCGTCAACGTCTCAAGAGCCTCTCCCGATGCGCCCGCAGTGTTACGCGCGGCTTCTAATGTCTTGGTGAGGTCATCCACCTGCATTGACAACACGGCAACAGCGCCGCCCACGCCAGTCTCGAGATCATTGAACCGGCTCAGCCGGCGTCCAAGAACATAGCAGTAAAATCCGGCGCCCAATGCGCCCGCCACTAGCAAGATATCAGCGATCAGTTCCATGTCAGGTCCTCAGTTCAGTACAAATTCCATGATGAGCAGATCGTTGATCCGCCCGTCTCCAGTGACGATTTGCAGACGGCGCAACATGTGAGCGCGAAGCCGCACCAGCGCCGCCTTGTCCGTCAGATCAGCCAGTTCAAGTGCGCGCAGATAAGAATTCAGCACATCGACAACCCGCGGCATCAAATGCTCCACCTCAGCGCGGTAGGCAGGCACGACTTCAAGCTGCGCGCGAAATCTCAGATGTTTGCCGGTTGCGCCGTCCCCCAGCGAGATCACCAGCGGCTCGATGGGCACATAGGCCACGTCAGGAATAGCACTGGCAACGGCATGATCATCCGCCTTCTCCGGTGCATGATCCCCCGCCGATTCGGGCCCCAGAATCAGTCCTGACCACACTGCGTAAAATCCCCCGCCACCACCGGCGAGTGCCAAGGCAAGCCCTATGATAATGGGCAGTTTCGACTTTTTCGTAGGCGTCTCGCCTGTATCCTCTTTGGTCTTGGCCATAATGCGAACCTCTTTGCTGTCCCCGGCAACATAACCATCAGGCACTAACCGATTGTTAAGGCTGATGAGCCAAACATGACCTCAACGTCCGGCAGAACGCGGGACATGAGGAGGCAAAGAAATTGCAGAATATCGCGACCCTTTGGACCACTCTGGATCCGCGCAAACGCATCATCATCATCCTCGCCGCCATCGCAATGTTCGCGGCTGTTCTGGGCCTGTCGCGTATGGCAACGACGCCCAGCCTGAATCTGCTTTATGCGGGCCTCGAAAGCGGCCCAGCCGGTGAGGTCGTGCGCGCCCTTGAGCAGCGCGGCGTGACATATGAGGTGCGCGGCGGCGCCATCTTCGTCGATTCGGCCCAGCGCGATACCCTGCGCATGACGCTGGCCAGCGAGGGTCTCCCCAGCAATTCCAGCCAGGGGTACGAGCTGCTCGACACGCTGTCCGGCTTCGGCACCACATCGCAAATGTTCGACGCTGCTTATTGGCGCGCCAAGGAGGGCGAACTGGCGCGCACGATCGTGGCCAATCCGGTGATCATCGCCGCACGGGTTCATATCGCGAATACCGGATCAAACCCGTTCCAACGCGATGTGCGCCCCACGGCCTCCGTAATGATTACCTCGTCCGGCAGCGATCTGCCCGCAAAACAGGCGCAGGCCCTCAAGTTTCTGGTGGCAAGCGCGGTGGCGGGGCTGACGGCGGATGACGTGTCGATCATCGACAGCAGTGGAGGCCTGATCGGCGGCGCAGAAGAAGCACCGACCAATGTCGGCGAAGACCGCTCGGATGCCCTGCGTCAACGTGTTCAGCGCTTGCTGGAGGCGCGCGTCGGCCCTGGTCACGCCGTCGTGGAGGTCAGCGTCGACACGGTCAAGACGACGGAGTTGATCCGCGAGAAAACGATTGATCCCGACAGCCGCGTTGCGATCAGTACGGATACCGAAGAGCGCACCAACTCGGCCTCCGATCAGGGTGGCGGCGACGTGACGGTCGCCTCCAATCTGCCTGATGGGGACGCGGCTGGCGGCGATAGCTCCAACAGTCAGACGAACGAAACACGCGAGCGTATCAATTATGAGGTCTCGCAGACCGAGCGCGAGATCACCCAGGCGCCGGGCGCCATCAAGCGTCTGAGCGTGGCCGTGCTGGTCAACGGCACCACCGGTCTCGACGAAAGCGGCACCGAGACATATGCGCCCCGCCCCGAGGCCGAGATGGAGGCGCTGCGCGATCTGGTCGCTTCCGCCGTCGGCTTCGACGAGGCGCGCGGCGATGTCATCACGCTAAAAACGCTCCAATTTCAGCCGTTGACCATTTCCGGAACCGCGGCCGAGCCCTCGATCTGGATGAGGATGGGCCTCGACATGATGTCTCTCATTCAGGCTGCCGTATTGGGGATCGTTGCCCTGGTCTTGGGCCTCTTCGTCATCCGCCCCATCCTCTCGCAATCGCGAGAGGCCGATAGACCTGCCCTCGAGGCCCCGCGCAGCGGAGCCCCGTCCGAGACGGCAGATCAGGCCTCCACCACCGCGCAGGCCGCCCTGACGGGCGAGATCGACACCTCGGACATGGACGAAGCCAGCCTTCCCGTTGTCTCAGGACGAGGCGCCATCGCCGCCAGCCGCGAAGCCGGCGAAGACCCGGTGGCGAAGCTGCGGAGCATGATCACCGATCGACAGGAGGAAACAGTCGAGATCCTGCGCAACTGGCTGGAAGGCGAAGAGGAGAACGCCTGATGAGCATCGCGCATCTGCTGGAAGATTTCACCACCGAGACCGGAGCGCAAAGCCTCTCGATCACCGATGTCTCGCTCGAGGACAAAAGGCTCGAGGCCTTCGAATCAGGCTACAAGGCGGGGTGGGAGGATGCCGTCAAAGCGGCCAAGGACGAGGCCGACCGGGTGTCTTCGGATTTTGCGGGCAACCTGCAGGACATTTCCTTCACCATGGCCGAGGCGCAGCGCGACCTGCTGGCGGCCTTGCGCCCCCTGATGACCGGTATGGTCAACAGCGTCCTGCCCCGGATGGCGCGCCTCACGCTGGGAGACCGCGTGATCGAGACGCTCGAAGAAATGGCCGGCAGCGTGATGGCCGGCCCCATGCGCCTCGTCACGGCACCGAACAATGCCGAGGCCCTCGAAACGCTGATCGAAGACCGGGACATCACCGATGTCACGATAGAGATCGAGCCGTCGCTGGGCGACGGGCAGGTCCACATCCGCGTGGCCGGCAGCGAGCAGGAAATCGATCTCGATGCCGTGCTGAAACAGATTGATACCGCAGTCAGCGGCTTTTTCGAAGAACACAAGAAGGAGACAGCATGATGGATGCCCCCGTCGGCGCACAGGCGCGCACAACCGAGCAGACGAACCCGTTTTCGTCCGTCCCGATCGAGATCACGATCTCTGTCGGCAAGGCGCGCCCCCTCATCCGTGACTTGCTCAAACTGGGCAAGGACGCGGTTTTGCCGCTGGACAAGAGGGTCGATGATCCGGTCGAACTTTATGTCGGAGATCGCCTTATCGCCCGCGGCGAGCTTGAGGAACTCGAAGGCGATCAGAAAGGCCAGCTGGCCGTGCGCCTTACCGAAGTCGCCGACCTTCAGGATGGCCTCGCATGATACGAGCCTTCGCGCTGGCAGCGATCGGATTGGCGCTTCTGGCCGCCCCGGCGGCTGCACAAGACATCTCACTCTCTTTGGGAGATGACGGATCCCTGTCGGCGCGCACATTGCAGCTTCTGGCGCTGATCACGGTGCTCAGCCTTGCGCCGGGCCTTGCGATCATGATCACCTGCTTTCCCTTCATGGTGACTGTGCTCGGCATCTTGCGCCAAGGCATCGGCCTGCAGCAATCGCCACCCAACATGCTTATCGTCAGCCTCGCGCTTTTCCTGACCTATTTCGTCATGGAGCCGGTCTTCATGACCGCCTGGGAGCAGGGCATCAGCCCCCTTTTGAATGAAACGATTCCCCTGGAAACCGCCGTGCCGCGCACTCTTGAGCCGTTCCGCACCTTTATGGCGGGCCGGCTCGACGGCGATACCTTCGCCGCGATGGCCGCCCTTCGTCCCGATGCAGCCGGTATCGCGCCCGGGCCCGAGGCACCCCTTTCGGTGCTTATTCCCAGCTTTCTTCTGTCCGAAATAGCCCGCGCATTTCAGATCGGGTTTCTGGTCTTCCTGCCGTTTCTCATCATCGACCTCGTCGTCGCGGCGATCCTGATGTCGATGGGCATGATGATGGTTCCTCCCGCTATCGTCTCGCTCCCGTTCAAACTGGCCTTCTTCGTGATCGCAGATGGGTGGTCCCTTATCGCAGGCAGTCTGGTGCGCGGGTATTTCTAATCGCCGGCTCCCAAAATGACCTCGGTGCGCCAAGCGTCACAACGCTCCCGCAGCCCCGCGGCGATTGGCTTGTCCGTGAACAGCATGTCGATCTCGGCCAACGGGGCAATCCGTGCCGGGGCGATGCGCTTGAATTTACCATGATCGGCGACCAGCATCCGATGCCGCGAGCGCCCAAGAATAGCCTGGCTGACACCCACCTCCTGAACGTCGAAGTCGAGGATGTCGCCATCCGGATCAATGGCCGAACAGCCTATGATACCGATATCGAACTTGAACTGATTGATCGCCGCCTTCGTGATGTCCCCGGTCAGACCACCATCGGACGGGCGCAAGCAACCGCCCGTAACGATGACCTCGCATTCGCGGTTCTGCGCCAGAATATTCGCCACGTTCATATTGTTGGTGACCACCAGGAGGTTGCGGTGGTGGATCAGCTCGGCGGCCACCGCCTCGGTGCTGGTTCCGATATTCAAAAAGATCGCGCTGGCATCGGGAATACGAGCGGCGCAGGCCCGGGCAATGGCGCGCTTGCCATCCGCGTTGATCCTGCGCCGCTCCTCATAGCCGATATTGATCGTTCCCGACGGGAGGACCGCGCCGCCATGCACCCGCTCCAGCCGGCCGGCATCAGACAGGTCCGATAAATCGCGTCGAACGGTCTGCAGGGTTACACCAAAGTGCTCTGCCAAACCTTCGACGGTCACCTTCCCATCGCGCCGGGCAAGCTCGAGAATTTCCGGGTGCCGAAAGGTTTGGGACATGAACCATCCATCAAATAAAGCAGACACGCATTTCTGCACTGTGTTGCGGCGCGCTCTTCCGGCGCTCCTGTTGGGGCAAGCCTTAACTGCCAAAGATCGCCGATACCGCCAAGCCAGCCTATCCACCCTTCAGAAAATCGCCAGTGAAAAGCGAACAAAAACGAAAATAAACCATGTTCTTTTTGCCGCGCTTTGCTAATGTGCGCACGAGGCGCATAGGCGCCGTCAGCCGGGAGTGTCGAACGTGCCGCGTGATGAAGAAATTCAGGATCTGCTGGTGATCGGCGGCGGCATCAACGGCTGCGGCGTCGCGCGAGATGCCGCGGGGCGCGGCCTTCGCGTCACGCTGGCCGAGATGTCGGACCTGGCCTCGGCGACCTCATCGTCCTCGACCAAGCTCTTCCATGGTGGATTGCGATACCTCGAATATTTCGAATTTCGCCTCGTCCGCGAAAGCCTGATCGAGCGCGAAACCCTCCTTCGCGCAATGCCGCACATTTCTTGGCCGATGCGTTTTGTCCTTCCCTATCACAAGGATATGCGGTTCGAGAGCGATACCCCGACGTCCCGCCTTCTCAACATCGTGATGCCGTGGATGAAGGGGCGCCGGCCGGCTTGGCTGATCCGGCTGGGTCTTTTCCTCTATGATCACCTTGGCGGCCGCAAGATATTACCAGGCACCACGACGCTCGATCTCGCCTCATCGGCCGAGGGGCGGCCCCTGCAGGCACGGTTTATCAAGGCCTACGAGTACTCGGATTGCTGGGTCGAGGATTCACGGCTGGTCGTGCTGAACGCTCGCGATGCGGAAGCGCGCGGCGCCACCATTCTCACCCGCACCCGCGTCGTTTCGGCACAGCAAGAGGACGGCGTCTGGGCCGTCACGCTGAAGGATGTCGACACAGGCGAGACCCGCATGATCCACGCGCGCATCATCATCAACGCGGGCGGGCCCTGGGTGGGCGAGGTAATCCGTGATACGATCCATTCGCGCAGCAAAGACGGTGTGCGGCTCGTACGCGGCAGCCACATCGTCACCCGCCGCCTTTTTGACCACGATAAATGCTATTTCTTTCAAGGCACTGACGGACGCATCATGTTCGCCATTCCCTACGAGACGGATTTCACGCTGATTGGCACCACCGATCAGGCGCACGAAGATCCAGAGGTGCCCCCCGTCTGCACCCCGGCCGAGCAGGCCTACATGATCGACTTCGTCAACGCCTATCTCAAGACCCCCATTTCCGCCGACGACATAGTCTGGAGCTATTCCGGCGTGCGCCCCCTCTATGATGATGGCGCCTCCTCCGCTACGGCCGCCACGCGGGACTATACGCTTAAAGTCGATCGCAGCGCAGGCGCGCCTGTCATCAACATTTTCGGCGGCAAGATCACGACGTATCGCCGACTCGCCGAAGGCGTACTGGATCTGGTCACGAACGAAATGGCCGGAGTGCCTTCGAAATGGACCGCTGGCGTCCCACTGCCCGGCGGGGACTTCGCGGTCGCAGATGTCGAAGGCCTGATTTCGCGGCTGATGGATGATTATCCGTTTTTGAACGACGCATGGGCCCGGCGCCTGATCCGCGCCTACGGCACCGAGGCAAAAGACATCCTTCAGAGCGCTCGCAGCACATCGGACCTTGGCGAGGATTTCGGCGCTGATCTGACCGCTGCCGAAGTGGACTGGCTTATGACGCATGAATATGCCCGCGGCGCCGAGGATATTCTGTGGCGCCGAACGAAACTGGGCCTTCGCTTAAGTGCAGCGCAAGTAGAGACGCTGCAACGATACGTTGCGCGGCGCCTACGCCATGGCGCAGAGCTGGCCCAGGCGGATCTATAACGTGCTCATTACAAGATCGTCCCGCCTAGTGCGGTTTCCTCAGTCCAAACCCTGCCTCATCTGGCCTCAATACATCGTTCAGAACCTCCAACTAGGAGCTTCGCAAAATATCCTGTAGCGTGAAAACGGCCCGGACTCCGTGACCGCCTCTTGCGACGCCCTAAAATTTGCATCGGCAACTTCGAGACACCATGACCTACATACTAGCGATCGACCAAGGCACCACCTCCAGCCGCGCCATCCTGTTCGACGAGGCACTGCAAGTGGCCGCCGTCGCCCAGGAGGAGTTTCCTCAGCATTATCCGCAATCTGGCTGGGTCGAACATGACGCCTCAGATCTGTGGTCGACCGTCGCCGGCACGTGCCGCCAAGTGATCGAACGGGCCGGTACCACGGCGGCCGATATTGCCGCCATCGGCATCACCAATCAGCGCGAAACGACACTGGTTTGGGATCGCAAGACAGGCAAGCCGATCCATAACGCGATCGTCTGGCAAGACAGGCGTACATCGGCGATCTGCGACGCTCTGCGGGAGGCTGGCCACGAGGCCATGGTCAGCGAGCGAACCGGGCTGCTCCTCGATCCCTATTTTTCCGGCACCAAGCTCAAATGGATCCTCGACAACGTCCAGGGTTCCCGCGCAAAGGCCAGGTCGGGCGATCTGCTCTTCGGCACGGTCGACAGCTATCTGATCTGGAAGGCAACGGGCGGCAGCTCGCACGTCACCGACGCCACGAATGCCGCGCGCACGCTGCTTTATGATATCCGCAAAGGCCGATGGAGCCAGACGATCTGCGATCTTCTGGACATCCCCATGAACATGCTGCCCGAGGTGCGTGACTGCTCGGCGGATTTCGGCGTCACTCGCGATGATTTGTTCGGGCGGCCGATTCCCATTTACGGCGTTGCGGGTGATCAGCAGGCCGCCACCATCGGGCAGGCTTGCTTTGAGCCCGGCATGCTGAAATCGACCTACGGAACCGGGTGCTTTGCCTTGCTGAACACTGGGTCAACACCGGTGAAGTCGAACAACCGATTGCTGACCACGATCGCTTATCAGTTGGACGGGCAGGTCACATATGCGCTTGAAGGGTCCATTTTTGTTGCTGGGGCGGTTGTCCAATGGCTGCGGGACGGCCTCAAGATGATCCGGGCCGCCAGCGAAACCCAGCCCCTGGCAGAGGCTGCGGATCCGGGCCAGAATGTCGTACTTGTCCCTGCGTTTACCGGCCTCGGGGCGCCTTATTGGAATGCCGATTGCCGCGGCGCGATTTTCGGCCTGTCGCGTAATTCCGGTCCCGCCGAGTTGGCACGCGCGGCGCTCGAGGCGGTTGGATACCAGACACGCGATCTTCTGGAGGCCATGCATCTGGACTGGAGCTGCTCGACCGACGGCGGGGGCGCGGCCGCCACGTTGCGCGTCGATGGCGGGATGAGCGCCTCGGACTGGACCATGCAATTCCTCTCGGACATCATCGGCGCTTCGGTTGACCGGCCCGCGACGCTCGAGACAACGGCAATGGGAGCCGCTTGGCTGGCGGGCGAGCGCGCAGGGCTTTATCCGGGGCAGGATGGCTTTGCCCGCATGTGGACACTGGAACGCACATTCACGCCCAAGATGCCCGAGCAGCTGCGAGATACCAAGTATCAGGCCTGGCGCCGTGCTGTCCAAGCGGCGCAGGTCTTCTGAACACGCTCCGGAAGACAAGGCTTTCCAGAAGCGCATGTCTCGAACGCCTCACCGTACGACAAACTCTGCATGAAGTGCGCCTGCCGCCTTGATGCTTTTGAGTATGTCGATCATGTCCCGCGGCGCGACGCCAAGCGCATTTAGGCCTGCGACCACCTCGGAAAGGGTCGTGCCGGGGGGCACCTCGGCCAGGCCAATGCCGGGCTCTTCATCGATTTCGGCATTGGTACGCGGTACGACGACAGTCTCACCCTCGGCAAAGGGATTGGGCTGCACGGCGATGGGGGTTTCGTCGACACGCAGAGTCAGATTGCCCTGCGAGACGGCAATCCGGCTGATCCGCACGTCCTGCCCCATTACGATCGTTCCCGAGCGCTGATCGACGACGACACGCGCCTTCGTCTCCGGCTCGACCAGCAAATTCTCGATCTGCGCCAAGGCGTGAGCCGGGGAGGGCGCACGCGTGCGCGCGATATCGAGTTGAACCGTGCCGCTATCCAGCATGACCGCCACGGCCCTGCCAAAGCTGCCGTTGATGACATTCTCGATCCGCCCGGCTGTGGTAAAATCGGGCTCCCTCAAAGCCAGCCTGAGCTGATCGAGCGAATTCAGCTCGAAAGCGATCTCACGCTCGACCCGCGCCCCTGACGGAATGGTCCCGGATGTGGGAACGCCCTGCACGACGGTCGCCGCGTCGCCCTTGGCCGCAGCTCCGCCCGCGATGATCGTTCCTTGCGCCACCGCATAAATCTGGCCGTCAGCCGCGTTGAGTGGGGTCATGACCAAGGTGCCACCAAGAAGACTGTCGGCATCACCGATGGCAGACACAGTGACATCGATTTGTCCCCCTGCACGCGCGAAGGGCGGCAGACTGGCGGTCACAAGGACGGCGGCCACGTTCTTGGGGCGAAACTGCTCGCCCGCGACGTTCACCCCGAGACGCTCGAGGATGTTCGACATGATTTCCTCGGTGAAGGGCGCGTTCCTGAGCCCGTCACCCGTCCCGTTAAGACCGACGACCAGCCCATAGCCGACCAAGTCATTGCCGCGCACACCGTCAAACTCCACAAGATCCTTGATCCGGATCGGGCTGGACGCGGCAGGCATCGAAACCGCCAGGATGATCGAAATAAAGCAGGCGAACTGGAGGATCAGATGTTTCAAAGGAAATTCACCAGGCTGAGGCGCGACGACCGCGCTGTGAGCGTATAAATCATCTCGAGCTGCAATTGCGCCTGTTCGAGGGCGCTCGCGGTTTCGAAAGGATCGACGGACAATAGATCGTTGCGGGCGATTTTCAGCGACGACTGCTCGGCTGCGTTGCGCGTCATGGATTGATCTATGCGTTCTTCGGCCGTGCCAAGATCCGCCCGCAACCCGATCAAATCGTCGATACCAACGGTCATCGCCGCCCCTGATGCGCGCATGAGGGACAGGCGTTCGCCATCACTCAGCGCCAGACTGTCATCTCCGGAGAGGGCCGCCATCACCGTGTTTTTCAAAGCCGCGCGTATCTGCAAGTCGTCAGCCCGGATCGACAGGGTGACCTCCTCGCCGTTCCCAAGGCGGTGAGGCGAAAGATCATCCGTTCCGCCAAGATAAATCATCGTCTCGAAACCGCCCCCGGCAGTATCGAAAAAATCATCCAGGGCGGTCATCACGGCGTTTGCACCTGTGGATCCCGCTACCGCGAGCCGCGCCGCATCCATGATCTGCGCCGAACTTGCAAGCGGGGAACTTCCGACAGAAGTGCCTGCGAAAACGGGACGCCCGGCGACCGTGGTGTTGAGTGCCGAGACCATGGCATTCAGAGCCTCGCTTGCGCCATGCGATATCACCTCAAGTCCGGATCCTCCGCCAATACCATACTGTATGGCCTGTCCGGCCAGATCCGTCATTTGGGTCTGCACCATTTCCAACGCGCTTTGCATCGTCGCAGCCTGTGTGGAGGCCAGAGTGCCCGCGGCACGATACGCGTCCTTCAACGCCAACTGGTTCTCCATATCCGCCAACTGCCCGAAGCTGCCGTTGAGATGCTGCGAGATGTCTGACGCCTGCCCCGAGGACAGCTCCTTGGTCAACCGCATGACGTCCGACTCGACCGACGCACTTTGGCGGCGCATCGAGATGGACTGTGCCAGTTCACCTATCGCATGAAACATCATCATCAAATTCCCAGTAGCGTTTGCATCATATCGTCGAGTGTCTGGATCATTCGCGCATTGGCGGTGTAGGCCTGCTCGATCAGCAGGAGGCGCGCGGTTTCGTCGTCGGAGTTGACCCCGTCGGCAGACAACCTCTCATCCAAGCCGGACTGGCGGACAGCGGCAAAACTGACCGCACGGTCTTCTGCCAGCGCGCTCTGGGCGAGTTGGGACACCATGCTGCCGACATGTTGCGATAGCGAACCAACAGCGCCGCCCAGATCGCCCGAGGCCATCGTGCCGCGCCCTGACAACGCATCGCTCAGTCCGTGCAGGACCGCCGCATTGGCAGAGGGGCCCGCCACTGTAGCGCTCAGACCATCGCGCAGCTTGGCGGGATCCCCGCCTTGGGCCAGATCAACCGCCGCATTCAGCGTCATCCGGCCTGCGATACCCGCCTCATTTGCCGGATCAAAACGTGCGCCCGCGTCGGTGAAAAGGCCGGCATCCGTGCTGCCGATTGTGGCATCCCAAGGCAGGTCCTGAAACCGCTCGATCATGTCGCGCGCCAGTGCATCGACCTGCCGCTGCGAGTCGACCGCCAGCGAGTCGCGCACCTCGAACAGTGCCGCAAGGCGCCCCCCCGCTAGGGGGCTGCGCATGCCTGATGGCGCGACATCCTTGCCATTCAGTTGAATCCCCGAGAGCAAACCATTGTCGAGACTCATATGCGGCTCGATAATATTCGTGCGTGTGAAGTCCAGCTTCGCGCTCGAGCTATCGACCAGGAGTGCACCGGCAGGCGTCATCAGCGCAACGGCGCCGTCGTCGCGCTGGACCTCGCGAACCGGCACCATTTCCGCCACACGGTCTATAACCACTTGCCGATGATCGAGCAGGCCAGACGCATCCGCGCCCTTGCGTTGCGCGTCCTGGATTTGGATATTGAGTTTGTGAACCTGCTCAAGATCGGCGTTCAGAGCTTTGACGGCCAGGGAAATCTCTTCTTCCGCGCGCATGCGCTGGGATTGGATATCGCCGGATATGTCGTTGAAGGCCTTGCTGACCTCCGCCGCGCGCAAGCTGACCTGCTGCAGCCGGTCGGCCGCTTCGGGTTGACTGGCGGCGGTAATGAGAGATGCCTCGAGCGCCGCGATCCGCGCCGAGAGCGAGCCTGCCTCCTCGGGCGTGCCGATGCTGGTCTGCATGCCTTGCAGGAACTGTGCGCGGGTCTGGGTATGGGCCACTTCGCTGCCTGCAAGCCGGCGATCAGATAGGACAGCACTGTCGACATGCCGCGTGATCCCGGTGACACGCACGCCGCCAAGGCCGGCATATCCGTTGGGCGACAGCTCGAGCTCCCGCCGCCCGTATCCGTCCGTTTGAATATTTGCCAGGTTGGCCGATACCACCCCCGCGGCGCGCGAGTTTGCGGCCAGACCAGACAGGGCGCTCGACAGGGCGGAGGAGATGCTCATCGGAGTGACTTTCTATCGGGATTGGAGGGCCGGACACAGGACCTGCGTCCGGGACACACGACTTATCAACGCTTGATGTTGGTTGTTTCCTGCAACATCTCGTCGACGGTCTGAATGACCTTCGCATTTGACGAATAGGCGCGCTGAGTCTGGATCATGTCGGTCAATTCGCCCGCCACGTCGGTTGCACTTTCTTCTCGGGCGAAGGCGACAACATCGCCGGTAGGGCCGTCACCCGCGTTCCAAAGGAAGAAAGAGCCGCTCTCGGGTGAGGGCATGTATGTCTGCTGATCAAGGGAGATCATACCGTTTGGATTAGGCAGATCGACCAACGGCACCTGATAGATGATCCGCGTCACTCCGGTGTCAAAGGACGCATGGACGAACCCGTTTTCATCCACCTTTGCGGAGGTCATGTTCCCAACCGGAGAACCGTCCTTCGAGGTGGACAAAGGCAGGAATTTCTCACCCAGCTGAGTCATACCATCCCGGGCACCGAGCGTGCCGATGTTGACCTCGACCGGGCCACCACTGACGTTCACGATTACTGATCCCGTAAGCGCGTCATATGCCCCTCCGGCACCGGCGGACACTACGCTGGCGAGGGTACCTCCGGCTGTCCGGGAGTCATTGAAATTCAGTGTGTACTCGCCGATGACGGCCCCGCCTTGGGCAGAATCGCGCAGCGTCATGGCCCATTCATTCGAATTGCCCGTGCCGGGAATGGTGGGAGCAAAGTCGATCTGCACGGTCTCGGGCTTGCCCAAATTGTCAAAATACTCGACGGACATCGTCTGAGGAATGCCCGCGGCCCCTGCATTTGTATCCGTGGCCGGCAGGTTGAGCCCCAGCCTGATCGAGGTCGTCGGCTCGCCTGTGACTTGATTGGCGTTGATGCGCACGGGCTCAAGCCCGTCTGCCGTATCACGCGGGAATTGTGACATCGTTCCATCGGGATTGGCAGGCCAGCCAAGCAGAACCAGGCCATTTTCTGTCTTCAGAAGGCCGTCGGCATCGGGACGGAAAGATCCCGTTGTCGTCAGCAGCATCTGCTGGCCGCCATTGTCCAGCGCCACTTCACTGGCGCGCGCCACGGGCAGCATCCCGCGACCGCGCACAGCCAGGTCCGTTGCGTTGGATGTGGTGCTGAGAGAGCCACCCTGGTCAATCAGGCGCTGCGTCGACGACCGCACGCCCCCGGCAGAATAGCTGCCGCCCGATCCGCTGATCACCATCGACTGAAAATCCGTTTCGACCCGTTTGTAGCCGTAGGTCGCCGAATTGGCGATATTGTCTGAAATCGCCGCGAGGCGGTTGGCATTGGCATTGAGCGCCGCCACGCCCGCATTGAGCGAAGAAGAGATTGTCATGGATACGCCTTTCTGCTGCATCGACCTTGATCGACGACCAGACTTACGCGCGCTCCTTTAACATCCGCCTAACAGATAAAATCCAATTCAATCCGGCCTGCATTTTGGACGACCGCCTGTTTCAGGTCGGCCGGCGCAAGAAGACCACCTCGACCCGATTGTTGCGCACGGCCATCGGATTTCGAACCACCGGGTCCCGATCTGCATGGCCTGTCACGCGCGACACCCGCTGAGGCGCGAGCCCGCTATCCATCAACAGCCCGCGCATGACCTGCGCCCTCTCGGTCGAGATATCCCAGGCCCGGTTTTCCTTTAGGACAACCGGGGCCGCGCGCAAATGCGCCTCGACGGCAACGGAATTCGTGACCATGCCGCCCACGTCCACCAGCAGATCCGCCAGCTGACGCAGCGTTGAGGTCGGGGTGGTTCCCCCCTCTTCGAAGAGAGGCGCGTTCGCGATATCGAACAGCTCGACCACCAACCCCTCATCGGTCACGCGGGTGATGATGTGCCGCTTCAACTCGGACGAAACCGTGCTTTCGCCATTGGTGCCGTTCAGGGTTTCGTCGATCTTTTGCTGCAGATCCTGCAGGTCCGCATCCACTCCCGTCTGGCCGCGCGCCATGTGCGATTCGTTGGCGCGCATCGCCGACGCGCCAAAGCCGTCGCTGGACAAGGTATCCTCGGCCATGACGCTTTCGCCGCCGAAATGCCCTTCGCCGCCGCCCGAGACGCGGCTGATCGGCACGACCGGACTGAAATAGTCGGCCAAACCCTTGCGCTGTTTTTCCGTTGTCGCGTTCAGCAGCCACATCAACAGAAAGAATGCCATCATCGCCGTGACAAAGTCCGCATACGCGACCTTCCAGGCACCACCATGATGCCCGCCACCACCGACGATTTTCTTTCTCTTGATGATGACCGGCGCCGCATTGCTTTGCGCGCTCATCTCACCACCTCTTGTCTCACCCGAGACCAGAGATATCAGCCCAGCTCTTACCGCGCCGTTAACACTTCAACTTGTAACGGTTTTGGCAGGCCAGGACGTAGGCGAGGGATCAGCGTCAGCCTTGCTCACGCTCGATATGGGCCCGCATATGCTCGGCCTCCTGCCGCGCCTCGCGCAGCCCGTCCATCGTGGCGGCCAGTTCGGCCTCGGTCTGGACCAGCTGATTGGTCAACTCCGCCTCGCGCTGCTGCAGATAGGTGATCGCCTGATCGCGCGTTTCCTCGGCCTCGTGCAATTCCTGGGCCATGCGGTCCAGTTCGCCGACATCGGAGTGGGAGACGCGGATGAATCTGTGAACCACCCAGTTGGCGAACCAGCCCAGCGCAAAGGCAACGAAGAGGATGATCGCCGTGGCGATGATAAACTCAGTTCTGTTCATCGCCCGAGCCTTCTGCCGCTTCGCCTGTCTCCGTCTCTTCCTGCCCCTCTTCTTCAAGGCTTTCAAGCCCCGAGTTCTCCGGGTCCGGCGCGGGTTCGGCCTCGATCAGCTTGAACTCGATGCGCCGGTTGGCTTCGCGGCCTTCCTCACTGTCATTTCCGGCGATGGGCTGGCTCTCGCCATAGCCCCTGGCGGTAAAGCTTGACGTCAGCACCCGGCGCGCGCGCAGCGCATCGAGGACGGCGTTGGCGCGGCTCTGGCTTAGCTCTTCGTTCATTTCCTCGCGGCCTTGGCTGTCGGTATGGCCGCCGATCTCGATCTGGATCTCGCCGCACTTGTCTAGAATATCCGCGATATCGTTCATGATGGCCGCGCCATTCCCATCGATATTGGCGGAGCCTGGCTCGAAATTGATCTTGTTCTCATCCTGAATAGCGGCGATCTGCGCCACGCATTCCTCAGGCGTCGGCAGGCCCGCCACCGGGTCGAGCGCCTCCTTGTAGTCAACGTCGATATTGAACTGCGCCGCGTCGCCGAGCTTGTCGGCCAGAAGCCCTGCAATCTGCGCGCCCGCTTCCTTGCGGCCGGTCTGTCCGGTGACGGTCAGATCGGTCGGCGTGACGACAACCGCCCCTTGCGCCAGAAACCCAAGCGCTTCCAGCCCGGTAAGCACGCGCAGCGGCCATTCCGCAGGAAGTCCCTCGACCACGCGGGCCCGGTTATAGACCGCGTCCGAGCGGAACCGCGCCTTGGCAAAGCTGTCGACCGTATCGCGCAGGCGCTGGCTGCCCAGCTTGCCGCGCAGCTGAACCAGCCCTTCGGGCGACAGGGTGGCCACGAACTCGGGGATGACCGGCGCGCCTTCGGTCTCGGGCGGGGGCAGAACGGCATGGAGGGCAAAGACATCCGGCAGATCGCTGTTCAGGCCGCCGACGATGTCGTCGAACTTGCCCTCGGGCGTTCCCTGCGCCGCAATCAGCGCGATATCCGCATCGGCGAAGGTGATGCTTCCGCCGCCCAGCTCGCCCAGCGCCTTGATGGCGATTGCGCCGGCCTTGCCCCATTCGGGCGTCGGCACGCCAAGGCCGATCGTGCAATCAGCCTCGCCTTCAAGGCCGGCCTCACGCGCGGCCTCTATAATGAGGCGCTGCGCCTCGGGCGTATCGGCTGAGCAGGCATCGAACCGGGCGACCCCGTCCTCGATCAGAAAGCGCAGCGTGAACGGCGTGATCACCGGGCGCGGCGCCGAGACGTTGACCGACACGCGCAGGCCCGACGGCACCCGGCGCTGCAGGCTTTGCTCCAGTGCGATTTTCTCTTCGGGAC
This sequence comes from Roseovarius roseus, assembly GCF_043355935.2. Classification (NCBI taxonomy): domain Bacteria; kingdom Pseudomonadati; phylum Pseudomonadota; class Alphaproteobacteria; order Rhodobacterales; family Roseobacteraceae; genus Roseovarius; species Roseovarius roseus. The sequence continues at coordinate 107,581 of NZ_JBHFPE020000009.1, read as the reverse complement.
TGTCGGCCATTGTGATGATCGCCACCCGCCCCGCATCGACCGAGATCTTGGCGCGCGGCAGCTGGTCCAGCGCGCGCACGGCATAGCTGACGGCGGCGTTCCAGCCGCTGGCGACAGGGTAGTCGGCCGCCTCCAGAAGGTCGGTCACCTCGGCGCCATCCGCCACGTCCTGCAATTCCTCCAGAAATCCCTCGCGGTCCATCTCGGCCGGAATGAGGCCAATCAGGGAAATGCCATGATCGTTGCGCAGAATCTCGACCGAAAAGCGCGGCGGCGCGATTTCGGCGCTATCCTCGACCAGCATCTGGTCGATCACGCGCGCCGCATCCACGATCCGCCCCGCCACTGTCAGCGCCGCAAACCGCTTGGCCTCGCTGGGCGCGACGCCCGCCAGAAACACCTGCAGACCATCGGCATCCACCTCGGTCCAGGTCATGCCTTCCTTGTCCAGCTCGCTGCGCACACTGTGGCGGGCGTTGTCTTCGATCACGCGCACAGAGAACCCGGCGGCGACAAGGCAGAGGATCGCGGCAAGGAAAAACGTTCCGGCAATCGCGAATATGGAAGAAAGGCGCATGAACGGCCCGATCATTGTGAAACCTGAGCCATTGTTTATGCCTCCGCCCCCCGTAATTCAATCACACCAGCAGCGCGACGGCGAAAAACGGCAAGGGTAAAAGGCCCGCATCCCGGTTGGACCGAAAGAGGGTCAAAAGGCCCTGCATGTCCTGTGTATCAAGGCGCGTCATCTGCCATACCAGATGCAGCCCCAGCGCCCATGGCCCCAGAAGTGCGACCAATAGCGCCATCGGATCGCCGCCCTTTGCAGCCAGAATCACCGCGGCCGTCATCAGCAGCACGGCGGCCACCAGAAACCGCCGCAGCCATGTGGGCGAGCGGTCGCCAAAGAGGCGCGCGGTGGATTTCACCCCGATCAACGCGTCATCCTCGGCATCCTGATGGGCATAGATCGTGTCATAGAACAGCGTCCACGCAATGCCCGCGAGGTAGAGGATCACCGCCGGCCATTCCAGCCGCCCGGTATGCGCCGTCCAAGCCAGAAGGGCGCCCCAGTTGAACGCGGTCCCAAGGAAAACCTGCGGCCACCACGTGAACCGCTTGGCAAAGGGATAGACCGCGACAGGCGCCAGCGCGAGGATGCCAAGGCCGATGGCCATGGCCGGAAAGGTCAGCAGGATCAGAAAGGCGATCAGCGCCTGCAGCGTCAGCCAGACCAGCGCCCCCATCACGCTGACCTGCCCCGAGGGAATGGGCCGCGAGGCGGTGCGCGCGACGCTGCCGTCTATATGCCGATCAGTGATGTCGTTCCATGTGCAGCCCGCGCCTCGCATCAGGAAGGCGCCAATCGCGCAACCGCCAAAGATCCACAAATCGAACCACCGCGCCTGCCCGTCATGCAACATCGCCAGAACCAGCCCCCACCAGCAGGGCAACAGCAACAGCCACGTGCCGATGGGCCGGTCTGCCCGGCTGAGCCGCAGGTAGGGCCGCATCGGGGCGGCGGCATAGCGGTCCACCCAGTTACCGCGCACGGAGTCCGCGACAGAATCGCTCGCGGTGCCCTCTGGTCTCGTATCGCCGTCAGTCATATGGTGCGCCCCATGAATACCGCCAAGATCAGATTGTATGTAGAGCAGCCATTGGGGCCGGGGCAAACGGTTCGTCTCGGACAGGCACAGGCGCATTACCTTTTCGGGGTGATGCGACAGGGCCTCGGCGCGCCCGTGGCGCTTTTCAACGGGCAGGATGGCGAATGGCTGGCCGAGGTCAGCGAGGCAGGGAAAAAGGCCGGCGCGCTCGAGTGCCGCGAACAGACCCGCCCCCTGCGGATGCCGCCCGACCTCTGGCTGCTCTTCGCGCCGATCAAGAAGGCCCGCACCGATTTCATCGTCGAAAAGGCGGCCGAGATGGGCGCCGCGCGCATCTGCCCCGTCCAGACCGACTTCACCAATTCCGAGCGCATCCGGCAGGACCGCCTGCAGGCCCATGCCGTTGAGGCCGCCGAGCAATGCGGCGGCACCTTCGTGCCCCCCGTCGATGATCTGGCCAAGCTGGGCACGCTGCTGGACGGCTGGGATCCCGCCCGCCGCATCATGTTCTGCGACGAGGCGCTGGCAGGCGGCGGCGCGCTGGACCTACCTAAAGGCGTCGGCCCCTGGGCCATCCTCATCGGCCCCGAGGGCGGATTTTCCGAGGCCGAGCGCGCGCGTCTTGCCAGCCTTCACTACGCCCATGCCGCCCGCCTTGGGCCCCGCATCCTGCGCGCTGACACCGCCGCCGTCGCCGCACTGACCCTCTGGCAAAGCGCGATGGGCGACTGGACATGACCCGCTTCATGCGCCCCGAGGCGTTGCAATCTCTCAGCCGCTGGCAGGGCGTCCTGATCAGCCTCGGCATCATCGCCATCGGCGCTATGGTCGCGCTTGGCAGCTATGGCATCACCTTCTGGCTGGGCTGCGCCATTGCATTGCTGGGCGCCGTGTCCCTTATCGCCGCCGCGCAGCGCATGCGCTTTGCGGGTGGCGCGGGCGGGCCGGGCGTGGTGGAGATCGACGAGGGCGCGATCGGCTATTTCGGCCCGCTGGGCGGCGGGGTCATCGCGCGCTCGGAAATGACGGCGCTGGCGCTCGACCGCACGGGCAAGCCCGCGCATTGGGCGCTCAGCCAGCCGGGACAGGAGGATGTGATGATCCCGCTGACGGCCAGCGGAGCCGATGCGCTTTTCGACGTTTTCGCCGCTTTGCCGGGCATGAAGACCGAGCGGATGTTGGCCGAAATGCGGCGCAAGGATGCGGGCCGGACCCTTCTGTGGCGGCGTCCGGGCACCGAAGCACCGCATCTGCGCCTCACCTGAACTTGCGCGGCGCGGGTTGACACCCCCTCGCCCGCGCGCCACCTACTGGATTCTGAATTTCAGCGGAGGCTCTGCCCATGTCCATTCCCCAATCCGGCGGCGGGCCGATCGAGAACCACAGCCAGTTGGCCGAATATCTCGAGGCTGGAAACAAGCCCAAGGAAGACTGGCGCATCGGCACCGAGCACGAGAAGTTCGGCTATTGCAAGGATACGCATCAGCCCATCCCTTATAACGGTGAGCGCAGCGTTTCGGCCGTGCTGGAAGGGCTGCGCGACGCGCATGGATGGGCGCCCGTCACCGAGGATGGCAACCTGATCGGGCTGGAAAAGGACGGCGCGAACGTGTCGCTCGAGCCGGGCGGACAGCTTGAGCTTTCAGGCGCCCCGTTGGAAACGATCCACGGCACCTGCGACGAGGTGAACAGCCATCTGCGCGAGGTCAAGGATGTGGCCGACCGCGTCGGCGTCGGCTTCATCGGCCTTGGGGCCGCGCCGGAATGGAGGCATGAGGACATGCCGCTCATGCCCAAGGGTCGCTACAAGCTGATGGACAGCTACATGCAGAAGGTCGGCACGATGGGCCGGGTCATGATGCGCCGTACCTGCACCGTGCAGGTCAATCTGGATTTTTCCTCCGAAGCAGACATGGTCAAGAAATTCCGCGTGGCGCTGGCATTGCAGCCGGTCGCAACCGCGCTTTTCGCCAACTCGCCCTTCTTCGAGGGTAAGCCGAACGGTCACAAATCGTGGCGCAGCCGCGTCTGGCGTGATCTGGACCCCGACCGCACCGGCATGCTGCCCTTCGTCTTCGAGGACGGAATGGGGTTCGAGCGTTACGTGGACTACGCGCTCGATGTGCCGATGTATTTCGTCTACCGCGACTGCAAGTATGTGGACGCGCTGGGCCAGTCCTTCCGGGACTTCCTGCGCGGCGAATTGCCGGCCCTGCCGGGAGAAAAGCCGACCTTGTCCGACTGGGCCGATCATCTGACCACAATCTTCCCCGAGGCCCGAATCAAGAAATTCATGGAGATGCGCGGCGCCGATGGCGGCCCGTGGCGGCGCCTTTGCGCCCTGCCCGCCTTCTGGACAGGCATCATGTATGACGCCTCCAGCCTTGATGCCGCGTGGGATCTGGCCCGCGGCTGGACCGCCGAGCAGCGCGAGGCGCTGCGTGTCGCGGCCAGCGTCGATGGCCTGCAGGCGAAAGTGGACGGAATCGACATGCACGACCTCGCCCAGAAGGTGCTGAATATCTCCGAGGCCGGGCTGAAGGCCCGCGCGCGCCCCGGCGCCGAGGGGCTCATCCCGGACGAGACGCATTTCCTCAACGCCTTGCGCGAAAGCATCCAGTCGGGCCAGACCCCGGCGGACGAGTTGCTGGCGCGCTATCATGGCGAATGGAACGGCGATCTCAGCCGGATCTACGGCGAATATTCCTACTGATCCGCCTCAGATCGTGATGAACTCGCCCCGGTGATAGCCGAGGGCGGGGCCATCGCTGATGGCCGTTTCCAGAACCTCACCAATCAGGATCACATGATCACCCGCCTCCACCAGCTTGTGCTGCGCACAGATCAATGTGGCAAGCGAGCCATTCATAAGCGGCATGTCATGTGTTCCGGCATACCAATCAGCTTTTGCAAATTTGTCATCGCGGTGCGAGGCAAAGAGCTTACCCGTCTCCTTCTGCGCCCCCCCGAGAATATTGACCGCAAAATGCGGCGCCGCACGAAAGGCGGGGCCGCTATGCGCATTGTTCCCGATGCAGACCAGCACCAGGGGCGGATCAAGCGACACCGAGCTGAAGGAATTGGCCGTAAAGCCGCGTGGCGTCCCATCGGCCTCGCGGGTGGTCAGCACTGTCACGCCGGTGGCAAACCGGCCAAAGGCAGCTCGCAGCGCGCGGGTATCTGTAACGGTCATGAACGCTCCGGCAAATGTCGGTGAATTAGATAGGGCGCGCGCCGCATTTGGCACGCGCCCCTTCTATAGGCAGCTTTCCGGCGATGCACCCCCTTGCGGTGCGCCGCGCGCCGGGCGCGGCTCAGTCGCTGCCGCGCACGGCAATCTGCGCATCCGCAGCGGGTGCAAACCGACGCTGCACGAAATAAAGCAGCACGGTCAGCCCGATGCCGATCAGATCCGTAATCAGTCCGCCAGCAATCATGCAGAGCGCAGCCAGAACCAGCCCCGCGCGCATGAACCACGCCACGCGCCCACCCGCGAACCAGCCCTGCACGCCCGAGGACAAAAGGAACACGCCGAAGATGGCCGTCGCGCCCGCGCGGATCACCTCGACCCATGAGCCGTCCATCAGGATCGCGCCATTGTAGAAGAACATGAAGGGCACGATGAAGGCTGAGATACCGATCTTGAACGAGGCGACCGAGGTCTCCATCGGGTTCGCGCCCGATATGCCCGCCGCTGCATAACTGGCCAGCGCCACCGGGGGCGTGATGGCCGATACGACCGCGAAGTAGAAGACGAAGAAATGCGCCGTCAGCTGCGGGATGCCCAGCTGCACAAGGCCCGGCGCCACCACCGACGCCGCCACCGCATAGGCCGCCGTGGTCGGCATGCCCATGCCCAGAAGGATCGAGATGCACATCGCAAAGAAGAGCGCGATGAACTGGCTGGTGTCTGCAAGGCCCAGAAGAACCGACGAAAACCGCGCGCCCACGCCCGTCAGGCTGATCACGCCCACGATGATGCCCGCACAGGCGCAGACCGCGATGATCTGGATCGACATGATGCCGGCCAGCTCGAACGCCTTGACGATGCTGCGCAGCCCCATGCGGTAGGGCGTCAGCCACGAGACGACCGCCGCCGCCGCCGTCGCCAGGGTGCCCGCCCGGATCACCGAATAGCCCATGAAAAGCGCATAGATCAGGATGATGATCGGCAGGAACAGAAAGATGCGCCGCACCATGTCGCGGACCTTCGGCAACTCGTCCTCGCGCATGCCGCGCATGCCCAGCTTGGCCGCCTCGAAATCGACCATGAAGTAGATCGACACGAAATAGAGGATCGCCGGGATGATCGCCGCGATGGCGATGTCGGTATAGGGAATGCCCGTGATCTCGGCCATGATGAAGGCGCCCGCGCCCATGATAGGGGGCATGATCTGCCCGCCGGTGGAGGCCGCAGCCTCGACCGCGCCCGCCGTTTTCTTGTGATAGCCGACCTTCTTCATCAGCGGGATGGTGAGCGAGCCTGTGGCCACCACATTGCCCGCCGAGGTGCCGTTGATCATGCCCATGAGGCCGGAGGCGAAGATCGCCACCTTGGCCGGGCCACCGCGTGCGCGGCCTGCGGCTGCAAAGGCGAAGTTGACGAAATAGTCGCCCACTTTCGAGGCCTGAAGGAAGGCCGCGAAGATGATGAAGAGGATGATGTAGGTCGAGGAGACAGCCGTCGTTGGCCCGAGGATGCCCGCATCGGTGTAAACCTGGCTGAAGAAACGCGTCCACTGGATATTCGGCGCGTTCAGAAAGCCGGGCAGCAGATCACCCACGAAGACATAGACGAGGAAAATGCCCGCGATCACGATCAGCGCAAGCCCGGCCACGCGCCGCGTCATCTCCATGATGAGCGCGGTTCCGGCGACGGCAGCGAGGCTGATGCCGATCGGCGCGAAGGGCGTGCCCGTCGAGTTGCGCATGAGCGTGCCATACATCGTGATGAGATAGACGGCGACGGAAATGGCGCAGAGCGACAGGAGCAGGTCGGCGATGGCGATCTGCCCGCGCTCCCGGCCCCGGACCCAGCCGATGACGATGCCCGCGGCGGTCGCCACGACCAGAGGCAGGCCATAGTGATAGATCTCGAGCGTCTTGAATTCCGGGCTCATGCCGTTCCACTGAACGCCGCTGGCAATCTGGTTGGCAATGTCGAACGCAATGTAGATGGAGTAGAGCGCCGGCAGGATCGCGGCCAGCGCCAGCAGGTCCAGAGGATGCCGCGTGCTGCCGCCTTGGCCTTCGTCCAGAAACCCGCGCGCGGAATAGAGCGTGAAGCCGAGGATCAGGGCACCCGCGACATGGACGATGCGGAAATTCCATGTCTCCATCGGGAAGGTCGGAAGAAACGGGAGGCTGATCCCGGTCCAGGCCTCGATCGACATGCCGTTGAGCGCGGCCACGTGGAAAAACGCATAAATCGCCGACAAGGCCGCCACCAACAGATAGCCGCGCCCGCCAAAGAGGCGACGATTGGCCTCGACCGGCTCGTCATCGACACCCTCGACCACGATCGGGCCTTGCGGGTCGATCTCTTCGGCATCGCTTTTCAATTGGTCCGACATGCAAAACCCCCTCCCCGGAGCGTCGCCGCAGGGTTTGCGGCGCCCAAGTGTAGCATGCCGCCCCCTTCTTTGGGGGCGGCATGCCTGTCAGTGCGGATGGATCAGTTGCCGTAGATCATGTCGGCGGGGATGTCGGCGCCCGCATTCTCGATGAACCATTCGGCGGCGCCGGGATGCCACTTCAGCACTTTGTTCTTGTCCCAGTTCTCGGGCAGGGTCGAACCTGCGGCCTTGTGGATGCCGACCATGCGCTCGTTATCCGACATGACGACATCGACGGCCGCCTTGACGAAGGACGCGGGCAGATCGCAATTCGCGATCGAGAAGTTCCACATCGAGACCGAGCGCGCATCCTCTTCAAGCGTGCTGTAGGTGCTCGCCTTGATCGAGAAATCCGACACCGGGAAGGCTTCGATCAGCTGGGCCTGCTCTTCTTCGGTGAACTCGATGATATTCACGTCGGTCTGCACTTCGAGCTGGCTGACGGCGGGCACGGGCACACCGGCGGCAAAGGCGATGACGTCCAGAAGACCGTCCTGAAGCTGACCGCCCAGATCGGCCCAGCCACCGTTGCGGCGCTCGTAATTCACGCCCAAGGTGTCCATCATGCGCGGGAAATATGTGTCCGAGGTCGAGCCGGCGGGGCCGAAGCCGATCTTGGCGCCATCGGGGATCTCACTGACCGAGGTGATGCCCGAGGAGGCCAGCGCCGTCACCGAGAAGGGCGTCTGATACATCGGGAACATCGCGCAGGCCTGCGTCATCTCGAGGCCGGGTGCGATGGGGTTCGTGCCGGCCAGCGATTCCGCCGCCGGGCCCATCGTGGTCATTCCAAACGCGGCCTCGCCGGTGTGGACCAGCGCCATGTTCTGCATCGGCCCGCCGGTGACTTCGCCGCCGCCGGTCAGACCCAGCTCTTCGGCCACCAGATTCGCCCAGCCCGAGCCATAGGCGAAATACGTGCCACCCTGGCTGGCGGTGCCGACGGTAAAGCTGCTGGGCCAATCGGACTTGTCGACATCCTGCGCGAAGGCCGTGCCGGCGGCCATAATGATCGTGGTGGATGCAAGAATTGCGGTGAGTTTCATGTCTCTCTCCCTTAGGTCCATGAGATATGCGCGGCCCCCTCCCGGTGCCGCGACCATGCGCGACTAGATCGGAGCGCAGAGGCGCGCAGCAAGCGAAATAGGAGGGGTCAGGGCGGCAGCATAGCAGAAATCGGCGCGCGATGGGTCGAAAAGGGGGCATTGGCACCACATCGCGTGTCGATTGGCACACATTTCGGCGCCCTGCAAATGGCGCTCAGGCGAATTCGCCCCGGTCTAGTCCATGCTTCTGCATTTTCTCGTAGAGCGCCTTGCGGCTGATCCCCAGCGCCTCGTAGGTCGGTTTCAGCGCGCCGTTATGGGCCGCCAGCGCCGCGGCAATCAGCGCACGCTCATGCGCCGCGACCTGGGCGGACAGCGGCCCGGCGGGCGGCGCGGGCTCGGCAGGCGCCGCCTCGGCAGGCAGGCCCAGAACCATACGGTCGGCCACATTGCGCAGCTCGCGCACATTGCCGGACCAGTCGCGCGCGGCGGCCTCGGCCAGAGCGGCCGGGTCCACATCAGGCGCGGGCCGTTTGTAGCGCGCCGCCGCCTCCTGGACGAGATGGAGCAGCAGCAGCGGAATGTCCGAGCGCCTCTCGGACAAAGGCGGCGCGCGGAGGGTCACGACATTGAGACGATAAAGCAGATCGCTGCGAAAACGCCCCTCCTCCACCGCATCCTCCAGCCGATCCTTGGACGCCGCGACAAAGCGCACATCCAGATCGACCGGATCGTTCGACCCGAGCGGCGTGATCTGGCGGCTCTGGATCGCCTGCAGAAACTTGGCCTGAACGCCAGTATCGAGGCTGTCGATCTCATCGAGAAAGACGGTGCCGCCGCGCCCATGCTCCAGCTTGCCGTAGCGCGTGCGATGCGCGCCCGCAAAGGCGCCTGCGACGTGGCCAAAAAGCTCGATCTCGACCAGATCACGGGGCAGCGCGGCGCAGTTGATATGCACGAAGGGCTTGCCCTGCCGGGCCGAGGCGCGGTGAAGCGCGCGCGCAATCACCTCCTTGCCAGTGCCGGTCTCGCCCGTGATCAGCACATCCGCCTCGGTCGCCGCGACGGCGCGCACCTGCTCGCGCAGGCGCACCATCACGTCCGAGCGCCCGATCAGCCGGGCCTCGATTACGTCGCGCCCGCCAACCTGATTGCGCAAGCTGCGGTTCTCCAGCGTCAGACGCCGCTTTTCCAGCGCGCGGCGCACGACCTGCACCAGATGCGCCGGATCATAGGGCTTTTCGAGAAAATCATAGGCGCCGTCCCGCATCGCCTGAACGGCCAGCTCCACATCGCCATTGCCCGTCACGATAATGACCGGCAGCGCTGGGTCAATCTCCAGCGCGCGGCGCATCAGAGTCATGCCGTCCATGCCGGGCATGCGGATATCGGTAATCAGAACGCCCGGAAAGTCGCGCGCCAGTCGCGCCAGCGCCAGCTCGGCCTCGCCTACCGCCGAGGCGCTCAGACCCGCCAGCTTGAGCGTCTGGGCCGCGGAAAACCGCAGTTCTTCCTCGTCATCGACGAACAGCACCTCGTCGGTCATTCGGCTGCCTCCTGCACGGGCGCGTCCGCCGCGACCAGATCAATGCCGAAAATCGCGCCGCCCTCGGGGTGGCTCTCGCCCCAGAGCGTGCCGCCAAAGTCCCGCACGATATTGTAGGAAATACTCAGGCCCAGCCCCAGGCCCTGCCCCATCGGCTTGGTGGTGAAGAACGGGTCGAACATCTGCTCGGCCGCGCCTTCGGGCAGGCCGGGCCCATCATCGCGCACCGTCACCCTCCAGCCACCGCGATGCCGCGCAACGGCGATGCGCAGCAACCCGCTGCCTGGCATCGCATCGACGGCGTTCGAGATGAGATTAACCAGCACCTGCTGCAGTCGCACATGCCCGCCGATCACCCATGGCGCGCCCTCGGCTGGCGCGTAATCCAGCGTCACGCCGCTGGCCTTCAGCTTGGGCGCGCTGACGGCAAGCGCGTCATCGATCACAAGGTTCAGCGGCACCGGGCCGATCGCCTCGCCGGGGCGGCGCGCGAAATTGCGCAGGTGGCGCGATATGGCCGCCATCCGATCAGCCATGCGGCTGATGCGCCCAATATTGTCACGCACCTCGCCCGTTTCGCCACGGTCGAGGAAGGTCTGCGCGTTCTCGGCATAGGCCTTGACCGCCTGCAGGGGCTGGTTGAACTCGTGGCTCAGTGCCGCCGACATCTGGCCCAGCGCCGACAACTTGCCCGCCTGCACCAGCCCGGCCTGCGTGCGGCGCAGCTTCTCCTCGGTGCGGCGGCGCTCTTCGACCTCGTGTCGCAGCGCCGAGGTGCGCTGTTCCACGCGCTGCTCCAGCATCTTGTGCACCTGCACCCGCTGCGCGGCGCGGTGGCGCAGGTAGGCGACGATGCAGATCGCGAGGATGACCAGCAGCGCGATGGCCGCAAAGATCATCCCCGCCTGAAGGCGCGCAGGCGCGGCACGGCGCAGCGACGTGACGGTCCAACCCGCGCTGGTCAGCGCATCGCCGGAGGACGCGATGTATTCCGTCCCGTCGATCACCGCCAGATCGACCCCCTTTTCCGAGCGCGCCCCGATATCGAGAAGGGCCAGCCGATCCGCCGGATATTGCTGATTGGCCCGGATCACGCTGAGCGCGCGGGGCGTCAGCGGCACGCTGGCCCGCAGGCGCCAGTCAGGGCGGCTGGCCATGAAGATGATGCCGGCCGGGTCGGTCACCACGACGTCGGACGATGCCGCCCGCCAGCCGTCCTCGAACGCCTCGACCGTGAATTTGACCGCCACGACACCCAGAATATATGGCCCGTCCCGCACCGGCGCGGCAAAGAAATACCCCCGCTCGCCCGATGTGATCCCGAACGCGAAATATCGCCCCAGCCCACCCGCCGCCGCCTGGGTGAAATAGGGGCGAAAGCTAAAATTGCGCCCTACAAACGACCGCTCCTTGCGATAAGAGCTGGCGGCCAGCGTCAGCCCCTCCATGTCCATCAGGTAGACATCCGAGGCGGTGACGGAAATCGCAGTGTTCAAGAGGATATCGTTGACCATCTCGACCGTGCCGGGATCATCCGGATTGCGCAAAAGCTCGGCCAGCTCGGGCCGCGCGGCAATCAGGTGCGGCAAGGGCGCGTAACGGTCCAGCGCGGCGCGCAGGCCGTCACTGACCAGTTGCAGCGTCACGCGGTTTTGCGCGGCGGCATCCTGCAGGAAATACCGCTCGACCCGCGGCCAGACCAGTGCGGCCAGCACGAGCGCAGCAAGGCCCAGTTGCAGGGCCAGCCGCCATCCCGCCGATATCTGTGACATACGCGCAAACATGGCGCCGAGAGTAGCGCGCGGCGCAGTGCTGCGCCAGATGCCGCAGGCTACCGCGCTGGCGTGCCGCCCGCGCCCACATCCCAGAAAATGCCCGCCATCACCCGCAGCGCATCACGGCTGAGCGATTTCAACACATGCTCGTTTGGGGCATGTTGCGAGCAACCGCGATAGGAATGCGGCACCCAGACGGTGGGCAGCCCGAGGATGTCAGCAAAGCTGTCATTGGGCAGGGACCCGGCAAGGTTGGGCAGCACATGGGGCGGTTTGCCGGCGGTCTGCTCGATCGAGCCGGTGACGAACTGCACCCAGGGGTGTTTCGGGTCCAGCCGCGTCGCAGCGAAGAAGCCGCGATCATGCGGCACGATCTCGATCTGCTGGTAGCCGTGCTTGTCGAGGTGCCGGCGCAGTGCGGGGATGATATCCTCGGGGTCGGTGCCGACGACATAGCGCAGCTGGCAGGTGGCGCGCGCGGAGGCGGAAATGGCGTTGACCGGGGCCTCGGGTACGCCGCTGGTCATGGCGAGGATGGCAAAGCTGTTCCAGCCATAGACACGCTCGGCGGGGGTGAGGCTCTCCTCGCCCCAATCTTCGTTCACCTCGGGGCCTTCGCCGCCGGTGACCGGCAGGCCATCCAGCGCGGCGCGCACGTCGTCGGTCAGGCTGTCGGGGCGCCATTCGGGGATCTGGATCTGCCCGCGCCGGTCGCAGATCGTGGCCAGCGCATGGGCCAGGATCATCGCCGGATCGGCCAGAAGGCCACCCCAGTTGCCCGAATGATGCGCGCCCTCGCGCAGCGTCAGTTTCAGATCGAAAGTCACGCCGCCGCGCGAGCCCATGAAGACGGTCGGCACCTCGGGCTGAAGGCGCGGGCCGTCAGATGCGATCAGCACATCGGCGGTCAGCCGGTCCTTGTGGCTGTGGAAGACCTCGGCCAGGCCGCTCGATCCCACTTCCTCGCTCATCTCCAGCACGATCCGGGTGTTGAAGCCAAGGCTGCCGCGCGCGTCGAGCACCGCCTCCAAAGCCGCGATGTTGATCAGATGCTGGCCCTTGTTGTCCGCCGTGCCGCGCCCGTAAAGGCGGTCGCCCTCCTCGATCAGCTCGAACGGCTCCAGCCCCTCGCGCCACATGCCCTCCTGCGCGCGGATCACGTCACCATGGCCGTAGGTCAGCACCGTGGGCAGATCGTCGCCCTCGCGCCGCTCCCCGATCAGAAGGGGGCCGCCGCGCGGGTCGGGATTATCGATAATCTCGCATTCAAAACCCATCTTTTCCAGCCGGGGCTGCATCGCTTCGGTAAGGTAGCGGCGCAGCTCGGGGCCGGTACCCTCCTTCTGGCTTTCGGTGCGGTAGGTGACCAGATCGGCCAGCTCGGATTTGAAAGTGCCCTTGTCGAAATAGGCGGTGACGGTGTCGATTGCTGTCTCGCGGCTCATGGCTCAGTCCTCTGTCTCAAGCGCGGCATCGCCCCAGGGCGACATGATTTCGGTGCATCCGGTATTGGTGTCGCCGTCGCGCATCACCCCGGCGGGGCAGGCAAAGGCGTAGGGAAAGACGGTGCGCGGGGCGGTGACCACTTCATTGCCGTTGCGTAGGCGATCCAGCACCTCGGGTTCATGCGCCTCGTCGGCCACCACCTTGGGCCCGCCTGACACGTCAATGCGCGGATGATGAAACGCCTCTTCGATATCCATGCCGAAATCGGCCACGAAAGACGCCATTTGCGTCATCGCCGAGACAATCTTGCGCCCGCCCGACGCGCCGAAGGCAAAGCGGCGCGCCCCCTGCTCGCCCAGCATGGGGCAGACATTCATCAGGCAGCGCTTGTCCGGTCCCAGCGAGTTGGGCCGGCCCTGCACCGGGTCGAACCACATGATGCCGTTGTTCATCAGGAAACCCGTCGAGGGCGACACGACGCGGCTGCCGAAGATCGACAGAAGCGTCTGCGTCTGGCTGACCATGTTGCCGTCGCGGTCCACCACCGAGAAATGCGTGGTGCAGCCGGGTGCATCGGGGCTCTCCCCGGTGTCGCCCATCGTGCCCAGCCGCGCGGCATAGGCACCCTGCAGAGCTTCGGCATAAGCGGCGAAGGCCTCGGGCTTGGAGGAAAGGTCACGGGTTTCCAGATCACCCATCGCGTGAGCAAAGGTCGGCCCGGCGGTCAGACCGTCCACCAGATGAAACCGCGCATCGCGGTAGGTCATGCTGAGCGGCGCCTGCATTTGCGCGCGGTAGCTGCGCAGATCGTCATGGCTCAGATATCCGCCCTTGTCCTGCACGTCCTTCGCCAGCGCTACACCCAGATCGCCATCATAAAGCGCGCGCGGGCCGTCCTTGGCGATGATCCCGAGGCTGTCGGCCATGCGGCTTTGATCCAGCCGCTTTTCGGCAAGCGCGGTCCAGCCCGAGATGGTCGGCCACTGCCCGTCCTCGAGGAACATCGCGGCCGCATCCGCATCGCCCGCCAGCGCGCGGGTGGTCGAGGCGATGACCAGCGCGGCATACCAATCGACCAGCATTCCCTGCCGGGCATGGGCAATCGCGGGCGCGAGCAGATCGGGCCAAGGCATCCGGCCATAGTGCTGATGCACCTGCCCCAGCCCGTCGACGACGCCCGGCACGGCAATCGCCTTGGCGCCCTGCACGTTCACATCGCCCGTCACATGTTCCCACGGGAAGAGATCATCGGAAATGCCGCGACCGGACAGGGGGTAATCCTCGATGCGCAGGCCCGATGGCGAGCGCATCCCGTGATTGACGGCCACGGCCTTTTCCTCGCCCGCGCGCCACAGCATCATCGCGCCGCCGCCAGCGGGCCCGCTCATCCACGGCTCCAGCACGCCCACGACAAAGGACGTCGCCACGGCGGCATCAACTGCATCGCCGCCGGCACGCAGCACCTCGGCCCCTGCCTCGGCAGCGAGGCGATGCTGAGACGCGACGACGCCGCCCTTGGTCTCGATTACGGTCTTGGAGGTGCGCGCGGTGCGCGACAGGGACGAGGCCATGAGAGCGTTCCTCAGCGGTTAAACGGTGAAATCGGGGCGATACATCTTGCTGTCCGGGTCATGCAGGTGGCATTCGACCAAGCCACCATCCCGCTTTACGGGGTGCGGCGCGACCGCCTTGCAGTGATCCTCGGCAAAGGGGCAGCGCGGATGGAAGTGGCAGCCGGACGGCGGCGCAATCGGGTTGGGATAGGCCGCCCCCAGCTGCGTGTCCGGCACGCCAAGGCCCGGATCGGGCGTCAGCACCGAATTGAGCAGAGCGCGCGCATAGGGATGGCGCGGCGCCTCAAACAGCCCCCCCACCGGCGCCTCCTCGACAATGCGGCCGAGGTACATGACCGCGACGCGGGTGGCGAGATGCTCGACCACTGCCAGATCGTGGCTGATGAAAAGGTAGGTCAGACCGAACTCTTCGCGCAGATCGTTCAGAAGGTTCAGGATCTGGCTTTGCACCGACACGTCCAGCGCCGATGTCGGCTCGTCGCAGATGACGATCTCGGGGCGCATGATGAGCGCGCGCGCGATGGCGACGCGCTGGCGCTGGCCGCCGGACATCTGGCTGGGATAGGTGTTCAGCACGCGCGCCGGAAGGCCGACCAGATCCAGCGTCTCGCGCACCGATTTCTCACGGCTGGCGGCGTCGCCGATGCCATGCACGCGCAGTGGAAGCGAGACGATATCGGCAATCGTCTTGCGCGGGTTCAGGGACGAATAGGGATCCTGAAAGATCGGTTGGATACGCCGCGCCAGCGCAAGGCGGTCCTGCCCGCCGATCTCCTCGCCATCGACCAGAACCTTGCCCGAGGTCGGCATTTCCAGCCCCAAAAGGATCTTGGCCAGCGTGCTCTTGCCGCAGCCGGACTCGCCCACCAGCCCCAGAACCTCGCCCCGGCCCAGCGTCAGCGACACATCATTGACAGCGGTCAAAGGCTTGGCCTTGCCGAACAGACCCTGCTTGACGCGGTAGGTCTTGGCGACGTTTTTCAGCTCCAATACGGGCGCGCTCATGCGGGCTCTCCTTCGGCGGCACGGGCGCCATCGGGATGCACGCACAGGAATTCATGGGACGCATCCCCCCGCTCGGGGATCGCGTCGCGGCAGCTATCGACGGCATGTGGGCAGCGGGTGCGGAACGCGCAGCCCTGAACATCACCCACCAGCGACGGAACGATTCCGGGTATCGTGCCGAGCGGACTGCCGCGCTCGGTCTTGCCGGGCTGCGGGATGCAGTGCAGCAATCCGCGCGTGTAGGGATGCAGCGGCGTGCCGAAGACCTCGGCGGCCGGGCCGGTCTCGACCAGCTCGCCTGCATACATGACGCCGACCTTGTCCGCGACGCGGGCCACGACGCCCAGATCATGCGTGATGAGGATCATCGCGACATTCATCTCCTTGGTCAGATCGACCAGAAGCCGCAGGATCTGGGCCTGAATGGTGACGTCGAGCGCCGTCGTCGGCTCGTCCGCGATGATCAGTTCCGGCTCGCACATCAGCGCCATCGCGATCACCACGCGCTGACGCAGACCGCCCGACAGCTGATGGGGATACTGTCCAAGACGGCTGGCCGCCGCCGTAATGCCCACCTTCTCCAGAAGCTCGACCGCCCGCTTGCGCGCGGTGTCGCGGCTGACGGAGCGGTGCAGTTGCAGCGCCTCGATCAGCTGGTCGCCGATCGTGTAGGCGGGATTGAGCGATGTCATCGGCTCCTGAAAGATCATCGCGATCCGGTCGCCGCGCAGCGCGCGCATCTGGCGGCGGCTGGCGGTCGTCAGTTCAGTCCCGTCGAAATCCATCCGCTCGGCCGAGCGGCGGATATTCTTGTCGAGAAGGCCCATGATCGCCAGCGAGGTCAGGGATTTACCCGATCCGCTCTCGCCCACGATGCACAATGTCTCGCCCCGGTGCAGGTCAAAGTCGATCCCGCGTACGGCATGCAGCATTCCGCTGGCCAGAGGGATATCCAGTGTGAGCCCCCGCACCGAAAGGAGGGGTTTGGCGTTTGCGTCGCTCATCAAATCAGCTCCGGTTTTCGGGTGCGGTGACGTCGCGCAGACCGTCGCCCATGAGATTGATCGCCAGCACCAGCACAAAGAGGACAACGCCCGGGATCAGCACCAGCCACGGCTCGAACAGCATCATGTTCTTGCCCTCGCTGACCATCAGGCCCCAGCTGGGCGTGGGCGGCTGAACGCCGAGCCCGAGAAACGACAGCGCTGCCTCCAGCAGGATCGCGTGGGCCATTTCCAGCGTCACGATCACGATCAGGTTGTTGACGATGTTCGGCATGATCTCCGAGAGGATCACGCGCGGCGTCGAGGCGCCGATGGCCTGTGCGGCGGCGACATATTCACGCCGGCGCACCTGAAGCGTCGAGGCGCGCATGACCACGGCAAAGCGGTCCCAGAGCAAAAGGCCCAGAACGCCGATCACCACCTGAAGCGAGCCACCAAGGATCGCGACCACGGCAAGCGCCACCAGCACGACCGGCATGGCAAGGCGCACATTGATCAGGAACGTCACGACCGCATCGACCTTGCCGCCGAAATACCCGGCAGCGACGCCCATCGCGGTGCCGATCACGCCGGAAATCAACGCGGCGACCGCGCCGATCAGCAGCGAGACGCGCGCGCCGTAGATCAGACGCGACAGGTAATCGCGGCCGAGATGGTCAGTGCCCAGCGGATGCTCCCATGTGCCGCCCATGAAGACCGGCTTGACCATGCGCTGCGTCAGATCCTGCAAATAAGGGTCATGCGGCGCCAGCACCGGAGCAAGGATCGCGACGATCACCAGAAGCAGCACGACGCCAAGGCCGAAGATGAGGCCGGTATGGCCGACTACCCGCTTGCGCAGGATCTGGCGGGGCGTCGGCCCCTGGATCTCCTCCAGCAGGGGATCGGTCGTGCGATTGATCGTTGTCTTGTTCATCGCCATCTCAGGAGCTCCTCATGCGGGGGTCGAGCCATGCGTTCAGCACGTCAGCGAGGAAAGTGAAGATGATGTAGAACATCGAGAAGATGAGGATGAGCGCCTGTACGGTGGGCAGATCGTTGCGCGCAATGCTCTCCCAGGCGAGATAGCCCGCACCATGCAGGGCAAAGACCGACTCGACCACGATCGAGCCGCCCAGCATGAAGCCCATCTGCACGGCGGCAAGGCTGACCACCGGGATGATCGCGTTGCGCAGCGCATGCTTGAAGAGAACGCGGCCCTCGGCGGCACCCTTGGCGCGGGCCGTGCGGATATAGTCCGAATTGAGAACCTCCAGCATGCCCGCGCGCGTCAGGCGCATGATGGCAGGCATGGCGTAATAGCCCAGCACGATGGTCGGCATGATGAAATGCCGCCAGCTATCGGCGCCCGAAGGTGGCAACCAGCCAAGCTGGATACCGAAAAGCACGATCAGGATCAGGCCGAACCAGAAGCTGGGCATCGCCTGCCCGGCCACCGACAGGAACAGCGCGATGCGGTCAATGATGGAATTGGGCCGGATCGCCGCGGCCACGCCCAGCGGCACGGCGGTCAGCAGGGCAAATGTGATGCCGCAGACGCCCAGCGTCATGGTGACCGACAGCCGGTCCCCGATCAGCGAGGCAACCGGGAGTTTGAAATAGTAGCTTTCGCCGAAATCGCCGCGCAGCGCGTTCCAGAGCCATTCGCCATATTGCACCAGCATTGGCCGGTCGAAACCGTAGAGGCGGCGGATCGCTTCGATGTCTTCGCCGCTCGCCGTCTCGCCCGCAAGGGCCGCCGCCGGATCGCCCGACAGAAACAGCAGCGAAAAGCTGATGAAGCTGACCGTGAAGGCCACGAGGAGGGCAAGCCCCAGCCTCTTGAGTATGAATGGCAGCATGGGCCGCTATCTCCTTGCGGATGGGGGCGCAGGACCTAATTGGCAAAAGAAGGCCCGGAGGATCACACGGATCCTCCGGGCCGATGTTATCGGATCAATTCCAGGTCATGTCCGTAAAGCGCAGCACCTCGTCCGCCGTGGGGGTGTAGGCCACCTCCTTGGTCATGACGTAGTTGGTGTTGTAGCTGAACATCGGCGCCCAGTAAGCCTCGTCAGCGATGCGCTGCAGCGCCTTGCGATAGAACTCCTTGCGCTCTTCCGGATCGGTCGAACTGTCGGCGGTGTTCAGGAACTCCAGCACCTGATCGTCCTGCGCATCGTCGAGTGTGCCATGCTTGAAGAACTGGCTGACCATCGCCGAGGCGTCGTTGATCGAGTAGCTGCCCCATGTCTGGAACGAGATCGGAACCTCACCCTTCATGTTCAGCTCACGCAGCGCGGAATACTGCAGCAGCTTGAAGTTGGTCTGGATGCCGACCGCGTTCAGGTAACTGGTGATCGCCTCGGCATATTCGCGGTCGCGGTAGGCATAGAAATCGGTGGTAAAGCCGCCCTCATAGCCCGCCTCGGCCAGCAGTGCGCGCGCCTTCTCGGGGTCGTACTCATAGCTGGTCACGTCCTGCGCGCAGCCGAACTGGCTGGGGAAGCAGGCGGTCGAGACGACCTTGGACTTGCCCTTGAGCAGGTTGTCGACCAGCGCCTGACGGTCGATGGCGTGATTGACGGCCTGGCGCACCTTGAGATCGGTGAAGGGGTTGGGATCCATGTTCGACCGGCCCGCGGCATCCATCGCCAGATAGCCGACACGCATCGTGGATTCGTTGGCCACGGTAAAGCGGTCGTCCATCGACGCCATCTTTTCCGCCTGATCCGCCGGCACCTGCCAGATCAGATCGAGCGAGCCCGAGAAAAGCTCGGCCAGCTGGGTGTTGACGTCCGGAATGGTGCGGATGTCGATATTCGTAATGCTCGGCTGGCCCTTGGGGCTGTCGTGATAGTCCTCGTATTTCTCCAGCACGAAATGCTGGCCCGGCTCAACCTCGGTCACCTTGTAGGGGCCGGTGCCCACGGGCTTGAGGCCCATGCCCGACGGACCGACCTCTTCATAATAGTCCGACGGATACATCGAGACGGGGCCGGACAGAAATTCGATGGCCGCCGGGAAGACCTCCTTGGTGGTGATGCGCACGGTGTAGTCATCGACCTTCTCGGCGCTCTCCATCCAGTTCACGTTGCGCTGCGTCTTGACGCCGCTTTCTTCCTTGGCGACGAAATTGACCGTCGCGACCACGTCATCGGCGGTGAAGTCCGAGCCATCATGGAATTTGACGCCCTCGCGCAGCTTGAATTCCAGCGTCTTGTCGTCGATCCATTCCCACTCGGTCGCAAGATTTCCCTTGTATTCGTTGGTTTCAGGATCGCGATAGATCAGGCCGTCCCAGACCGCGCGCTGCATCACCACACCCTCGCGCGACGAGTTGAAAAAGCTGTCGACATTCTCGAGCTCTTTGGTGAAGGCGACGTTCAGCGTATCATTCGCCTTGTCGGCCATTGCGGCGCCACCGGCGCCCACGGTCAGCGCCATGGCAAGCGCGGTGGATTTCAAAAACGTGGCTCTCATTTGCTGTTCTCCCTGCCGCGTGTTTTCGCGGTGTTTCGTTTTCCATTGCAAAAATGCAAATATCATATAGTGATACGTTAGATCACGATGTAATTATTTGAAACCCGCTCCAACGTGGAAATCAAGCGCCAATTTACACATAATTCACTAAGCCGTTACGCAGACGCGAGATTTGATGACCAAGACCAAACAGAATACGCTTTTCGTCAGCTCTCTGGCCAAGGGCCTGCGCCTGCTTCACGCCTTTGACGAGACTCACACCGAGCTGTCCCTTGCCGGGCTGGCCGATCTGACCGGTCTCGACAAAAGCGCGGTCCAGAGGCTGGCCAACACGCTCCACCTCGAAGGGATGCTGGACAAGGATCCGGTCACACGGCGCTATCGCCCGTCCCATGCGTGGCTGCGGTTGGCCTATGCCTATTACTGGTCCGATCCCCTGATCGCCCGCGCCATGCCCAAGCTGATCGACCTGTCGCAGCGACTGGGCGAGACGGTGAACCTGGCCGAGCTTTCGGGCACGCATATCATCTATGCCGCCCGCCTGCCGTGCACGCGCACGATCTTTGCGGCCTCGGTGCCGGGGCGGCGTGTGCCGGTGCTCAGCACCTCGGCCGGGCGTGCCATATTGGCGACCTTTCCGCCCGACGAAGCCAAGGCCGCGATCTATAACTGGCCGCTTGAAGCGCACACGCCCCAGACCACCATGAACCGCAGCATCATCGCCGATCAGATCGCCGTGGCGCGGGAGGCTGGCCATGTCATCACGCATGGACAGATGATCCTCAACGAGATGGGCATCGCCTGCGCGATTCGCGGGCCTGACGGGCGCGCCTGGGCGGCTGTGCATTGTTCGGTATCGGCGCATCACTGGAATGACGACCGCATCCGGCACGAGATCCTGCCATGGCTTCAGGACACCGCGAATGCCATCTCGCCGCAGGTGCGAACCTAGCTCTCCTGCGGGCAGGTTCATCGGGCGGAAGCCGCCGCTCGGCACGAACGCGCCTGCCCTTGCATCTGGCGCGGCGATCACGCCATAACCGCGCGTCACATGACCATTTGGGAGGATTCCGATGACTAATCTGTTCAAACTCGCCGCCGCGGCGATCATCGCCGCAGCCGCGGGCGCCCTGCCTGCCGCCGCCGAAATCGAGCCGGTCAAACTGCGCCTCGCGCATGTCGTGAACGAGCAGGACGGGTTTCACGCCGCTGCCGTCAAGTTTCAGGAACTGGTGGCCGAACGCTCGGACGGCGCGATCGAGGTCGAGATATTCCCCAACGCCTCGCTGGGCGATGAGCGTACGCTGCTGGAAGGCATGCAGATCGGCACCGTCGACATGGGCGTGATCACCAACGGCCCCGTGTCGAACTTCCTAGAGGAAATCGCGGTGTTCGAGCTGCCGTTCCTCTTTCCGTCGAACGAGGCCGCCTACAAGGTGCTGGATGGTGAAATCGGGCAGGAACTGCTGGACCGCCTGTCGGAGGTCAACCTCAAGGGTCTGGCCTATGCCGAGCGCGGCTTTCGCAACCTGACTAACTCCGAGCGTCCCGTCGCCAGCCCCGCCGACATGGAAGGCATGCGCATCCGCGTCATGGAAAACCCCGTCTATATCGACACATTCCGCGAGCTGGGCGCCGATGCCATCCCGATGGCTTGGACCGAGGCGCTGACCGCAATGCAGCAAGGCACCATCGACGGCCAGGAAAACCCGGTGAACGTGGTCCATTCGTTCAAGCTGAATGAGACGCAGACCAATATGACCATGACGCGCCACGCCTATGCGCCCGCGATCTTCGTCATGGGCCTGCCGGTATGGGAGAAGCTTTCGCCCGAGGCGCAGACCATCATTGACGACGCCGCGCAGGAGGCCGCCGAGTATGAGCGCGCCCTGAACGCCGAGCAGCAGGAAGCGCAACTTCAGGAGCTGCGCGATGCGGGCATGGTCATCAATGACAGTGCCGATCTCAGCGTCTTTGCTGAGAAGGTAAAGCCCGTCTACGAGAAGTACGGCGCCAAGTTCGGTGATTACCTGCCGCGCATCCAGGAGGCGCTGAAGTAAGATGATGACGGGCTTGGGATGGATCGACCGATTTCTGGGCGCCGTTCTCAAGCCCGTCGTCTTTGCCGGGATGATGGCGCTGACCGGCGTCATCACCCTGCAGATCGTATCGCGCGTATTCTTCACCTCGGTCGC
Source organism: Roseovarius roseus (assembly GCF_043355935.2). NCBI lineage: Bacteria > Pseudomonadati > Pseudomonadota > Alphaproteobacteria > Rhodobacterales > Roseobacteraceae > Roseovarius > Roseovarius roseus. The sequence goes on along the minus strand of NZ_JBHFPE020000009.1, from coordinate 85,303 downwards.
CTGGACCGAGGAGGTCGCGCGCTTCCTGCTGATCTGGATCACCTTTCTGGGCGCGGCCCTGGCATGGCAGCAGGGGCGGCACCTGGCCGTTGCCATGCTGCGCCAGTGCCTGCCCGGCCCCGCGCGCCGCATCGTCACCGGCGCGGCCCTGCTCATCAGCATCGCGTTTCTGGTCGCCCTGACGGTGATCGGCATCCGCTACATGAACGTCCAGAGCTTTCAGAAATCGCCATCGCTGCGCATGCCGATGAGCTATGTCTATGCCGTCATGCCCATCGCCGGCGCCCTGATGGCGACGCTGTCGGTGATCGACCTTCTGCGCGTAATCGCTGGCCTGCCGCTGCGCGACGATGCGCCGAACCTTCCGGACATCCCGGACCCGGTGGGGCCAGACGGGGGCGAGCTGAGATGAGCCTCGTCCTTGCCGGTCTTTTCATCCTTTTCCTGCTGATGGGCATCCCCATCGCCGTGGTGATCGGCGCGGCCACGATGGGCGCGTTGAACCTCTCGGGCGTGCCCTTGATGGTGGTGCCGCAGCAGATGTTCTCAGGCATCAACAGCTTTGCGCTGGTCGCCGTCCCGATGTTCGTTCTGGCCGGCGACGTGATGGCGCAGGGCGAGATTTCCAAGCGCCTGGTGGCCTTTGCCGATTCCATGTTCGGCTTCATCAAGGGCGGGCTCAGCATCGTGTCGGTGCTGGCGGGCATGTTCTTTGCCGCCATTTCCGGCTCGGGCGCGGCGACGACGGCCGCGGTTGGCGCCAGCCTTGTCCCCGAGCTGAAGCGCAAAGGGTATGACCCGGCCGCCGCTGCGTCGCTGATCGCCGCGTCGGGCACGATCGGCGTGGTCATTCCGCCCTCGGTGCCGATGATCATCTACGCTGTCATTGCGCAGGAATCGGTCGCGCGGCTTTTCCTCAGCGGCATCATTCCCGGCATCGCCATGGGCGTCGGCCTGATCATCGTGGCGCTGATCCAGGGGCATCGCCGCGCCTATCCGCGCGGCACGGCATTCAACCTGCGCACCATCTGGCGCACCTTCACTTCGGCGATCTGGGGGCTGATGGCGCCGCTGATCATCCTTGGCGGCATCTTCTCGGGCATCTTCACACCCTCCGAGGCCGCCGTCGTCGCGGTCAATTACGCGATCCTCATCTCGCTTTTCGTCTACCGCGACCTGAGCTTTGCGCAGCTCTACCGGATCGTCATCCGCGCGGGTGTGACCACGGCGGTCATCATGTTCGTCATCTCCGCCTCGTCGGTGCTCAGCTGGGCGCTGAGCAGCTGGCAGGTGCCGGGGGCGATCGCGGATTATGCGCTGGCGCTGACCAGCAACCTCTACATGCTGCTGCTGGTGATCATGCTGATCATCCTCGTCACCGGAGTGTTTCTGGAAACCGCCTCTGCCCTCGTGATCCTCACGCCCATGCTGTTGCCTCTGGCGCTGCAACTGGGCCTCGGGACGGTGCATTTCGGGATCATCATCGTGGTCGGCCTTGCCATCGGGATGGTGACGCCGCCCGTCGCGATCAACCTTTTCGTCGCCTCGACCACCGCGGGCCTGCCGATCGAGCGGATCACGCGCGCGGTGCTGCCCTATCTGGCCATCCTGGTCGTGGTCTATCTGCTGATCGGGTTCGGGCCGCTGGCCTTCTAGACGACGCCCGCACGCAAAAGGTCATGCAGGTGCAGAACGCCGACGGGGCGCATCTGCGCATCCGCGACGATCAGCACCGTCAGGGCGCGGCTGTTCAGCAGCGCCAGCGCCTCGGGCGCCGAGCAATCGGGCGCAACGCTCAGCGGCTGCTTGGTCGAGACATCGCGCGCCCGGCGCTCCATCAAGCCGTCCATGTTGCGGCGCAAATCGCCATCGGTGATCACGCCGCTGATGACGCCGCCGCGCGTCAGGATGCAGACGCCAAAGCCCTTGGAAGTCATGGCCAGCAGCACATCGGCCATCGGCGCATCCTCCTCCAGCACCGGCAGAGCATCGCCCGAATGCATCAGGTCGGCCACGCTGCGCATCTGCGCGCCCAGCTTGCCGCCCGGATGATAGACGCCGAAATCCTTCGGCGCAAAGCCGCGCCGCTCCATCAGGGTCACCGCCAGCGCATCGCCCAGCGCCAGCGTCAGCGTGGTCGAGGTGGTCGGGGCAAGGCCGATGGGGCACGCCTCGGGGCATTTGGGCAAGGTCAGGCGGTGGTCTGCCGCCTTCATCAGCGTGCTCGCCTCATTCGACGAAATGCCGATCATCGGGATGGTGAACCGCTGCGTGTGATAGACGATATCGCGCAGCTCCGCCGTCTCGCCGGAGTTCGAGATCAGGATGCACACATCCTCGGGGCCGATCATGCCCAGATCGCCATGGCTCGCCTCGGTCGCGTGGACGAAATAAGCGGGCGTTCCGGTCGAGGCGAGGGTCGCGGCGATCTTGCGCCCAATATGGCCCGACTTGCCGATGCCCGAGACGATGACGCGCCCCTTGCAGTCCATCACCGTCTCGACCGCGGCGGCAAAGTCATCCGGCAGGTTCTCGGACATATAGCGCAGCGCCTCTGCCTCGATCTCCAGCACCTTGCGGGCGGCTGCCACGCTGCTGACCCGGTGTTCGGGCGACGGATCGGTCACGGGCAAAGAGCGCATGGCATAACTTTCAAGACTGCGGCATCGGGATCTGGCGGCACTCTAATGGATCGGCGATGGACAGGCCAGACCGGGCAAGCCATCGCTAAACGAGCCAGACCCACGCCGCAAACCGGATGATATTCCGCACACCGCACGGTAGAGCTGTGACAGCCCCTTCGCTTCTGCCAAGCAATTTTGTAGAACCGGGCACAGGCTAGGGTTGTGACCTTGCCCGGATGTGAACCACTTGAGCCGATCCAAGGCCGGTTTCGGAAAGAATGGAAGAATGATGATCAATCCTGTCCTTCTCTGTGGCGGCTCCGGCACACGCCTGTGGCCCCTGTCGCGCAAGTCCTACCCCAAGCAATTCGCGCGCCTCATGGGCGATGAGAGCCTGTTTCAGGCCTCGGCGCGGCGGCTGTCGGGCGATGGCTTTGCCGCACCGTTGATCGTGACGGGCGATCCCTTTCGCTTTATCGTGACCGAGCAGCTGGCCCAGATCAGCGAGGCGCCCCAAGGCATCCTGATCGAGCCCGAGGGCCGCAACACCGCGCCCGCTGTCCTCGCCGCCGCGCTCTGGCTGGCCGAGAAAGATGCGGAGGCGCTGATGCTGGTCGCACCCTCCGATCACGTCATCCCTGACGCAGATGCGTTCCGCGCCGCCATCGCCGCCGCAGCTCCGCGCGCCCAGGCGGGCGATCTGGTGACCTTCGGCATCGCGCCCACCCGGCCCGAAACGGGATATGGCTATCTGGAGCTGGCCGCAGGTGCGGATGCAGGCGCCGCCAGCCCGCAATCGCTGGCCCGCTTTGTGGAAAAGCCGGACGAGGCGCGCGCGCAGGCCATGCTAGAGGCAGGGAATTTCCTCTGGAATGCCGGCATATTTCTATGCTCCGCCAAGGCTGTGATTGCCGCCTATGAGGCCCATGCGCCCGAAATGCTGAGCGCCGTGCGCGCGGCGCTGAACGAGGCGGATGTCGATCTGGGCTTCACCCGGCTTGCGCCCCGGCCCTGGGCGGGCGCCGAGGATATCTCGATCGACTACGCAATCATGGAAAAGGCGCAGAACCTTGCCGTGATGCCCTATGCCGCCAGTTGGTCCGATCTGGGCGGCTGGGATGCCGTCTGGCTGGAATCGGGACCGGACGATCAGGGCAATGTCTGCTCGGACCACGCCACCGCCATCGCCTGCGAGGATTCGCTCCTGCGTTCCGAAAGCGCGGATGTCGAGCTGGTCGGAATCGGGCTGAAGGATGTCATCGCCATCGCCATGAACGATGCCGTTCTGGTCGCGCATAAATCCGAGGCCCAGCGCGTCAAGGAGGCGGTCACTGCCCTCAAGGCACGCGGCGCAAGTCAGGCCGTGCAGCTGCCCCGCGACTATCGCCCGTGGGGTTGGTACGAATGCCTCGCCATGGGCGGGCGGTTCCAGGTCAAGCGGATCGTCGTCAATCCCGGCGCAAGCCTCAGCCTGCAAAGCCATCACCACCGCTCGGAGCATTGGATCGTCGTCGAGGGCACCGCGCGCGTGACGGTGGGCGGCGAGGTGCAGCTTCTGAGCGAGAACCAGTCCGTCTACATCCCGCTCGGCTCCGTTCACCGCATGGAAAACCCCGGCAAACTGCCGATGGTGCTGATCGAGGTTCAGACCGGCAGCTATCTGGGCGAGGACGACATCATCCGCTATGAGGACGTCTACGCACGCAAGTGACCAACGGGGCGCCCGCACCCCTGCCGCCTTGCATGGCCGCATCATGTGTCCTATTCGAATGGCGAAAATAAGGGTGTTTCTGATTGCAGACCCACGCGAAATCAAACGGAGACCTCGATGAAAAAGGCCTTTATCACCGGCACGACGGGTCAGGACGGCTCTTATCTGGTCGAGTTTCTTCTGGACAAGGGATACGAGGTGCATGGGCTCAAGCGCCGGGCCTCATCCTTCAACACCCAGCGCGTCGATCACCTCTTTGAGGATATCCACGACAAGCCGCGCTTTCGCCTGCATTACGGCGATCTGACCGACACATCCAACCTCACGCGCCTTCTGTCCGAGATCCAGCCCGACGAGATCTATAATCTCGGCGCACAGAGCCACGTGGCCGTCAGTTTCGAGGCGCCGGAGTATACCGCCGATGTCGATGCGATCGGCACGCTGCGCCTGCTCGAAGCGATGCGCTTTCTGGGGATGGAGAAGACCTGCCGGTTCTACCAGGCCTCCACCTCCGAGCTTTACGGTCTCGTGCAGGAAACCCCGCAGAGTGAGACGACGCCGTTCCACCCCCGCTCGCCCTACGGTGTGGCCAAGCTCTATGCCTACTGGATCGCCGTGAATTACCGCGAGGCTTACGGCATCTATGCCTGCAACGGCATCCTCTTTAACCACGAGAGTCCGCGCCGGGGCGAGACCTTCGTCACGCGCAAGATCACGCGGGGGCTGGCCAATATCGCGCAAGGGCTTGATGACATGCTCTACATGGGCAACATCGATTCCTTGCGCGATTGGGGCCATGCCAAGGATTACGTGCGCATGCAGTGGATGATGCTGCAACAGGACACGCCCGAGGATTTCGTGATCGCCACCGGCGTGCAGCATTCGGTGCGCGAGTTCATCACCTGGGCGGCCGCCGATCTGGGTATCACGCTGGCCTTTCAGGGGACGGGCGTTGATGAGGTTGCCGTGGCCCAAAAGGTGGAGGGCGACAATGCCCCCCATGTCAAACCCGGTCAGGTCGTCATGCGCATCGATCCGCGCTATTTCCGCCCCGCCGAGGTCGAAACGCTGCTGGGCGATCCGTCCAAGGCCAAGGCCAAGCTGGGCTGGGTGCCCGAGATCACCGCGCGCGAGATGTGCGCCGAGATGGTCACCGAGGATCTCAAAAGCGCGCGCCGCCATGCCCTTTTGGCCGCGCATGGCTATGACAGCATCCAGGGGCATAGCGAATGAGCGCGGCCGCAGGCCATCGAAGCCGCATGCTGCTGACCGGGGGGCGCGGCATGGTCGGCAGCAATATCCGCGAGCATGCCCTGGCACGTGAATGGGAGATCCTCGCCCCGACGAGCGCCGAGCTGGACCTGACCGATACCGGCGCGACCGCGGCCTATATCGCCGAGCACGTCCCCGATATCGTCGTTCATGCTGCGGGCCGGGTGGGCGGCATTCAAGCCAACATGGCCAATCCCGTCGCCTTTCTGGACATCAACACCGCCATCGGGCGCAATGTTATCATGGGTGCGCGCTCCGCCGGCGTGCCGCGCCTTCTAAACCTGGCCTCCACCTGCATCTACCCGCGCGAGGCGCAGGGTCCGCTGACCGAGGAGATGGTGCTGACCGGCCCGCTCGAGCCGACGAATGAGGGCTATGCGCTGGCCAAGATCATGGCGCTGCGCCTCTGCCAGTACATCCGCGCCGAAACGCCGGAGATGCAGTACAAGACGCTGATCCCCTGCAATCTCTATGGCCGCCATGACAGCTTCGATGCCGCCGCCTCGCATATGGTGCCTGCCGTGATCGCCAAGATCCACGAGGCGCGCGAGGCCGGGCGCGAGACCGTCGACATCTGGGGAGACGGCACCGCACGGCGCGAATTCATGTATGCAGGCGATCTGGCGGGTGCAGTGCTGCGCGCCGCCGCCGATGTGGACGCGCTGCCCGACCTGATGAATGTCGGCGTGGGCACGGATCATTCGGTGAACGACTATTACGCCGCCGCCGCCCAAGTCATTGGCTGGACCGGGACATTCGCCCATGATCTGACCAAACCCGTCGGCATGAAGCAAAAGCTGTGCGATACCTCCCGCCAGACCGGCTGGGGTTGGATTCCGCAGACGGATCTGCAGGCCGGCATGGCCGCCACCTATCACTTCTACCTCGAAAGGCTGTCCTCATGAGCGCGCGTTTCCCCCTTGCAACCTCGTCCTGGGATCAGGCCGAGCAGGACGCCCTGCAGCGCGTCATTGCCTCCGACCGCTTTACCATGGGTGCCGAGGTAGCCGAGTTCGAGCGCCGCTTTGCCGCGCATTTCGGCAGCCGCTACGCGGTGATGGTCAATTCAGGCTCATCCGCGAACCTGCTGATGGTCGCGGCGCTGGCCTATACGTCTAACTCCGATCTGCGGCTGAAACCCGGTGACGAGGTGATCGTGCCCGCCGTCAGCTGGTCGACCACCTACTACCCGCTGCATCAATACGGGCTGAAACTGAAATTCGTCGACGTCGATGCCGAAACGCTCAACTATGATCTGGACGCACTGGCCGATGCCGTCACGGACCGCACCCGTGCGCTGATGGTCGTAAACCTTTTGGGCAACCCCAATGATTTCGATGCCATCGCCCGCATCACCGAAGGGCGCGGCATCGTGATGATCGAGGATAACTGCGAGTCGATGGGCGCCCAGTTGAACGGCAAGCAATGCGGCACATTCGGTGTCATGGGAACATTCTCGACCTTCTTTTCCCACCACATTTCCACTATGGAGGGCGGCGTCGTCGTGACCGATGACGAGGAACTCTACCACGTCATGCTGTCCCTGCGCGCCCATGGCTGGACGCGCAATCTGCCCAAGGAAAACCACGTTACCGGCACCAAGAGCGACGATCCCTTCGAGGAAAGCTTTCGCTTTGTGCTGCCCGGCTACAACCTGCGCCCATTGGAGATGTCGGGCGCGCTGGGAATCGCGCAGCTGGCCAAGCTGGACGGGCTCATCGCCGGGCGCCGGCGCAATGGCGATGCCTTCGTCGCTGCGATGCAGGACCATCCCAAGTTCCGCATCCAGCGCGAGATCGGCGAGAGCAGCTGGTTCGGCTTTTCGCTGATCCTGCGCCCCGAGCTGGAGCAGAGCCGCGCCGATGTGGTGCGTGGCCTCGAGGCCGCAGGGTTCGAATGCCGTCCCATTGTGGCGGGCAATTTCGCGCGCAAGGAAATCGTCAAGCATTTCAACTTCGACATTCACGGCGATCTGCCCAATGCCGATTACCTCGATACGCGCGGTCTTTTCGTGGGCAATCACCATTACCCGATCGACGAGGCCATCGAGGCGCTGACCCACTTCTGAGGCGCAGACCCGTTTTAGAGGGCGCCTCTCACCCGGTGGCAGCCCAGTTCGCCATCAGGGGCAGTAGCGCGTCGAGGATGGCCTGGAAGGCGGCGACGATGGCGGTGGGCGTGTCATTGGCCGCGGCAATCTCGTTGCGGAAGACCGCCGTCTTGATCACGCTTTGGTCCCTGTCGCGCAGCAATGTCAGGCTGATATCGATCTTGGCGACTGCGGCCTCGCCGGTGATCTCGACCTGAAAGGCGTCTATACGCGGCAAAAGCGCCAGATCGGGCACGGGACCCGCCTCGTTCGGGCCGACATATCCCATGCGGCCCGTGCCGGCGATCGAGCGGACCAGCAGCGATTGCACGAGCGCGGGCAGTTCATCGGACCAGCGCGCATCGGGGAGATAGGTGACCGCAGCGGCGCCGGGTTTCACCATGATCCGGTCGCTTGAGACCGCAGCGGGCGCATTCGGCACGGCCACCAGTAGCGTCCGGCCTGACCTGCGGCCAGCGGTCGATCCGGCGGCGGGCGACAGATCGTAGGTATCCAGCGGCGTCGCCGCCGCATTGAGCGACGAGAGCGCGCCGCAACCGCCGAGGCTGGCAGCAGCGCCCAGCATCGCGGCGCGGCGGGTGAGGGTCATGGTCTGCATCTTGTCATCTCCGGTATTCGGGCACGCGTTCATCCAAGAGGAACCGTGCGGGGTCTCGTTCAATGCGGCGCACCAGTTTTTCGAGCGATTGGACCAGCCCGCGCGCCTCGGCGCTGAGGCGCCCCAGCTCGTTCAGACCGTTGCCGGTGAAGTTGCGGATGCCCGGCGCGGCGTCGCTGACCGTGGCCTGAACCTGTGCGACGACATCATCCGCGCGGCTGATCAGCGCGCGCAGATCGGTGGTGATCTGCGGCAGGTCGTTGGATATCTGGTCGGCCGCGCCGCCAATCTGATCGGTCGCCGCGCGGATATCGGACAGCACCGGACCCAGATCGGTCGAGATTACCTCGTCGGCGCTGTCGAACGCCTTCTCCGCCGAGCTGAGCGCGCGGTCCGCCGCGACCAGAGAGCCGTCGATGCTGGCCAACGTGACATTGGCCCGCTGAAACAGATCCGTGGCGGCGTTGACCGACTTGCGCGTGTCGTCCGCCAAGGGCGTCAGGCCTTCGGTGAAGTCGGTCAGATCGCGCGCCGCATTATCCACCGCGACCGAGGCCGAGGATACGGCGCTGCGGATATCCTCCACCACGGCGGGCACGTCCTGATCGATGACCGTCTCGATCTTGGATATCGCGCTTTGCGCGCTGGCCAGAACTTCGCGCGCATCCGCGACCATCAGGGTGCCATCGCCCGCAACCAGCGTGCTGACGCTGTTCGACGCATCGGTCACAGCCGTGAACGAGGTGCTGGCATCCGACAGCGTCTGTTCCAGCTCCTGCAGCCGCGCGTTCAAGAGGGCCGCCGTCTCATCAAACCCGTCCAGCGTGGTGACCGACCGCTCTGAAATATCGGCGACCGCCTGGTTCAGCGCATCGACCGTCTGCGAGATCTGCGCGGCGATCTGCGGCACCTGATCGCGCATGAGGGCCTCTGCCTCGGCAAAGGCGGCGCCTGCGCTGTCGATGGCGGTGCCGGTCGTGTCGATGGCCGCTTTGGCCGACTCGAACGCGCCAGTGGCCGAGGTCAGCGTCTGGTCCGCATTACCCAGTGTCGTCTCGGCCGCTGCGCCCAGCGTGTCGAGGCGCGCGCTGAAACCGGAAATCTGTTCGGTGGCATCGGCCACCGTCCGGGTAATGTCGGAAAAATCGGTCAGGGCCTGATCCAGCCCGCCGGACGCATCGCTGAGATTGGTCAGGATGTTCTGCACGTAGGCCTGATTTTCCGGCCCTGCGATCTGCTGGAACTGTTTCAGCAGGTTCGTCGCCTCGGTGATGAGATCGGGCGCATCCTCGACCAGTTGCTGCACGGTCGAGCGGCGCGACGGGATGATGGGCGGCGTTCCGTCAGGCGAGGTGAGCGGCGCCGCGTTGGCCGTGCGGTTCGTCAGCGCGATATAGGCCACGCCCGTCACGCCCGACGAGCTGAGCTGCGCCACGGTATCCTCGCGCACGGGCGTCGTCGCGTCGACCTCGATCCCGACATAGACCTTGGAGGGATCGGGATCGTGGATATGCACGTCGATGACACGGCCCACGTTGATCCCGTTGAAGACCACGTCGCCAGCCGAATCCAGCCCCGACACATCATCGAAGAGAATGCCGTAATAGGCGTATTGCCGGTCGAGCTGAACGCTCGACAGCCACACGGCAAAGACAAGGCTGCCGATGATGCCGAGCAGCGTGAACGCGCCGATCAGGATGTAATTCGCACGGGTTTCCATCACTGCACCTTTTCGTCTTGTTCGGTTGCCAGGGCTGCCCGTGCGCGGGGGCCGTGGAAATACTCGTGGACCCAAGGATGATCCACCTTCATCAACTCGGCCATGGTGCCGACCGCCAGTACCTTCTTCTCGGCCAGCACGGCGATACGGTCGCAGATCGCATGCAGCGAATCCAGATCATGCGTCACCAGAAACACCGTCAGTCCAAGCGTCGTCTGCAATTGGCGGATCAGCGTGTCGAAGGCCGCGGCGCCGATCGGGTCCAGCCCTGCCGTCGGCTCGTCCAGAAACACGATCTCGGGGTCGAGCGCGATGGCACGGGCAAAGCCGGCCCGCTTGCGCATCCCGCCCGAAAGCTCGGAGGGGAACTTGCCCTGCGCGACTTCTTCCAGCCCAACCATACGCACCTTGATCCCTGCCAAGGTCTCGCGCAACTCGTCCGGCAGGTCCAACTGCTCACGCATGGGGGCCTCGACATTCTGGCGCACAGTCAGGGACGAAAAGAGTGCGCCGTCCTGAAACATCACGCCCCAGCGGCGGCGCAGCTGCTTGTATTGCTCGGGCGAGGTGCCGTCGACGCTCTGGCCAAACACCTCGATACTGCCGCTGTCGGGCCTCAGCAGGCCGACGATCTGCTGGAGCAGCACTGATTTGCCCGTGCCCGAGCCACCCACGATGCCGATGATCTCGCCCCGGCGCACGTCCAGATCCAGCCCCTCATGCACCAGGTGGCTGCCAAAGCCCTTGGTCAGGCCGCGCACTTTTATGATCGGCTCCGCGTCGCTCATCAAATTCCTATCAGCGCAAAAACCACAGAGAACACGGCATCCGCCACGATCACCATGAAGATCGACAGCACCACCGAGGTCGATGTCAGCCGTCCCAGAGATTCCGCGTTACCGCCCACCTTGAGCCCCTCGTAGCAGCCGATGATCCCGATGATCATGGCAAAGAAGGGCGCCTTGATCATGCCGACCAGAAAGTGCCAGACGTCCGTGTTGCTGACCAGCCGCGCCTGAAAGACGGCGGGGGACACACCCAGCTCGATCCATGACATCATGGCGCCGCCCACCAGCCCCGCCAGGTCCGAGATCAGTCCGAGGACCGGCAGCATCAGGATCAGTGCCAGCACCCGTGGCACCACCAGAATGTCGATCGGATCGAGGCCCAGCGTGCGCATCGCATCAACCTCCTCTCGCATTTTCATCGAGCCGATGGCGGCGGTATAGGCCGATCCCGACCGGCCCGCGACGATGATCGAGGTCAGCAGGATCCCCAACTCCCGCAGCACCGAGATGGCGATGAGATCGACGACGAATACCTCGGCGCCGAACTGGCGAAGCTGCACCGAGCCCTGGAAGGCCAGCACGACGCCAATCAGGAACGACATCAGCGCGACGATGGGAATGGCGTTCCAGCCGACCTCCTGCATATGATGCACAAGCGAGGTCAGACGCAGGCGGCGCGGATGGATCACCATGGCGCCCAGCGCCGCGATGACCTGCCCCAGGAAGCTGGTCAATTCGACGGCAATCTGCGCGCTGGCCGCCGTCTTGCGCCCCAGCGACTCGACCCGGTCCGCCAGCGAGATGCGCTTGGCACCGCCCGTATCCTCCGGCGGCATGTTGCGGCGGACCACCTCGATCAACTGCTCCTGCGGCTCGTCGGCGCCAAGGATCGGCACCTCGGCCTTGCCGCCGGCCAGCCGCCTTTGCGCATCGACGATATACCACGCGCCGGCGGTATCCATATGGCTGACCTGCGCGATATCGATGGCCTCCGCGCCCTGCCCCCCACGCTCCAGCGTCGCGACCGTGTCGATCAGCAGGCGCCCCGACAGGATCAGCTGGCCGTTCTCCAAGTTCGCTGAAGGGGCGGCGCCTGCCGCCTCGGCGCGGGACTGATCCTGGAGCGTATCTTCACTTTGCTGGACCATCGCTCGCCTCTACCCCGTCTGGATCTGCCTGCGGCCGTGATCGGGGTGCCACGATGCGCGCGATCTGGTTACAAGGCGCCCTCGCCCGCGCGGAGGCCGTGTTCACAAAGGATCGAGCGACGCTATCACCCCGAACCCGTCCCATCAACGTCCCTGCCATGCACCTTTTCAAGCGCTCCTCCCTTTGCCTTGCTATAGTTAGATCGCCCGGCCGCCAACTTGATTGACTCAAATCAAGGCTGCATCTGTTACCGTGATACAATCTCATCCAAATTCAAAAGAGGAGAAGACATGGATATCGCAAAGCGCGAAGCGACCCTGCGGGAGCGGCGGGAAGAGTTGACCCGGCATCTGGAGACGGTGGAGGACACGCTTGACGAAGCCCAGCCCAAGGATTGGGAGGACCGCTCGTCCGAGCGACAGGGCGATGAGGTGCTGGAATCGCTGGGCCAGGCGGAACTGGCCGAGGTCAGGCGGATCGACGCGGCGCTGGACCGGATCAAGGCCGGGACTTACGGCGTCTGCCAGGTCTGCGGAGACGAGATCTCGGCCGCGCGGCTGGACCTGCTGCCAGCAACGCCCTTTTGCAAGAACTGCGCGACCTGACCAGGCGCGCCTTGCGGGACGCGTCCATCGCTCAACCGTTTGCGCGCGCCTACCGCGCGCAAACCGCCCCAGCGGGCGCGGGCGGTTCAGGCCGCATCACGGCCCGTCATTCGCGCGTTCAGCGAAAACCTCCCGCCTCGTGTGCGATATGCGTCAACCGGACTTGTCGAATCATTGCGCCGCCCGCCCGCTAATTCAAGAAAAGAGGTCCTGAGGCCGATGAGCATCGGTGCGGAAACGCGAAGACCTCCCGAATTTGCCGAACGCCAAGGCCGGGGTCCCGCAGCAGCGGATCGGCGAGACGGCCAGGAAGGCAAAAAACCTTTTTTGCAAAGCCTTTAGGGGCTGTTTCCTCGCGTTGATCGAGCGAAGGTAAGGGAACGGCCAATTGCAGCGACGGCAACGGCTCTACCTATGGTCGTATAATTTATTGCAAAAAATGCGCCTTCATGGTAATTTCACAACAGCGCGAGCGCTCTGTGAGTGCCCGGATTTCTCTGATCAGTATTTCTAGTTCACCACCGAATTCAGACGCTTAGGCGCCTTCTGAAAGGGTTATCCTATGTGGATGTGAAATTGGTGAAGCCATCGCGGGGATCCAATTATGTCAAGATTTATTGTGAACGGTCTGCGTCTGGTCCTCCCGCTAACGGTGTTGATATGCGCCGCGGGGATCACACCCACGGCGGCGCGCGCGGAAATGGAATGCGCGCCCATTCATGAAAAGCTGAACGAGGCCGAATTGGCGGCGGGAGCCGCCGACAAAAGGTTCGGGCGTACTGTCTGCGCCGACGTCGTGGCGATGGATCAGATGCTGGTCTACAATCGGTTCGGCGCCTTCAACCCCTTCGGCATGATGTATGCGCTGCGCCGCGATGTGGTACCGCTGAGCGAGGCGCCCAAAGCCATTACGGCGGATGCCTGCGATGCCTTGCTGGGCACGGAAACACTGAAAAGCCCCCTCTCGGCGGGGAAGGTGCGGCTCAAGGATTGCAAGCGGCCTCGCCCGATGGTGCTGCGCGCCAATGTCGGCGACGTGCTGCATGTGCGCATGACAAACCTGCTCAAGCCCGACCAGCCGAATTTCTCGTCCGGGTTTTGCGGCGCCGGCAAGAATATCGTTCCCGGCAGTCGGGGTGACATGTTTCCCCGCATTCGCACCTGGATGTCCGAAGGCGACGACACGGCGCTGGACCACGGTGAGGCGAGTTGCGATGCGCTGTCCTCGGGGGACCGGGATGGGGACAACAATTGGCCGGCCGACCGGGGCCTGAACTTTGCGATCCAGGGATTGACGGCGTTTGCCATCGAGGACGGCAAGATCGTCGAGGCGCCTCGGTACTGCAAGGGCCTGTCCAGCATCGCGCCCGACGCCATCAAAGACTGCTATTACATGATCGAGCGCGAGGGTCCGTTCTTCCTTGCCTCGACCGCAGCACCTTCCGGGGGCGAGGGCGATGGGGGGTCCATCACGCACGGCCTTTTCGGGGCGGTCGTGGCGCAGAACATGAACGTGCGCGCCTATCGCAGCCAGACCAGCCACGGCGCCTTCGACGCGGTCTGGAAGCAGACGAATACGCCGCGTCACGCGCTGGACAGCATCGGCGATCTGAGCGCCTACGAGACCAAGGACGCGGACGGCGTTCCCATCCTGAACATATGGCAGGACAAGGGGGACAACGCTTTTGAGGTGATCCACTCTGACCTGAACGCCATCGTGCATCAGCCTGCCGTGGGCGAGAAGGACTCCCACAGCTTCCGCGAGTTCAGTGTCTTCTTCCATGATGAGCTGAAGACCTTCGTCAACCGCAATTTCGAGGAATTGGGTGATTTCGCGACGGGCCAGTTGGCCGGCGTGCGCGACGGCTTTGCGATCAACTACGGGGCCGGTGGCATGGGGGCCATGCTGCTGGCCAATCGCAAGGGTATCGGTCCAGCGGCCAATTGCGCCGAGTGTCTTTACGAGGAATTCTTTCTGACCTCTTGGGCCAATGGCGATCCCGCGCTGCTGGAGCAATACAGTGACGACCCGTCAAATGTGCATCACTCCTATCTGAATGACGCGGTGACGTTCCGGAATTTCCATGCAGGGCCGAAGGAAACGCATGTGTTCCATCTGCACGCGCATCAGTGGTTCGCCGGCAACGATCAAGGTCGCGGCTCGTATCTGGACAGTCAGACCGTCGGGCCGCAGCAAAGTTTTTCATACAACATCTATGATGGTGGCCTTGAGGTGTATCACCCCTCCGGTGCGCCGGGCCTGCCGGGTTGGTACGAGACACTTGGGTCGGGCAACCGCAATCGCACGCCCGGCGACTCGATCTTTCACTGTCATCTCTACCCGCATTTCGCCCAAGGCATGTGGGAGTTGTGGCGGGTGCATGATGTGCTTGAGGACGGCACGCGCAAGCTGCCCGATGGCCAGTGGGAGCCGGACCTTTCCCTTGCCGAGATGGATCTGGACACCCGTGCCAAAAAGCGGCCCGGATCGGTGGACCCTGCCACGGGCCGATGGATCGACCGTGACGATCAGGACGACCGCGACCAGTTGGGCACGCCCGTGCCCGCCATCATTCCGCTGCCTGATCAGCCTTGGCCGCTGCTCCCGTCCTATGAAGGGGATGACCTGGTCCTTACGGACAATGCGGCGATCGTCGAAGCCGACGGCAGTAATGTCATCGCATCTGATGAGCCGCTGAAGAGCTTTCCGGGGTATCCGTACTACATCGGCGGCCAGCCGGGCCATCGCCCGCCGCAGGCCCCGATGGATATCGCGCGCGAACTTGCGGGAAATGCGGTGACGGATGCGTATCTGGATGGCGGGCTGCCGCGGCATGTCGTGACGGACAAAGCCAAGCGGAAGTTCCCTTTCTCTGTGCCGGCGCTGTCCGACTTGTCAGGCGTCACGTCGCTGGCGGATGCGCTCGCAAACCCCGGTCAGTCATCCCGCGAAGCCGCGCAGGCCCAGATCGTCGCCAAGGCGCTTGCGATGGGCGACATGACGATGAAGTTTGTCACGGCAAAGCTGGATCTGCTGCCCTATGACGGCACGCCGATCGAGCGGACTGGCATGGCATTCCATGAAAACGGTATCGTCGACGGGCAGGTCATGACCCTGTTCGACGCCCTGGGCGCGCCTACCGGGCTGTCCGGTGATGGCCGGACCTACCGCTCGGTCTCTGCCGCGGGTGGCGGGGTGTTCGGGGTGAACGGGGCGCCGTCCAAGCCCGGCGCGCCATTTGCCGACCCATGTGGCGGCCCGGATGATCTAGGCGCCGAGCCGGGGCAGTCGATCCCGATCCTGATGGAAAAAGACCCCTTCCTTGACGGTCTGGCAGGCAACATCTTTGCCCCCGACCCCGCGCTGGATGGATATCGCCGCTACGAAGGGTCCGCCGTGCAACTGGATCTGGTCACAAACCGGGCGGGCTGGCACGATCCGCAGGCGCGCATCAATGTGCTGACGGCGAATTCGGATGGCTACAAGGCAGGTGGCGGCAAATACTCCCCCACCGTCTCGGCCAGCGAAGAGCCGTTCTTCTTTCGCGCGCTGTCCGGCGAGTGCATCGAATTCCGGCACACCAACGAATTGCCCAAGGATTTGGAGCTGGATGACTTCCAGATCCGGACCCCGACCGACACCATCGGCCAGCATATTCATCTGGTAAAATTCGATGTGACAGCGTCAGACGGGTCCGGCAACGGCTGGAACTACGAAGACGGCACCTTTGCCGCCGATGAAATCGCCGCGCGCATCTGCGCCGCCAAGAACGAGCAGCCGAGCGATATCATCACCGGAGCCCGCCCGGCGGGCGCATTGAAAATGCGCGAGGTGCCGGGACTGTGCGAACTGAAAGCGCAGGATGACGGCGAGGAAATCTGGGTTGTCGCCGAGAAATTCAAGGACATCTGGCGCAGGCCGCTATCGGACAATCGCGATCTGTTCCAGACCACGGCGCAGCGCTGGTTTGCCGATCCGATCCTATCCTCGACCCGCGCCGATGGCTCGCACGATGGCAAGGATTTTGACCGCACGCTGCGCACGGTGTTCAGCCATGACCATTTCGGACCGTCCTCGATCCAGCAGCACGGATTTTACACCGCGCTGGTGATAGAACCCGCCGAAGCCCAAATCTGCAACACGTCCAAAACGGTCTGCACGCCTCAGCGCACCACGCGTGACCTGATCGTGGCGACCGATATCGATGTGGGCGCGCGCAAGATCATCCGCGACAACATGCCCCTGGATCCGGCAACGCCCGAATATCGCGAATTCGCCCTGTCGATTGCCGATTTCGCAACATTGTACGATCCGCGTGCTGCCACGAAGCCGGGCCTTGTCGCCGCGACCTTCGATGCCTCACAGACCGAGGTTTCGGATTATGCCAAGGGCATGGCGACGCTGGTCTGTGAGGCTCAGCACGCCGTTGGCGGAGATGTGAAAGCGATGCAGCGCATCTGCGGAAGCGACGTGGCCGAACAGTCCGACGGAGCATGGGCTTCACCCGGCGATGATGTGCCTCCGGCCTGGGTCGCAGCGGGGCGGCCCGGTGACAGCCACCATCCGGCGGCCAATCTGCTGGAGGCTGGCGAAGTCCTGACCAGTTCTGCACTTAACGATCCGAATGCCACGCACACCGATCTGACGCTGACGGACCACGTGATCCGCTATCGCCGCATGGCCGCGGGCTTTGACGCCCACGATCCCGACGCGCGCCTTGCGGCGCCGGTTTCGCCGCCGCACCGGCCCGAAAGCATCTCGGTCGACCACCACGACCCCTATCTAATGAACTACCGCGGAGAGCCATTGCCCTTGCGGATCGGAACTAATTCCGGCGGATCGTCCGACTGCGATCTGAAGCCGCTCAGTCATTGGGTGGCGGGCTTGCAGGCTGGCGTGGTCGAGGATTGCGAGATCAGCAGGCAGCGGCTTGACGCGCGCGGCGACATGGCCAACGCCTTTTTGACCGGCTCGACGGCTGCCGGCGCCGACAAGATGCACGGCGATCCGGTGACGCCCATCCTGGACACATATGACAATGATCCGGTCCAGGTCCGCCTTATCCAGGGTGCGCAAGAGGTGCAGCATACCTTCACGCTGGAGGGCTATACCTGGGAGCGCAACATCGATCAGAAGTTCCCCGCCATCCTGCCGCGCACAGACGATATCACCCGCCGCGGGGCGTTGGTGGATGCGTGCCGCCTCGATCCTGTTCTGGGCGGCGTGGTCAGCCTGGCACTGGATGGCAGGCCCGAGCAATACCGCCGCTGGATGATCTATGGACCTTCCGGATTCAGCGGCGCCGATCAGGATTACTGGAGCAAGTTCGAGACGCAAATCGCCCAGTGTTTCAACGTCGAAGGGCGCGTCGCTGCGCAGGAAATCGGGATTTCCGAGCATTTCGAATTCCGCGCCTCCTATCTCTTCAACAGCAATCTGGAAGGCAGCGGAGCGGCCAACGTGCGCAGAAAGCTGGCCTTTTATCGGAGCCTCGAAAACACCGTCCCTGAAAACTGGGCGATCATGGACCAGCTGGACAGGCTTCGCGAAGAACTGCTGCTGGCCAAACGCCGCACGTCGCCATCCGATACGCTGGTTCATTTCGGATCGACCGACGCGCTCTGGAACGGGGCATGGGGTTTGCTGCGCGTGCGCGGCGCCGGAGCAACGAAGGTTCCGGTGGATTTCAGCGACCGCCTTCTGGGCAATGTGAACCGCATCGACGAGCTGCTGCTTCGGCTTCGCACGAACGAATTGCGCGCCCCCGAGGCGCAGCGCATCATCGATCCCGTGACGCGCGAGGCGGAATCCCTGCTTGACCTGCAGGCGCTGCTACAGCCCGAGGAGCCGGTGAGCCCGCAGATTCCGGATCTGGACCTGCGGGTCCCGAACAGGGATTTGCCGGAGATCCTGGAGAACGGCGGCGGTCTTCGCACTCCGGACCTTGGCACACCCGACAGGCGTTTCCCGGACCTACGCATGCCAGATTTGCGCGTTCCCGAATTGCGGCTGCCTGAATTCGACTTGCCCGAAATCGACATGCCAGATCGGGAAGGATTGCTGGATCGCACTCTCTTTCCCGCCCCGGGCGCCGGGCGCGTCATCCCCGCTCAATTCACCGAACCGCCGGCGCCACTGGATCGGATGCTGGACTTTCGCAACCGCTTCGACGGTTTGATGACCAAGCCGGAACCGAAGGGAACCGCACTCGAGCCCGAGTTGATCGCCAAATGCGATCCGTCGGCGCCGCATGTCTACACTGCCGTCGTTGCGATCGAATCCACGACCGTATTCGGATCGGGTACGCCCTATTCGCGGCCCTTGTCCGACCCGGACGGCTTGTTCTTTGCGATCGTCGATCCGCGCCGCGTACTGAGCCTTGCACATCCGGGTGAGTTGCCCACGGTCGGCGATGTGACCCCGGCGATCATTGACGATACCGGCTCGTGGAATTCCATTCCGCTCGCCGACGTCATCACGGCGGTTCAGGAGGCTTATGACCGCCCCGAGCCAATGGTGCTGAACGTCAATGCCGGCGATTGCGTGAGAGTCACGTGGATCAATGCGCTGCGCGAAGCGCCCGGAACCGGTGGGCTCAAGGACCGACCGGGCGACGCGATGATGCCCAAGATCACGTCGCTCAACGTCGATGTCCGGTGGTCGCCCGAAGAGGAGGCCGACGACACCCCCAATGAGAACGCGACGCTGACATCCGAGCTGGATGTGGACGACGACCTCGTGCCGTCCAACCGCCTTGCCGTGAATTTCCCGCTGCCGATCATGAACAAGCAGCGCAGCTATGCCCGGCCGGTGGGGCGCAATCCGATCTGGGCGCTGGATGGCGCAGATCCGGGGCCGGTGGCCAGCATCACCTTGACCAACCTGGATCAGAACAGCCCGCCGGACGACCGCGAGCGCAGTGCGCAGATCATGCAGATGGAGTTCTATGCAGGTCGGGCGTTCGGCAACTGGCGCCGCATTCCGGTATGGGGTCTGGTAAATCCTAGCTCTGTGCTGCAACTCTCGGCCGTGCGACGCTACATCCCGGCGGAAATCGAAGAATTGGCGGTTTCCGATCTGGTCAAGCAGACACCCGCATTGCTGGCACTGGAAGAGGAAGCGCGCAAGCTGGAAGAGGAAAACCCACGCCTTGCCCGCCTGTTTCGGGATCGCGTCGGATTGGCCTCCATAGACCGGACTTTGGGGCAGGAGCTTGACGCTGTCGAAGAGCTTGCCAACGGATACGCCGAGCGGCGACGCACCTTCGCGGCCATGATCCGGGATCTTCTGCCTGGTGCGGAGCTTCTCGATCTTCAGCCGCAGGAAGAGCTGGATGTTGTTGGCGCCGATCCGCTCCGGATCGATCCAGAGACCCGCAAGGAACTGCGGATCGACCAGATGCCTCTGGGCAGAACGACATTCCGGGGTATTTCCTTTGGGGAAAGCGTCTTACTGCCGGCGGAACTGGCCGAGAAACTCGGGCTGGCGGGCCGGGACACGACCGGGGATGATCGCCGCGTGCAGGTTTCGCTGGAAACCGCCGCTGCCGCCGCCCTTCGCGCCGACCGCGACGCGGCACTGCGCCTGATATCGGTGACGCTGAAGCTGGACGAGACAACCCGCAGGTTCGCGCGCGAGCTGGATGCAACCCTGTTCCGGCCCGGTCTGGTCTGGATCATTCACTGGCTGGACGTCTTCGACGTGCGGTTCACGCCCTATGCCTTTGGGGCGCTGCCGGTGAAGTCGCAGGGCGATGTCATCGGTCACCCCCTCGAAGGGCTGATCGGTGCCATCACGGTGGTACCCGAGGATGCCGTGATACGGGATGTGCGCGCGCGCAAGCAACGGTTTAGCGGAACACGCTTCGGATGTTTTCGCCTCGACCTGCTGGCGCCTGATGCGCAAGGCAACAAGCTGCCAATTCCCGAGCGCTTCTTGCGAAAGACGAACGATCGCGCCTGCACCGAGAGCGTTATCGTGTCGAGCAAAAGCGAAAGGCCATTCTGGACAGCAAAGCTTACGACACCAGGTCCGGACGGAAAGAAACACACCATCCGACAGTTCACCCTTTTCTGGCAGGATGGCCTGAACCTGACAGATCGGGGCACCCAGGATGAAACAATCGTTTCGGGCAGCAACATCAGACTGGTGGCGACCTGCGGCATCTGCGGTGACAGTTATGACTGGGGCGAGAAAGGCGTCAGCTACCGCAGCGAGCCGTTCAATGTCCGGCTCCGTGACACCGGACAGGGCGATGTCGAAAGCCATTTCAACCTGAATGCCTTCAAGTTCGGCGAAGAGTTCTTTCCGCTGAAACCTCAGGAGCTGACCATTCCGGCCAAACAGCCAATGCCGGTCCTGCGCGCGATTGCGGGCGAAGAAGTGGTGGTGCATGTGGTGCATCCAGGCGGACGCGCGCGCCAGCGCGCCTTTGTCACGATTGCCCAGGATTACGATGACCTCTTCCGTGGGTTCGGTTTCCCCCGGGCCTCCCTTCTGGCCCCCGGCAAGGCGATCACTGCCTCGCTGACCAAAGCCGTGGAGCCGGGATGCTACCTCTGGTTCGATGGGCCCACCCATACGCGGGCCGGGGGGAGCTGGGGCCTTCTGGACGTGGTCAGTGCCGAGGCGTTCGACAGCCCGGACGTCAGCGCATGCGAACGGGCGCGGAGGCGTTAGGATGCGGATCAAACCGTGGTTTGCCTGTTGCCTCGCGGCCGCCTTGTCAGCCGGGCACGGCGCGGCGCAGGACGGCATCACCAGCCTGACGGCGGATCTGATCCTGACCGATCCGGTCTCTGGTCAGCCGATGCAGCCCGGCGCGGGTCAGTTGGTTCAGCTGGATTTGACACTTACTGACGCGGTGACAGGGCAGCGGCCACGCGGCGTGCCCCTGCAGGGATGGGTCCGGCCGGTCCAACCCGGAAACTCCAGTTGCGAGCAGGCGGTTCGCGGATTTCTGACCACGGGGGCGGTGCCCACCGGCTCGGTCAATCTCAATACTTCGGTGCTGGCGATGTTGTCGCGCGATGGGTCTGTCGGCGTGATCGATCCCAAGCTGAACCTGATGAGCGCCAACATGCTTGCGGCCTTCAAGCTGGACGAAGTGCCCACGGGCATCGCGGTCGATACGGACCAGATGCGGATCCTGGCAACGCAAAGTGCGGCTGGCCGGGTGATAGCGCTTCCGGTTCCCGGCGGTGAGGCGACCGTGCTGGCATCAGGTCTGGTTGCACCTGCCGGGCTCGCTCTGTCCGAGGATGGCGATATCTGGGTCGGCTCTTCGCAAGGCGGCACTCTCAGCCGCCTTGCCCCAGACGGAAGCGTGCGCAGCAGCACGCGCATGGGCGCCGCAAGCGTCACATTACGCGATGAGATCGACCTGCCTCTCGTGGCCTTTTCTGACACCGGCGCAATCCGGATCATCGATCGCGTAACCGGCCAGACAGTTTTCGAGAAGGGACCGGGCGCGCGCCTGTTGGATGTTGCGGCGATCAGTGACACCGGAGTGTTGAGTCTGCCCGCTGGCCGCACCGCTGCGGATCTGCGCTATCTCGATGCCGCTGATCTGCCGGTCAGCATACCCTTGGGCCTGCCCTTTACGCGCGTCTCCAGCAGCGTCGATGGGCGGTTTGCCCTTGCCTGGACGCCGGGTGAGGGAACCTTCGTGCTGATCGATCTGGCACGCGCGCAGGTGGTTCAGCCCGTTCAACTGCGCGACGCGACCCTCACAGAGGCGCGGATTTTCAATGATGCCGCCTACCTGCTAAGCCATGATGGCGGCTATGTAGGGGTGATCGATCTGGCCACGGTCGGCATTGGCCGCCCGGCCGAAATCACCGAAGTCCGGCTGGGCGTGAAGGGCCCGCGGCCGGAAGGGGACACCGCGCTTCTGGTGCCGCTGGCCCCTTCTCCGCAGCTCTTGGCCGTTGATCCCGTCACGCAGACCGGATTTGTGATCGGGGCCATGGCCGGGGTCAACGGCATGCCGCCAATGGATGCGACCCGTCTGCGCGGCGGTATTCCGCAAAAAGTGCTGATCGTTGACCGGCGCCTTGAAGAGGTCGCCCCCGGTGGATTCCGCGTGGTCTGGGCCTTTGCAGCGGGAGAATACGAGCTGGTGCTGACCACCGGGATATCGGGTCTGTCAAGCTGTCTGCGCTTTGCCGTGCAAGGCACGCGGCAGGCCAACGGTATACTGCCGGTCCGGATGGAGGTGACGGCGGGGCCGGGCGCAATACTGGCAGGGCGCGAGCATGAATTGCGGATCACGTTCTACGGCCCGGACGGGGCGGTCCTGCCGATGCCTGCAACCCGCTTTGTCGTGCCAAGCTTCAAGTCGGGATGGCGGACGGACGTGGTGGCGACACCGCAGGCCGATGGCGCCCTCGCGATGCGCGTCACGCTTCCCCATGCGGGCAGTTTTGCGGTTCAGCCAGTTCATCTGCCCGCTCCGTTTGGATTGCGATCGGCCGTCATGATCGAAGCCCAGAAAGAAGGAGGATAAGCCGATGTTTCGCTTTCTCGAAATAGCGCGGGTCTTGATGTTGATCGCTGGCGCAAGCGCTGCCGCCGCACAGCAAAGCGGCAATTTCGTGCAGGGTCATGTCACCATGCCCGCGATCACGCTGATTGACCATCACGCCCGTTCGCATGACTTGCGCGGCGGTCTGGACAGCGGTGCGCTGCTGGTCATGACATTCAATTACACGCTCTGCGGCTCGATCTGTCCGATCGGCAACGACATTATGGCCCAGTTGGATGACGAAGTGGACAGCATTGGCGGGCGGGAGGTTCGGCTGCTGTCCATCACCATCGATCCCGGCAATGACACGCCCGCGATCATGGCCGAATCCGCACGCAGATTCGAGGCCAGCGATCGCTGGTTCTGGCTGACCGGGCGGCCAGGTGACATTCGCCGGCTCCTGCAATCGGTCGGCGCGCCGGTGCATGATCTTGAGCTGCATGACCCCGTCTTTCTGGTGGGCAACGGGGAAACCGGCCAGTTTTTCCGCACCCAGACCATGCCGGATGTGGAAGAGTTGAAATCCATGCTGGAGGCGTTTTCGAACTGATGCGCGGCAGTGCGATACTGGCGACGATGGCCGTTCTTTCGGCGGCCCCGGCGCCCGCCGATCCCGCGCATGACCTGTTCACCGGACAGGACACTTCCGCAGCGGACGGACGGCTTGCGCTTTTTGCCTGCCACAACTGCCATGGGCGCGATGGCCGGGGCGGCATCGAAGGGGATGTGCCCGAGATCGCAGGAACCGCCCTGCTGGAGCCGACCGATCTGCGCCCGGCCTACGACGCCGACAGTTTCCGCGATGCGCTTGTCTCCGGTGTCGATCCCGCAGGGCGCAGCTTGAGCCGGATCATGCCGCGGTTTGATCTGACCGAAGCGGAACTGGCGCTGCTCTGGGCATATCTGCAGGACCTTCCACGGCGGCAGGCCCTGGGCGTCGAACCCGGGCGCGTTCAGGTCGGCATCGTGATCAACCCGGCCCGTCCGGAGCTGGGTCTGCGATATTTGCGCAAATTCAGGGACGAAACAGACCGGATTTTTGCGTCAAGCACCATCTTTGGACGCAAGGTCGAGATCGTCCCGCTGAGCGATCCGGCAGCCCAGGCTGACGAGATGATCGCCGCGCTTGCCATGCCCCCTTCCCTGGGCGGCCTGACCGAGCAACTAACCGCACTGGGCCTGCCGGTCCTCTTCCCTCTGGCGGGGCTGAAGGGACGCGAAGATGCGTCAATCCAGCGCGCGTTCGTGCCCACGGACCGGGATGTCAACGGCGCCATCGCCTATCACCTCGCCAGCACGACCGCGCAGCGGATCGCTATTTCCGCCGATCCGGCCCGCGCCGAAGCGCTGTCTTACATGATCCGCCTCGAGATGCCCCAGGCAGATGTCTGGCGATTGGAAACACTCCCCGCCGACACTCAGGGCACGCTTGATGCCCTGATCGATCTGGGCGGCGACCTGCCTGAAAACCTGCCGACGCCGGCCATCCTCTACCAGTTGGCCTCACAGCCCACGCGGGCGGTCGCTGCGCAGCAGAAATTTCTGGTCATCGAGGCCCCGGACCTGATCAACCTTGCGATCGACGAAGGGCTTCACCCTCTCGAAGCGCATGCCGTGCTCGCCGCCCGCATTCTGGCCGCGTCCCTGACCGAAGCGGGACGTGACCTCACCCGCAGCCGGCTGCTGTCGCTTCTCGGCCGTGCAGATCTGGCCTCGGAGAATCTGGATTATGCCCGCCTACCGCTGAGTGGAACGGCGCATGTGTCGATCCTGGAAGACCGCGGAGCAGAGCCACAATAGGGACGTATCCTTGTGGCATCGGCGACGGAGGGCACATGCCCGTCAAGCACTTGAAACCAGCATGCCGCAAACTTGTCGGGGCGGCACATCCAGTGCCGCCCCGGCGTTTTCACAAGTGGTTGATCCGCTGTGCATTCATGCTCGGTGGTCCTTGCAGGTCGAAACATTGCCTGCCTTTGCATCTGAGGGGACAATCAGATGCAAGTTCTGGTTTGCGTCATGCGGATCACGCGAGGTCAAAGCGATCGAGGTTCAT
This sequence comes from Roseovarius roseus, assembly GCF_043355935.2. Taxonomy (NCBI): domain Bacteria; kingdom Pseudomonadati; phylum Pseudomonadota; class Alphaproteobacteria; order Rhodobacterales; family Roseobacteraceae; genus Roseovarius; species Roseovarius roseus. Next base: position 60,144 of record NZ_JBHFPE020000009.1, on the reverse strand, counting down.
AACCTTGGTCCATGCATCGACAAACGCGGTCACGAAGGCCTCCTGTGCGTCCTCGCTGCCGTAGACTTCGGCCAGGGAGCGAAGTTGCGAGTTCGAGCCGAAAACGAGGTCGACGCGCGTTCCGGTCCATTTGACCTTGCCGGTTTTACGATCCCCTCCGTCGAAGACACTGTCAGATCCGGGCTGCTGCGTCCATTCTGTATCCCTGCTCAGCATGTTCACGAAGAAATCGTTGCTCAGCGTCTCGGGGCGGTCGGTATAGACGCCGTGGCTGGACCCATCCGCATTCGTCCCCAGGACGCGCATCCAGCCGATGAGCACCGTCATTTCCGGCGCAGTCAGCGTCAGCAACTGGGCGCGGTTGACCAGCAGATCTTCTGCCGGACTGTTTTGCCCGGGCTTGAGATAATTGCGGAAACCATCTGCGGCAGGTTCGAGAACGGCGAAGGACTCCACATCGGTCTGGTCCTGCGTCGCACCCGTGCGTCCCGGCGAAAACGGAACCACGACATCCTGACCGGCGGCCTTGGCCGCTTTTTCAACCGCCGCGCAGCCGCCAAGAACGATCAGGTCGGCCATCGAGACTTTCTTGTTCCCCGAATTGAACTCTCTCTGGATGCCTTCCAGCTTGTTGAGGACTGTCGCCAGTTGAGCGGGATTGTTGGCCTCCCAATCCTTTTGCGGAGCAAGGCGAATGTCCATGCGCCTTCAAGCCCACTTGAAATCGGATGGACGCCACTGCCCGTGCCAAAGCTGTTTTTCCAGCCAAGGAGCACCTGGACTTCGTCAACACCGTTCCGGAATGGGTGGAGCTTGCCATCAATCAGGGTGATTTTCTCGAAATTGCGGGAAACCTGCTCGAGAATGCGTGCAACTTCGCAACCAGCGCGATCTCGATTGAATGCGCAGTGCATGACGGGTGGGCGTCGATCACCATCAACGATGATGGTCCCGGCGTCGCCGAGGCGCGGATTACCCACATGACGAAACGCGGCGTCCAACTGGATACGGCCGACGCAGGGTCCGGCCTTGGCCTTGCCATCGCTAAGGACATCATTGAGGCGCATACGGGCCAGATCCGCCTCGAGAACCGGACAGGCAAGGGCCTCCGCCGCGGTGACCCTACCGGTGGCGCGGTCGTGATACGTCTGCATCAGGGACATCGCGATGTATCCCGGCGGCCCTTGATCCTTCCCGGCCGGGATGCGTTCCCACTATGAGACGTCCGATCCTCGCGCAGTTTCCACCGGAAGGGAGATTGTCACCTCGAACCCAGAGGCGCGCCCTGACCGAGGCGATTTCAACAGGAGTGGCTGTCCGATGCGCTCGGCAATCGCCGCGACAATCGCGAGCCCGAGGCCACTGCCATCTGCCGCCGCTCCGGCGCGCTCAAAGCGGGCCGTCAGGCGGGATAGCGTCTCTTGCGGTATTACGTCCCCCTCGTTGGAAACCGTCAACACGCCGCCGGGCGTCAGAACGACCGTCACAGGCTCGGTCCGGGCGCCGTGCCGGACTGCGTTTTCAACCAGGTTTCTGCACAGAATACCAAACGTGTCGGGATCCATATCCGACATCACGGGCTGGTCCGGAAGCGTCAGCGCAATTCGGTTCGGGGCCAGATGGCGTTCGATATCCTCCACGACGATACGTGCGACGATGCGCAGGTCCGAGGCCTTGTCCAGCCGCAGACGTCCGCCCTCGACACGCGCCAGTTGCATCAGCCGCTCGGACAGGCGGGTGAGACGTTTAAGGGTCGCCTCGATGTCGGCGGCCCGTTCCTTTGACCTGGGATCGCTTGTCTCGGCCTGAAGGCGCTGCGCCTGCGCGATTGCGCCTGCTAGCGGGGTGCGCAATTCGTGCGCGGCATTGGCGGCAAAGCCGCGCTCCGCATCGAAGGCCCTTTTGAGCCTATCCAGAAGGTGGTTCAGCGCGGTCGCGATGGGCGCGATTTCGGAAGGCAGACTATCCGTGGGAACAGGCGTCAGATCGCGCGCGCTGCGCGCCGCAAGCCGGTTGCGAAAGCGGCGCACGGAGACAAGGCTGGCCTGCACGGCCAGAACGATGGCGAGCAATGCGAGCGGAATCACGATCAGCAGAGGCAGGCCAAGGCCCATCTGGATCTCACGCGCCACCTGGGTCCGGTGATCCAGCGGCTCGGCGACGGTAAGGCGGATGCTGCCGCGCAAGGCGTCCTCGTTATAGAGCCTGTGTGTCGCGGTCTGGCGAAAACCCGGTCCGTCATAGGGCGGAAAGATGCCCGGATCGGCGGAATGCGATTGCAGCAGGATACGGCCCTGCGCGTCCCGGACAATATAAGTGAAGAATTCCGAATGCTCGCGGATCGTGCCCAGCCGCTGCGTGACGCCATCTTCTTCGCGGCCGATGATGTCCACGACAGCCAGCGGCAGCAGGCGCTGCGCGGTTTCCTGCAAGGCGGAATCGAACACCTCGTCCATTTCGCCCCGCAGGGTCACGGCCGTCAACGATGCGGCGGCGATCCACAACAGCGTCAGCACTATTCCCAAAAGCAGCCCCAGGCGGGCCCGCAGGCTACGCGGCAGCCTCATGGCGCGCCCAGGCGGTAGCCCATGCCGCGCTCCGTCTCGATCACCTTCGATCCCAATTTCTTGCGCAGGCGGCTGACGTGAACCTCGATCGTGTTGCTCTCGATCTCGGCCCCGAAGGCATAGAGCTTGTCCTCGAGCTGAGCCTTGGACAAAAGCTGACCCGGGCGGGCGAGCAATGCCTCGAACAACGCCCATTCGCGCGCGGTCAGCGGCATGTGCTTGCCATTCCTGTGGACACTCCGGGCGACAAGGTCGATATCCAGATCGCCATGCGTGACGATGGGATTTGGGTTGGCGGTATAGCGCCGTGCAACCGATCCGATACGCGCTGAGAGCTCGGCCAGATCGAAGGGTTTGACTAGGTAGTCGTCCGCGCCCGCATTCAGCCCCTCGATCCGGTCGGATATCTGGTCAAGCGCGGTCAAGATGATCACCGGCGTCACGCTGCCGCGCGCCCTCAGCGATTTCAGAAACGCGATGCCCCGGCCATCCGGCAGCATCAGATCCAGCAGGATCAGGTCGAACGACACCCCTGCCATGGCGTCCTGAGCGCGATCCAGCCGCTGCACCCAGTCCACGGAATGGCCATCACCGGCGATCTGGTCGCGCACAGCGGTGCCCAAAACGGCATCATCTTCGATCAGCAGGACTCGCATGGCCGCTTGGTTTCCTTTTCTTTTCACGCCTTCCGAGCACCTCCTGCCCCGCGAGGCTGACGGTATCCTGATAGCCGCGCGGTCCGGCCTTCAGGATATCGTCAGGTTCATGCGCGAAAGAATGTTCAAGAAAGTCACAGGCGGGAGTTTGCCCCATGAAGACCACACTGACAATTCTTACAGCTCTTGCACTGTTTCCTGCCGGCGCGGCGCTGGCCGATGACGACTGCTATGTGCCCATGGCTGATTGGCAACCGCGCGAGGCCATTTCGGATCTGGCCGACAGCAATGGATGGACCGTCCGGCGCATCAAGATCGATGACGGCTGCTATGAAATCGACGGACGCGATGCCAATGGACGGCGGATCGAGGTGACGGTGCATCCGTCCACCCTGCAGGTGATCGAATTCGAATACGAAGATGATGACGACGACGATTGATGTCCCGGCACGGGTAAGAGTCAGCAGCGAAAGCTGCGAGACCGATGCCCGGAGGCGCTTGAGCAGATGGCCCCGCCCTGATCGGCGGGGCCTTTTCGTTCCTGACAGCAAGCTGAAGCGGGAATCGCCGCCCCGTCAGGAAGGCATCAGGCAGCACACCCAGATTGATCCCAGCAGATGAAAAAAGGAGACCCTGCAATGAAAAAGACCCTGACCGCCATAACCCTGATTGCCCTGCTTCCCGCAGGGGCTGCTCTGGCGAGCGACGACGACTGCTCGGTGCCCCGTGACCAGTGGCAATCAAAAGATGCCGTGATGAACCACGCCGAAGCGAATGGCTGGACCGTGCGCGAGATCGAGGTCGATGACGGCTGCTATGAAGTCGACGCGCGCGACCGCGACGGGCGCAAGATCGAGGTCAAGCTGGATCCCGCCACCCTTGCTGTCGTCGAAATGGAATATGACGACGATGATGATGGTCGCGGCGCCGCCGGCAACGCGGCCCCAGCAGGCAGTGTCGCTCCGCCTAAGAACGGGCTGTTCGGCGATGGTGCAGCGCCCAAGGTCAATTCCAACTGACAGCCACTCGGCCTGTCGGGAACCTCCCGACGGGCCGAATAACCCGATGATAACTATATATTCAAATACAGAGGTTCCGCAGATGAAATCCGTTCTTGCAACGCTCGCGCTGACCACGGCGCTGACGGCTCCCGGTCTTGCCTTGGCGCGGCCCGTCACGCTGACCACCCAGCTCAACAATTATGGCGGCGACGGCGCCTACCTTGCGCTTTACGTCACGGACGCGTCCGGCGCCTATGTGGGCAGCCTGTGGATGGCTGGTGGCAAATCGAAATACTACGAGCATCTGACCGACTGGTATCGCGCCACGGGTGGCGATGTGGCCGAGATCAACGGCATCACGGGCGCCAGCGTCGGCGCTGGCCGCTCGCTGGAAATCACGCTTGATCTGGCCGACGCGCTGTTCGACGCGGGCTATACGCTGCATATCGATGCCGCGGCCGAAGACATGCGCGACAGTCCGAACGAGATCGCAGTGCCGCTGACGACAAGCGGCGCAGGCGAGCCGGTCACCGGGCGCCGCTACATCGCCAACTTCAGTTACGACATGTAAGGAGCCAGGGCCATGATCCGCGCACTTCACCGCTGGCCGGGTCTTTTGGCCTTGGCCCTCATCACCCTCCTTGCGCTTAGCGGCGCCGCGCTGTCGGTATTCCCTGCCACCGAGCGTCTGTCGGTCCCGCAAGCGGAGGCGGGCCTGACGGTTGCCACGCTTGCCGAGCGGATTCGGATCGCCTATCCGGGCGTTGAGCAGATCCGGCGCGCCCCCTCGGGACGGATCACCGCCTATTGGTTCGATCTGGGCGCGCCCGGCGCGGCCGTGATTGACCCCGCCACGGGGCACGGCGTTGCCTCTGCCGATCCGAGCCAGACGCAACGATGGCTGACCAAGCTGCACCGCTCGCTTTTCCTGGGCGACCGCGGCCGCATAGCAATGGCGGCGGGCGCCGCGGCCATGCTGGTGCTGTCGGTCTCGGGCATCTTTCTGGTGGCGCGGCGTGCAGGCGGCCTGCGGCGCTGGTTCGCGCCATTGCGTGGACCACTGGCCGGACGGCTGCATGTCGAAATTGCGCGGATCGCGGTTTTTGGGCTTATGCTTTCATCGCTGACGGCGCTTTGGATGACAGCCTCCACCTTTGACCTTCTGCCGGACGGCGGCGCTGCCCCGGCCTTTCCGTCCGAGCTCAGCGGCACGGTGGGCGCAAAGCTAAGCAATATGGCGATGCTTGGCGACATCCCGGTCGATGAGCTGCGCGAGCTGAGTTTTCCCTATCCCGGCGATGCGGCGGATGTCTTCACCCTCAAGACGGATTTTGGCACCGGGTACCTCGATCAGGGAACCGGCGCCGTTCTTGCCTGGACCGATCTGACCGCGTGGGAGCGTGTCTCGGAGACCATCTACATGCTGCACACCGGACAGGGCGCGGCAACGCTGGCGCTGGTGCTTGGGATCATGGCGCTGGGCGTGCCCGTCATGGGGGTCACCGGCGTTTTGCTCTGGCTTGCCCGGCGGCGCGGACGACCCCGTATTCGTGACAACAAATCCGCCGGAGCGGCCGAAACGATCCTGCTCGTCGGTAGCGAAGGCGGCAGCACCTGGGGCTTTGCCGAGACGCTGCACAAGGCGCTGACGGATAAGGGGCAAGCCGTTCACACCGCCCCGATGTCCGGCTTTGATCCGGCGCGTTACACGCGGGCCGAACGGATCATCGTGCTGGCAGCGACATATGGCGATGGCGACGCACCGGCCTCGGCCAAGGGATTTCTGGGCCGGCTGGAGGCGCTGGATCACGCGCCCGGCATCCCGCTGGTCGTGCTTGGCTTTGGCGACCGCAGCTACCCGGCCTTTTGCGGCTTTGCACAGGTGGTCGCGGCGACCGCAGAGGCAAAAGGCTGGCCCTGCCTCATCCCGCTTGGCACGATTGACCGTCAGTCCGCGCAGGAGTTCGCGCGCTGGGGCCATGCCCTGGGGGCGGCACTGGGAATTGAGCTGGAGCTTGAACATCACCCGGCCCTCCCAAGAACACAGCGTTTGACACTGATATCGCGGCGCGACTACGGCAGCGATGTGCAGGCCCCGGCAGCCATCCTGCGTTTCGCCCTGCCCGATATGCCCCTGTGGCAACGCGTGACAGGGCGCGGGTTCGCGCGGTTTCAGCCCGGCGACCTGATCGGCGTCCTGCCTCGGGGGTCTACCGTGCCGCGGCTATACTCGCTGGCCTCCGGGCATCGCGATGGCTTCATCGAGATCGTGGTCAAGAAACATGTAGGCGGCCTGTGTTCGGGTCAACTCATGGCGTTGAAGCCGGGCGATGGTATTCGCGCGTTTTTGAGGTCCAACTCGCGGTTCTGGCCCGATCTCGGCCATGCGCCGCTGATCCTGGTCGGCGCTGGCACGGGGATCGGTCCCTTGGCGGGGTTCATTCGCGCCAATGCGCAGCACCGACCTGTCCATCTCTTTTTCGGAATGCGCCAACCTGACAGCGATTTCTTCTATGGCGACGATCTTGCAGCCTGGCAGGGCGAGGGGCGGCTGACACGCGTGGTCACGGCCACCTCCCGCGGCGCACGGCCCCGCTATGTGCAAGACGCGTTGCGCGGTGACACCGCTGAGGTTGCCCTGCTGATCCGGGACGGCGCGCGTATCATGGTTTGCGGCGGGCGCGGCATGGCGTCCGGCGTGCGCGATACGCTGGCCGATATTCTGGAGCCGGCGGGGCTGAGTCCGGCCATACTGAAGGCAGAGGGGCGATATGTCGAAGATGTCTACTGATCCGGTGCGCCACGCCCTGAGCGGCGCGACCATGGGCACGCGTTGGTCGGCGCTCTTTCACGCGCCGGGCGATGTCGACCCCGCGCGTGTTCATGCCGCTTTGCAGGCGGCGGTGAATGAGGTCGATGCCCAGATGTCCACCTGGATGCCCGGCAGCGATCTGATGCGCCTGAATGCCTCAACGGTGGGCCAGTGGCTGCCCGTGCCTGCCGGGCTTCTCGATGTGCTGCGCCTGGGGGTCGAGATCGGGCGCGCCTCGGGCGGCGCTTTCGACATCGGAATGGGCGATGCCGTGACCGCTTGGGGGTTCGGACCCGGGGCCGCCAACCCCGAGCATATCCAAGCCGCCATGAGCGCCCGACGCGCGCCCGCGTATGACGTGCTGGAGATCGATGATGCCGCACAATGCGTTCGCAAGGCCGCGCCCATCGCGCTGGATCTGAACGGGATCGCAAAGGGCTATGGTGTGGATCAACTGGCCAGGACGTTGACGCGGCTCGGCATTGACGCCGGTCTTGTCGGCATCGACGGCGAGATGCGCGCGCTTGGCCTTCGGCCGGACGGGCAGCCCTGGGCGGTGGCGGTGGAGGCACCCGATCCCGATCGCCGCACGCCCCACTCGGTTCTGGCGTTGCAGGATGCTGCCGTGGCGACCTCGGGCGATTATCGCCACCGGGTTACGGTGCAGGGGCGCCATTTGTCGCATACCATGGACCCGCGCAGGGGCGCGCCAGCGCTGTCGTCACCCGCATCGGTGACCGTCGTTGCGCGCAGCTGTGCCGAAGCGGATGCCTGGGCGACCGCGCTCATGGTGCTTGGCGCCGAAGCCGGGGCGACCCTCGTCCGAGAGCAGGGCCTCGACGCGCTCATTTTGCTGCGCGATGCGGACGTGGGGCTCAGGGCGGTGAAATTCGGTCCTCTGTTCACCAGTGCTCCGGCGAGCATGGCTGTCGCCAAGATGGGTTGAGCGGTGTGGAGCCCTTCGCAGGAAACCGGCGCTGATGCTGTTTGCCCTCGCCCGCCACTAGTTCGGGCTGGCGCGTTCCAGTCAGCCAGCGGGATTGGCCCAGCGCTCTTTTAAACCTGTATCACGATTGGCCATTTCCGCGCCCATGTCGCGGTGGCTGTGCCGTGTCCTCGCAGCCCCCTAAGATCGCTGTTTCAAGTTTGCGCGCCACGCGCTCGGCCCGGATCATCAGATAGCGCGCCGCCTCAGGCGTTGGCGCGGTTTCATCGAGCGTGGCGCGAAAGAGCGCGAGCCAGCGGTCGAAATCCTCTCTCCGGACGCCGCGGAGATGACGATGCGCTTCGATCAGGTCACCGGTATAATCACCCGTTTCCAGCGCAACGCTTTTCCAGAATGAGATCATTCGGTCCACCTGCCGCGCCCTGTGCTCGGGGTCTTCGACCGCATAGAACCGGCTGAACCGCCTGTCCGCACGAACCCGCGCGACAAAGAAATGCACCATCCGTGTCAGATAGGCCTCGTCGATGCCGAGGATCTCGGCCGTCTGGCGTCGCTGTGCGCGCGCCCGCTCGGAGCGGGCCTTTCCGATGTTGAATGGGTCACTCATATCGCGCCCCCCTCGAGATTGGATGCGCCTCGCCTCACGTGCAGACCACCCGTTCAGATCAGGATCGCCTCCCTAGGTCCTTCCTCCCGGCGGGAATGTCTGGCGCTCATTCGGCCAGCTTTACGAAACGGTCCGTCGCATAGAGCGCATGGCAGGCTGTGCATGCCTCGATCATCTGGCCGAATTTCTGATGCTGGGCCGCGCGGTCGCCATCGCGCGCGGCTTGCGCCAGATCCGCCGAGAGCGCGTGAAAGGCGCGGTCCCGCGTCACGAATTCCTCGGGTACTCCCGCCATCAGATCCTTCTTGTCCTCGGGCGTCATGGATTGCTGCAAGATGAAGCTGTCATGGATCTGCTGCGCCACATCCGCGACCTCGGCATCCTCTCCGGCGATGAGGTGCGAGAGGATCTGTTGACTGGCTTCCTCGATCGACTGCATTTCCTTGCGCAGCAGATCACGCAGTTTCGGAGTAAGCTCTGGCGAGACCGGCTGGACCTCCTGGGCCGATGCATCAAATCCACTCAACAGAACTAGGCCCGCCGCCAATGAGCATAGAGCGAGCCGTATCCGCCCGGTTCTGACTGTAGCGATCGTCATTAGCTTTCTCCTTCGTCGTCAGTGTCGGGATCTCGGACAGCGTCACGCCTCATCGCCCGCGGGGCTGTTCGTTGTGCCATAGCCATCGGATCGGGCTAGCCAAGATCGGAGGCGACATCAGAATCATCTCTCTCGAAAAATAGTAATTGAATACTATCTAAAATCAAGTGATAACCCCGAACGTAGCGGGGATTGCCCCCGCGCCGAAGCTGGACGTCATGCTGCCGGGTATGCGAGCGATCGTCGCCGTTCTCCCGCTTTCCTTGATGGTCCCGGCGACGCGGTGGCTTGCAGGAACAGTCTGACAAACGGAGGCAACCCCATGAACACACCCCGGCAGAAGAACCTGCCCGCCGAGGAGCGGCGCAACGTCACCGTCGAGGCGGTCATCGACCTGGCCGGCAGGACAAATCCAGATTCCATCACGACTGCGGCCATCGCCAAACACATGAACCTGACGCAGGGTGCGCTGTTCCGGCACTTCCCGAACAAGGAAGCGATCTGGCAGGCGGTCATGAAATGGGTGTCCGAACGCCTTATGGCGCGCATCGAAAAAGCGTCCGAGGGGATCGAGTCACCGCTTGAGACGATGCGGGCGATGTTCTTGGCGCATGTGGCCTTCGTCTCCGAGCATCCCGGCGCGCCGCGGATGATGTTCGGGGAGTTGCAGGGTGCCAAGGCAACGCCTGCCAAGCGCCTCGCGCGGGCAATGCTGCAGCAATATGCGGCCCGCCTCAAAGGCCTTGTCGAGGCCGGAAAGGCGCGCGGCGAAATGCGGTCCGATCTGGATGGCGAGGCTGCGGCGACGCTGTTCATCGGGACGATCCAGGGCCTCGCGATGCAATCGCTGATCGCGGACGACATGGGGCACATGGTCAAGGACGCGCCCCGCGTCTTTGAGATCTACCGCCGCGGCATTGCGACAGGTCCGACCAGCGGCGAAGGAGAATAGCCATGTCACGGCGTGTATCCATCTTGCTGGTTCTGGCCGTCCTAGGCTATGCGCTGTGGAAGGTTTTCCTGGCCCCCAGCGACCTGCCTCCAGAGGGCTTTGCGCGCGGAAACGGAAGGGTGGAAGCCGATCTTGTGGACGTGTCGCCCCGCCTCTCGGGACGGGTTGCGCGGATCGCCGTGCAGGAGGGCGATCTGGTCGCAAAGGGCGATATCCTGGCCGTCATGGACACCACCGAACTTGAGGCGCAGCGGATGCGCGCGCAGGCTGCCGTGGCCAGCGCCGAGGCCGCAGCAGCGGTGGCCAAGGCCGGCGTCACCAAGGCCAGCGCCAGTCTTGCATTGGCGCAAAGCGAGTTGGCCCGCGCGGAGACCTTGAGCGAACGCGAGGTGATCGCACGCGAGAACCTCGATATCCGCAGGACCGAAGCACAGGTGGCCGAAGCCAGTCTTGTGGCCGCCAAGGCAGAGGCGCGCGCGAAAGAAAGGACCATCGACGCCGAAACTGCCAGCCTGCGCGAGATCGAGGCCCGCATCGCCGACAGCACGCTCTACGCGTCGCAGCCTGGCCGCGTGCTTTATCGCCTGGCCCAGCCCGGAGAAGTCCTTGGCAGCGGCGGCAAGGTTCTGACGCTGGTCAGTCTGGACAATGTTTATATGGAGTTCTTCCTGCCAGCCGGCGCCGCGCCGCGGCTGCGCATGGGCGACGAGGCCCGTATCGTGGTCGATGTCAGGCCAGATGCCGCCATTCCCGCGATCGTCAGCTTCGTCGCTCCGCAAGCGCAATTCAGCCCGAAACAAGTGGAAACCGCGGCCGAGCGCGAGAGCCTGATGTTCCGCGTTCGTGTGCGTGTCCCGCAGGAAATGGTCGAGGCGCGTCTGGCCCAGGTGAAGACCGGCGTGCGCGGTGTGGCTTGGGTGCGGCTGGTGGGCCCGGATGGCAGCGTGCCGGACTGGCCCGAAGGGCTCACGCCGCCGATTATCAAATCCCTGCCTTCGTCGAGCAGCAACGAGGGCAGATCCACCGAGACGGCCCAATGATTGCCACCGGCGGGGCGCGCGACCCTGTCGCCAGCATGAATGCCGTCACCCATCGCTACGGCAAGGTCACCGCCCTTGAGGACATCACGCTTGTCATCCCCGCCGGGCGCATGGTCGGATTGATCGGGCCGGACGGCGTTGGCAAATCGACGCTGATGGGGCTGGTCTCCGGGGCCAAGCAAGTGCAGGCAGGCAGCATCCAGACGCTGGGGGGCGACATGACCCGCGCCCGCCACCGTGCCGATATCGGGCGGCGCATCGCGTTCATGCCGCAGGGGCTGGGCAAGAACCTCTACCATGATCTGAGCATCCGCGAGAACCTGGAATTCTTCGGCAAGCTCTTTGGTCAGGGCCGCGCCGAGCGTGCGGCGCGGATCGAAAGGCTGACACGGGCCACCGGCCTTGCTTCCTTCCTCGACCGTCCGGCAGGCAAGCTGTCGGGCGGGATGAAGCAGAAACTCGGGCTCTGCGCGGCGCTGATCCACGACCCGGACTTCCTGCTGCTGGATGAGCCGACGACCGGGGTCGATCCGCTGTCGCGGCGCCAGTTCTGGGATCTGATCGACGCGATCCGAAAGGACCGGCCCGAAATGAGCGTTCTGGTCTCGACCGCGTACATGGAAGAGGCCGAGCGCTTTGAGCATCTCATCGCCATGAACGAAGGGCGCGTTCTGGCCGAGGCCAGCCCTGCCGATCTGATGGCGCAGACAGGGGCGGATACGGTGGGCGGCGCCTACGTGGCTCTATTGGGAGGAGAGATCGCCGATCGGGAAACCGCGTTGCATGGCCCGCCCCCAGCGGTCGTTGCCGATACGCCCCCAGCGATCAAGGCAAGCGGCCTGACGAAACGGTTTGGTGATTTCACCGCCGTGGATTCGGTCAGCTTTGAGATCGGACGCGGCGAGATTTTCGGTTTTCTCGGCTCCAACGGATGCGGCAAGACCACGACGATGAAAATGCTGACGGGGCTGACCCCTGCGACGAAGGGCGAGGCCTGGATATTCGGCCAGCCGGTGGATGCACAAAAGCTCGATGCGCGCCGCCGCGTCGGCTTCATGTCGCAATCCTTTTCGCTTTACGGCGAATTGACGGTGCGTGAGAACCTGTTGCTGCACGCGCGCCTTTTTCATCTGGGCGGCGATCTGACCGCCAGGCGCATGGACGAGCTGGTGCCGCGCTTCGGGCTGGAGCCCTACCTTGACCAGGGTGCGGCTTCGCTGCCGCTGGGGGTGCGCCAACGCCTGTCGCTGGCGGTTGCCGTGATCCACGCCCCCGACATCCTGATCCTGGACGAGCCGACCTCGGGTGTCGATCCGCAGGCGCGCGATGCCTTTTGGCACATGCTGACAGACCTGGCCCGACGCGAGCATGTGACGATCTTCATTTCCACACATTTCATGGATGAGGGGATGCGCTGCGACCGGATTTCTCTGATGCATGCCGGCAAGGTTCTTGTGACCGGCGCACCGCAGGACATCATCGCCGCGCGCGGCATGAAGACGCTCGAGGATGCCTTCATTGCCCACATGATGGATGCAATGCCGCCCGAGGCGCCCGAGGGCGAGACGAAGCTGTCCGCCACCGAGCCTCCCCGACCCTCCACCGATGCGCCACGCTTCAGCCTGCGGCGCCTACTGGCATACACCGCCCGCGAGGCTATGCAGGTGCGGCGCGATCCCGTGCGATTGGCGTTTTCCTTTGTCGGCAGCGCGATCCTTCTGCTGATCATGTCCTTCGGCATTTCGCAGGAGGTGCGGGAAATTCCCTTCGCTGCCTTCGATCTTGACCGAAGCCCCGAGAGCCGCGCCTATCTTTCGGGATTCGAGAGTTCCGAGTGGTTCCTTGAACGGCCCGCCATCGACAGCATCGATGAGCTCGACCAGCGCATGGCCAGCGGGGAACTCTCCCTGACCCTGCAGATCCCGCCGGGTTTCGGCACCTCCGTGCGGCGCGGCGAGGTGGCCGAAATCTCGGCGCTGATCGATGGCACCGATACCACCCGCGCCGGAACCATCGAAAGCTATGTCGAAGGCGCGCATGGCCACGTATTGGCCCAGGACGCGCAATACACGCTGGCATTGACCGATCTGTTCGCCGCACGCACGCCGGATCAGGTGGCCCCGGTGCAACTGACGCCGCGGTTTCTCTACAATCCCGCGATGGAAAGTCTGCCAGCAATCGGGCCCTCGATCCCGCCGCTGCTGCTGCTGCTCTTCCCGGCGATCCTGATGGCGGTCAGTGTTGCGCGCGAGAAGGAGATCGGCACGATCACCAATTTCTATGTCACCCCCACCGGCCGCGCCGAATTCCTGATCGGCAAGCAGCTGGTTTATATCGCCATCACGTTGCTGAATTTCATCATCCTCACGGTGCTGGTCGTCACCGTTCTGGACGTGCCACTGAAGGGCAGCCCGGCAGCCTTGGTTCTGGGCGCGGTGCTCTATGCCGTGGCGGCCACCGGCTATGGCCTGTTGGTGTCGATGATGGCCCGCACGCAGGTCACCGCGGTCTTTGCCGCCGCGATCCTGTCGGTGATGCCGACACTGCAATTCTCGGGCATGATCACGCCGGTCTCGTCGCTGGAAGGGCCCGCGCGGATCGTCGGTACGCTTTGGCCGACGACGTGGTACATGGGACTGAGCGTCGGCACCTTCACCAAGGGGCTGGGTTTCGCTGATCTCTCGGGCCACCTGTTGCGCCTGTCCATGTTCGGCCCGGTCCTGACGGCCTTGGCGGTTCTCGCCCTGCGCAAGCAGGAGCGATAGGGATGCGGCAGCTTGGCAACATCTTCTGGCTGGCGGGAAAGGAACTGAAAAGCGTTCTGGGGGATCCGGTCATGGTGATCCTGATCCTGTGGTCCTTCATCGTCGCGGTGATGCTTGAGGCCAGCGGCGCGGGCGATACCGTCTACAACGCGGCCATCGCCATTCTGGACGAAGATGGCTCCATGCTCACCCGGCAGATCGCGGATGCGCTGGGGCCGCCTTGGTTTCAGCCGCCCGTGAAGATCGGGCCGGATCAGGTAGAGCTCGAGATGGACGCAGGCCGCATCATGTTCGTGCTCGCCTTCCCGCCCGGCTTTGAGGCCGACGTGATCGCGGGCCTCGCGCCGACCGCCCAGCTTGAGGTGGATGCGACGGCCGTCTCGCAGGCGCAGCTTGGCACGGATTACATCAGCAATATCCTGACCTCGGAGACCCGCGCCTTTCTGGTGGGAAATCCTGACGCGCCCGACCCAGCGCTGCGGCTGGAACTGCGCCGGGCCTTCAATCCAAATGGGGATCCAGTCTGGTTCAAGTCGGTGTCTTCACTTTTGAACCAGTTATCGCTTCTGACGATCGCGCTGACCGGGGCCGCGATGCTGCGCGAGCGCGAGCAGGGCACGATCGAGCATCTGATGGTCATGCCGCTGACCCCGCTCGAAATCGCACTGTCCAAGGTGCTGGCCAATATCGTCGTGGTGCTGGCGGCCTTTACCCTGTCGCTGCTTTTCGTCGTGCAGGGGGTGTTGGAGGTGCCCATTACCGGATCGCTGCCGCTGCTATTGGTCGGAACGGCAGTCTACCTCGCCGCTGCCGCCGCCATCGGAATGTTCCTGGGCACGATGGCCCGCAGCATGGCGCAATTCGCCCTCCTTGTGATCATGGTCATCATTCCCATGATCATGCTGTCTGGCGGCATGGGCGCCGTCGAGAGCCAGCCGGACATCGTTCGGCGCCTGACAATGGCATTGCCGTCACGGCATTTTCTGGCCTTTGCCAAGGCGGTGGTCTTTCGCGGCGCGGGGCTGGAGACGGTCTGGGTTCAGCTGATCCTCATGGGCGCTCTGGGGCTTGGATTCTTCGCCACCAGCCTGCTCCTTTTCCGCCGCTCGATGAACCTCTCGGGATAAGCTGCGCGGCATGCCCGCCCTCATCCAGAAACCGTCGTCGATATTTAGGCCCGGATGCGCGTTCGCGATCGACAAGGCCGATGGAGGTGGGAGCCGTCACTGCAATGCTCTCTCTGATCGCTTTGGCTTAGGCCCGCCGGATCACATTTCAAGAGGTTGCTGCGCGCGCCGTAACACAACAGGATGAGGGTCTGCAGGCGAGGCGTCTTTTCTAGGTATGACCGGGCAAGGCGGCCCTGAAACCTGATTGAAAGGAGACGATCATGGGCGTTTTGATTGACGGCGAATGGCACGACACATGGTACGATACCGAAAGCAGCGGTGGTCGCTTTGAGCGGAGCGAAACCGAGTGGCGCAACTGGATCACTGCCGATGGGGCGCCGGGGCCGTCGGGCGATGGCGCCTTCGGCGCTGAGAGCGGTCGCTATCACCTCTATGTCAGCTATGCCTGCCCGTGGGCGCATCGCACCCTGATCTTTCGCGCCATCAAGGACCTTGCGCCGCATATCGGTGTTTCAGTGGTTCATCCCGACATGCTGTCGGAAGGGTGGGAGTTCAGGACAGACTTTCCGGGGGCCACCGGGGACGCCCTCCATGATGCCCGCTTCCTGCGTGACCTCTATCTGCGGGCCGATCCTAATGCATCGGGCCGGGTCACGGTGCCGGTTCTTTGGGACAAGAGGCGCGGGACCATCGTCTCGAACGAAAGCGCCGAGATCATTCGGATGTTCAATTCAGCCTTCGACGCGCTGACCGGAAACCATGACGATTATTATCCCGCGGCCCTGCGCCCACGGATCGAAGAGATCAACACACGGGTCTATGACACCGTGAACAACGGCGTCTACAAGGCCGGCTTTGCGACATCGCAGGAGGCGTATGACGAAGCCGTCGACGCGCTTTTCGCCAGTCTGGACTGGCTGGAAGGCATACTGGGCCAGTCCCGCTACCTGACCGGCGATAGCCGAACCGAAGCCGACTGGCGGCTCTTTACCACGATGGTGCGCTTCGATCCGGTCTATCACACGCATTTCAAATGCAACCGCGCCTGGCTGCGCGAGTATCCAAACCTGTGGGGCTGGACACGCGAGCTCTATCAATCGCCGGGTGTCGCCGAGACGGTGCATTTCGATCATATCGTGCGGCACTATCACTACAGCCACGACACGATAAATCCGCATCGCATCATTCCCATCAATCCGGTGATCGACTGGACAGAGCCACATGGCAGGGCGTGATTGATCTTTCGCCAATCTGGAACTCTGGCCGGGCCTCCTGCGTTGCGGGTACTAAAAGGGAGAAAGATATGACATTTAACTTCAAGAAATTCGCACTCGCCAGCGCAGTTGGCCTTGGCATGGCATCAGGCGCAATGGCGCAGGATACCGTGCGTGTGGCGACCGACCCCAGCTTTGTTCCGTTCGAAATGATGGACAAGGAAACCGGCGAGATGACCGGCTTTGACATGGATATTATCCGCGAGATCGGCAAGCGCGCCGGGTTCACGCCGGATATCAACACGATGGATTTCAACGGCATTATCCCCGCCCTGCAGACCGGCAACGTGGATATCGCGATTGCCGGCATGACCATCACCGAAG
This sequence comes from Roseovarius roseus, assembly GCF_043355935.2. Taxonomy (NCBI): domain Bacteria; kingdom Pseudomonadati; phylum Pseudomonadota; class Alphaproteobacteria; order Rhodobacterales; family Roseobacteraceae; genus Roseovarius; species Roseovarius roseus. Next base: position 43,472 of record NZ_JBHFPE020000009.1, on the reverse strand, counting down.
AGCGCAAGGATATCGTCGATTTCTCCGACCCCTATTATGACAGCGGCCTGCAGATTCTCGTCGGCAGCGATCAGGAGGGCGTGAAGGAAATCGGCGATCTGGAGGGCATGACCATCGGCACCAAGATCGGCTCGACCAGCTATGACTTCCTGACCGAGCAGTTCGGCGATACTGCAACAGTAACGCCCTATCCCGGCTCGGCCGACATGTATATGGCCCTCGTCGGCGGTAGCGTCGATGCGGTGTTCTACGATGCGCCGAATGTAGGCTACTTCTCGCAGACCCGTGGCGAAGGCCGCGTCAAGGTTGTGGGCCCCCTCTATGAAGGTCAGCAATACGGCATCGCCTTTCCGAAAGGCAGTGACCGTGTGGGCGCCGTGAACGAGGCGCTGGCCGCCATGAAGGAAGACGGCACCTATGACGATATCCATGCCAAGTGGTTCGGCAAGAGCGAGCAATAATCTCTTCACGCCTTTCATGCGCCACGCATGACGACACAGCCGCATTTGCGCGGCCCTGCCTCCCCGAGGGTGCACCTTCGGGGAGGTTTTGGTACAAATAACCATTTCCCCCAGCGGAGCCTGATCTGTGGATTCAACATTTCAATTCGACTGGCAGGCGGCCTTCGCCTCCATTCCCTACCTGCTCAAAGGTGTTCCCTACACGCTGCTGATCTCGTTCGGCGGCCTCGCCATCGGGTTCGTCATCGGCATCATCTTTGGCCTCATGCGCATCAGCCCCACCGCGTGGCTGCGCGTGCCGGCGATCACCTATATCGAGGTGTTCCGCGGCACGCCGGTTCTGGTGCAGGTGCTGTTCATCTTCTATGGCCTGCCGCAGCTACTGGGTGGGCCGATCGACGCGCTGACGGCCGGTATCGCCGCCATTGCGGTCAACTCCGGCGCCTACATCTCGGAGGTCGTGCGCGGCGGCGTCCAGTCCATCGAGCGCGGCCAGCGCGAGGCCGGCGTGTCGCTGGGCCTGACGCGGTTCCAGACCTTCCGCTACATCATCTGGCCACAGGGCTTTCGCCGCATGATCCCGGCACTGGGCAACCAGGCCATCATCAGCATCAAGGACACGTCCCTCTTCGCCGTCATCGGCGTGGGCGAGTTGGTGCGCCAGGGACAGATCTACATCGCCACCACGTTCAACGCGCTTGAGGTCTATCTCATGGTCGCGCTGATGTATCTGGCGATCACGCTGACGCTGTCGGTGTGTCTGCGCATGCTTGAACGCAAGGGGCTGGTTGGACAATGAGCAAGGAAAACATGAACAACGACACGTCCAAACCCATCGTCAAGATGGACAAGCTGAACAAGCATTTCGGCACCCTGCACGTCTTGAAGGACGTGGATCTGCATGTCACGCCCGGCGAGGTCGTGGTGATCATCGGCGCCAGCGGCTCGGGCAAGTCGACGCTGATCCGCTGCATCAACGGGCTGGAGGAATTCCAGTCGGGCAGTCTCGATGTCGACGGCAAGGAGCTCTTGCCGCATGGCAAGGCGACGAAGGCGCTACAGACGATCCGCACCGAGGTTGGAATGGTGTTCCAGCAGTTCAACCTTTTCCCGCATATGACGGTGCTGGACAACGTGACGCTCGCCCCGATGAAGGTGCGCGGCGCCAGCCGGGAGGAGGCGGAGAAGACCGCCCGCCGTTTGCTGGAGCGTGTCGGCATTTCCGATCAGGCCGACAAGCACCCGTCGCAGCTCTCTGGCGGCCAGCAACAGCGCGTGGCCCTTGCCCGCGCTCTGGCGATGGAGCCGCGGCTGATGTTGTTCGACGAGCCGACATCGGCGCTCGACCCCGAGATGATCGGCGAGGTTCTGGACGCCATGCGCGAGCTGGCCCGCGAGGGCATGACCATGGTGATCGTCACGCATGAGATGACCTTCGCCCGCGAGGTCGCCGACCGCGTGGTCTATATCCATAGCGGCGAGATCGTCGAGGAGGGCACGCCCAAGGAGGTCTTTGACAACCCGCAGAATGAGCGGACGCAAAGCTTCCTCGCGCGGGTGCTGACGCACTAGACCGTTCCCCCCGGGGCTGCTCCTTGACGGAGGGGCCCCGGTGTCATCTGCTTTCATCGCGATGCTGAGCGGTGCGACAGGACTACAAGTCAAAGGAGGCTCGCAGGAAGTGGTCCGGCGCGTCCTCCCCAACACGCCTGTCTGTGCCACAGCGCCTAACGCTACGTGCGCGTCATTTCCCACGCCGCCAAGGATGCGCGCCGACGCCTCAGCCTGCAAAGAAATCAGCGGCAAAGCGGCGGAATGCATCTGTCACCGCATTTGTCTGAAGCCGTCTGGATCTGACCAGCGCGATGCGATGGGACACCAGATCGCCCGAAAGGGGCATCCGGACGACGGCGCGGCCATCATAGGCTGTTCCATGCGGGATATCCGTGGCCATCAGCCCGACGCCCATGTCGTTCGCCACCATTGATCGCAACATCTCGACCGATCCGGTTTCATAGGCGATCTGCGGCGTCACGCCATGCATCTGGGCCAGGGTCAGAAAATAGCCGCGGCTTTGCGGCAGGCTCATCAGGATCAGCGGATCCTGAAGCAATTCCGCCAGCGTCACGGCGCTGCGCCCAGCCAGGCGATGGTCGCCCGGCAGCAGCCCGTAGGGCCGCACATTGGCAAGCGGCATGACCTGCCAAGTAGAGGGCAAGCCGAAATCATAGGTCAGGGCAACATCGATCTGGCCGCCCTCCAGCCAGTTCGACAGCGTCTCGATATCTCCCTCATGCAGGCGGATCTGCGTGCCCGGATGGGCGCGTTCGAACTGGCGCACCAGGGCCGGAGCGTATCTGGGCCCCAGCGTGGAAAAGACACCCAGATCCATTGCCTCATGCGCGGACTCGCCTGCCACGAGAACCCGCTCTGCCCGCGCACGCAGCTGCCTGAACTCGCCCAGTTTCAGGCGCCCGAAGGCGGTCGGCAGCACGCCTTGGCCCGCCGCGCGCGCAAAGAGCGGGCGGCCCAGATGCGCCTCCACCTTGGCGATCGCGAGCGACACGGAAGGTTGCGAGACGCTGAGCAGGCGCGCGGCGGCGGCTGTGCTGCCGGTATCGGCCGTGGCGATCACATAGTCGATCTGGCGCATGGTGATGGCTATAGGTTTCATTCATACCTGTATTTTAAAACTGTATTTCTAACTATAGCCGGGGCGCTCGTATCTTCCAGTCAGTTTCATGGGAGATGCATCATGCCGACCGGCACCACAGATCATTCCGCCAAACCGCTTGCCGGTACACGCGTCCTCGATTTCACCCGCGTCCTGGCGGGGCCCTATTGCACCGCGATGATGGCCGACCTTGGCGCGGAGGTCATCAAGGTCGAGACCGCGCAGGGTGACGATTACCGCCATATCGGCCCCTTTCAGGAGGGCGAGAGCCTGCTCTTTCAAACCGTGAACCGTGGCAAGCGATCCATCGTTCTGGACCTCAAATCGGCCGAGGGCATCGCCACCGTTCGGGCGCTTTTGCGCGACACAGACGTTCTGGTCGAGAATTTCCGCCCCGGCGTGATGGACAAGCTGGGCCTTGGCGCCGCTGCGCTGATGGCCGAGTATCCGGCGCTGGTCTATGTGTCGGTCTCTGGCTTCGGGCAGACCGGGCCGAATGCAGCCAAGCCCGCCTATGACATCATCATCCAGGCGATGAGCGGCCTCATGGACGCCACGGGCGAGCCGGATGGCCAGCCGACCATGGTGGGCGAGGCGCTTGCCGATGTGGCCGGCGGGCTCTTTGCCGCCTGGGGCGCCATGGTTGCCCTTTTCGACCGCGGCCGCACCGGCAAGGGGCGGCATGTGGATGTGGGCCTTTTCGATGCACTGACCTCGATGATGCCGGTTCTGGCCTGCCGCACTCTCATGGGCGGCGAGGCCCCGACACGCACCGGCAACCGCCATCCGCTGTCGGCGCCCTTCGGCACCTACCGCGCCGTCGATGGCCATTTTGCCGTCGCAGTCCTCAATGACCGGCTCTTCGCGGCCTTTTGCGAGGTGATCGGCGCGCCGGATCTGGCCACTGACGAGCGGTTTTGCAGCGACACGCTCCGCCGTGCAAACGAGCCTGCGCTGGCCGCACATATCGAGGCATGGGCGGGCCTTCATCCGGCGTCGGAGATCGTGCGGCAGCTGTCGAATGCGGGGATTCCGGCGGCGGAAATCCAGTCCGTCGCCGAGGCATGGACGTCGCAGCAGGCGCTGGATCGCGGTCTGGCCTCGGACGTGGATCACCCGCTGCTGGGCCGCCTGCGCGTGCCCGAGCAGCCCGTTCATTTCAGCGGCGCCATACGCGCCGGGCGTAAACCCGCGCCCGCCCTGAACGCGGACGCGGCGGATATCCTCGCCTCGATTGCCACAGGGGACATCGCATGATCTACCCCATGTCCGAAGATGAACGCGCCGTCATCGACCAGATCGACCGCTTTGCCGCCGAGGTGCTCGCGCCCGAGGCCGCAAGGCTCGACGAGGAGGCGCTCTTTGCCACCCGGCACCTGCCCGCCATGGCAGAAATGGGCCTTTTGGGGATGAACCTGCCCGAAGAATATGGCGGCATCGGCCTGTCCGGCCCTGCCCTTTATGCGGCGGTCGAGACGATTGCCGGCGCCTGCGGGTCCACCGCATCGATGCTGACGGCGCATTTCCTGGCGACCGACTCGCTGCTGCTGGGCGCGGACGAGGCGATGCGCGCGCGCGTTTTGCCTGATGCGGCGGCAGGCAAAACATTGGGCGCCTTCGCCTTGACCGAGCCGCAAGCAGGCTCGAACCCCGCCGATATGTCCACATTTGCCGTGCGCGAGGGGAATGGCTACCGGATCAAGGGCTCCAAATGCTTCATTTCGAACGCAGGGGCCGCCGATTTCATGGTAGTCTACGCCAAGACTGACAGGGGGGCCGGCGCGCGGGGCGTCAGTGCGTTCCTCGTCGAGCCGAAGAAAACGCAAGGCATCGACATCGCGCCGAACGAGCGGACGATGGGCCTGAAGGGCGGACATGTCTTCGGCCTCTCGCTGGATTGTCACGTGCCTTGCGAAAACCTCCTCGGCCCCGAGGGCAGCGGGTTCAAGACCGCGATGAAAGTGCTCGACAATGGCCGCATCGAAGTGGCCGCGCAGGCGACGGGCATCGCCGCCGCCGCCCAGAAGGCAGCGATTTCCTACGCCAAGGAACGCAAGGTGGGTGGGCACCCCATCGCGGATTTCCAAGGCCTGCAATGGATGCTGGCCGACAACGCGACCGAGCTCGCCGCCGCGCGCGCGCTTGCGATGCAGGCCGCGGTCAAGCGCGACTCGGGTGAGCGGTTTTCGACGGAATCGGCCTTTGCCAAACTCTACGCATCGGAGGCGGCGTGGCGCATCGCCGACCGCGCGCTGCAGATCCATGGCGGCTACGGCTATACCCGTGATTTCCCGCTCGAGCGCTACCTGCGCGACTTGCGCATTTTCCGCATCTACGAGGGATCGTCGGAAATTCAGCGCACGATCATCGCGCGGGGATTGCTGGCCTGACGATTATATGTCTAGATTAAAGACGAAGTCCGACACAGTTATAAAAACGGACCAGACCGCCAACCAACAAGGAGAGATCCATGCAAAGACGTAAGTTTCTTCAGGCCGGTGCAGTGGGCGCTGCCGCAACCGCGCTGGCAAGCCCGGCAATCGCGCAGGACAAGCGCCAGTGGAAAATGGTCACCGCATGGCCCAAAAACCTGCCCGGGCCGGGTGTGGCGGCGCAGAACCTGGCCGATCGCATCACCATGCTGTCCGGTGGCCGCATTGAGGTAAAGCTTTATGCCGCGGGCGAGCTGGTGCCGGGGCCGGGCGTTTTCGATGCGGTCAGCGAAGGCACGGCCGAGCTGTATCACGCCGTGCCCGCCTATTGGGGCTCCAAGTCCAAGGGCATCCTTTTGTTCGGCTCGCAGCCCTTCGGCCTGCGCGCGGACGAGCAATTCGGCTGGCTGGCGCATGGCGGGGGTCAGGCGCTCTATGACGAGATGTATGGCCGCTTCGGCATCAAGCCGTTCCTGTGCGGCAATTCCGGCCCGCAATGGGGCGGCTGGTTCCGCGAAGAGCTGAACTCGGCCGAGGACCTCAAAGGCATGAAGTTCCGCACGACGGGTCTGGCGTCTGAGATGATGACCAAGCTGGGCGTCGCCGCCGAAGCGATGAGCGGCCCGGCCATGTTCCAAGCGTTGCAGACCGGCGCGCTGGATGCGGGCGAATTCATCGGTCCCTGGACCGACTCGGCGCTGGGCTTCTACCAGGTCGCCAAGAATTACTACTGGCCCGGCGTGGGCGAGCCGTCATCGGCCGAGGAATGCGGCGTCAATGGCGCGGCCTATGACGAGTTGCCCGACGATCTGAAACAGGCGGTCGGTTTTGCCTGCGAGAGCCTCTACAACCCGGTCTGGACGGAATACACGACCAAGCACGCGCTGTCGCTGAAATCGCTGGTGGATGAGCAGGGCGTCATGGTCAAAATGTTCCCCGAGGACGTCCTCACCGCGATGGGCAACGCTGCCAAAGAAGTCATCGACGATCTGCGCCAGAACGACGATGAGCTGGTCAAGCGCATCACCGAGAGCTTTGTCAGCTATCGCGACAGCGTCGGCGGCTATATGACCTATGCCGATAACGGCCAGATGAACGCCCGCGCGGGCCTTTTCGGCTATTGATCCGGCTCCGGTGCGCGGGAATATCCGCGCACCACACCCGCCACGACCACAGGGGCGCACATGAACCACATCGCCGCCGCGATCGACAGTCTCAATTCCTGGGTCGCGCTTGTCGTGCGCTGGCTCGCTCTGTTCATGGTGCTGATCCAGTTCGCCATCGTGGTCGGGCGCTATGTCTTTGGCGTCAATTCCATCGCCGCGCAGGAAAGCGTGCTTTACCTGCACGCCACGCTTTTCATGCTGGGTGCGGGTTATACACTGCTGGTGGACAAGCATGTGCGCGTCGACGTGTTCTTTGCCAAGCTCAGCGCGCAGGCCCAGCGCCGGATCGACATCTTTGGCCATCTCTTCCTGCTGCTGCCGTCGATGGCGGCGCTGCTCTACTGGTCCTGGCCCTCGGTTCGCAATTCGTGGAAAATTCTTGAGGGCCCGATTTCGGTTGGCGGGATCGAGGCGGTGTTCCTGCTGAAAACGCTGATACCGCTCTTCTGCATTCTAGTGATGCTCCAGTCGGTTGCGCTCCTGATACGTCTTCTGTCCCCGAAAGCGCAGCAATGACAGAATATCTCGACCTGATCATGTTCGCAGCGCTGATGGTCGCCATCCTCTCGGGCTTCCCTGTATCCTTCAGCATCGCGGGCGTCGGGATCGCCTTCGCCTATCTGGGCTGGATGCTGGGCGTCATGGACATTTCGCTGCTGGGCTCGATGGGCCAGCGGGTGTTCGGGCTGATCAGCAACCAGGTGCTGATCGCCATTCCGCTTTTCGTGCTGATGGGCGCGCTGCTGGAGAAAAGCCGCATCGCCGAAGAATTGCTGGACACGATGGGGCGCCTTTTCGGCCAGCTGCGCGGCGGGCTTGGCATCTCGGTCGTGCTGGTCGGTGCGCTTCTGGCGGCCTCGACGGGCATCGTGGGGGCGACCGTTGTGGCAATGGGCATGATCGCCCTGCCCACGATGCTGCGGGCCGGATACAACCCGCGCGTGGCCAGCGGGATCGTCTGCACCGCCGGCACGCTGGGCCAGATCATTCCGCCTTCGACGCTGCTGATCATCCTTGCCGACGTCATGTCGAACGCCTTTCAGCAAGCACAATACGAGCAGGGGAAATTCTCGGTCGAGGCGCTGTCCGTGGGGCAGTTCTTTGCTGCCGCGATCGGGCCGGGGCTGGTTCTGGTGTGCCTCTACCTGCTCTACATTCTCGTGCACGGTGTCCTGCGCCCGCGTGACATGCCGCCCGCACCCTCTGACGACCCAAAGCCGGACCGCGCGGAGATATTCGGCGCGATCATTCCGCCGATCCTGCTGATCTTTGCCGTGCTGGGCGCCATTTTGGGCGGCATCGCCACCCCGACCGAGGCAGCCTCGGTCGGCGCCATCGGCGCGCTTCTGATGGCGGGGATTCGGCTAGGCGTCAGCCGCAAGCTCATCATGCTGGGCACCGCCGCGCTGGTGGCGCTGGGCATATTCGCCGGGCTGTTCCCGGTGCGCCTGCAGCGCAGCGATCTTGAGGCGGCGTCGTATATCGCGGGCGGGTTCTACGTGCTGCTGGCCATCACCGGCGGCATCGCCATCGCGCTGGCCCTGCGCTCCGCGCTGCGCAAGGACGTGGTGCAAGAGGCGATCACCTCCACGCTCACCATGACCTCGATGATCTTTGCCACGATCCTCGCGGCGGGGATATTCTCGCTGGTCTTCATCGGCCTCGGCGGAGAAGAGCGGGTGGCGCATCTGCTGCTCAGCATGCCGGGCGGGCCGACCGGCGCGCTGGTCTTCAGCATGGCGTTCATCTTCGTGCTGGGGTTCTTCCTCGACTTCGTCGAGATCTCGGTCATCCTGTTGCCGCTGGTCGTGCCGCCCCTGATCCTGATGGGCCACGATCCGATCTGGCTGGGCATCCTTATCGCAATCAATCTGCAGACCAGCTTTCTGACGCCGCCCTTCGGCTTTTCGCTGTTCTATCTGCGCGGCGCCGCCCCCAAGGAGGTGACGACGGGCCATATCTATGCAGGCGTGATCCCCTTCATCGGCTTGCAGGCACTGGGCGTTTTGTTGATCTGGTTTGTCCCGTCGCTGGCGACATGGCTGCCCGCGGTCATATTCTAGAAACGTTCGCGCCAAGAGACGCCCGCCGCCAACCGGGCGTCAGCCTCGCCTCCGGCCAAACACCACCAATTCGCACAGACTGATCCCCAGCCCAAGCGCGGGAGCCAAGGCCGCCGGGCCGTTCAGCACATGGAGCGTCAGCGCGCTCTGGCCAAGCCAGAGACACGGCACGGCCAGCGCGGCGAGCCTGTGCCAGCGCCCCGAGATCAGAAAGACCGCCCCAAGACTGGCAAGCGCCGTCGGGTCGGGCGCGATCCCGAAGACCTCCGCGCTTGCGATGCCGCGTCCCTGCAGAAGCGCAAGGGCGGGATAGGCCACCGTTGCCGTCAGGATGATGCCATAGCCCATGACACGCCGAGATATTCTGACAGGGTCCGCCAAACCCGGGCGCAGCGCGAGCCATGCCAACAGAATGGCCTGCAACGCGAAGGCGGGGCCTGCATATGTCATCGCCCAGTTGATCGGCGCGTAGCGTTGCCAGATGAAATGCCACCCCACCGACAGCCACGCCAAGGCAAGAAGCCCGCAGATCAAGCGCGCCCCGATGCCTGCGCGCCGGACATGGAAGGCAAGCGCAGCCAGCAGCGCAAGCGGGGCCAGCAGCGGCAAGGGCCAGAGTGCGGCGTTTTCGAGCTCGAAAAGCCGCCAGTACACCCGCTCGGAGAAAAGCAGCAGGTCCGAGAGGCCGTAGGTCAGCCAGTCCGGCATCACAGATCCTGAAAATGCGAGACGATCCGGCGGCGCATCTGGTCATCCGGCATGGGGCCATCTTCCGCAGCCTTGTTCTGCCGAACATGCGCGACCTTGGTCGTCGCGGGGATGGCGACGGTCAACGCGGGGTGCGAGATGATGAATTTCAGCAAGAGCTGCGGCCAGGTGTCCACGCCCAGCTCTGCGGCGATATCCGGCAGGGGCCGGCCCTCCAGCGCCTGCGGCAGGGCACCGCGCCGAAAGGGACGGTTCGCGATGACGGCGATGCCCTTCTCGCGCGCCAGCGGCAGAAGCCGGTCCTCCGCCTCGCGGTCAGCGAGGTTGTAGGTCAGCTGCACGCTGTCCACCGGGTAGTCGCGCATCAACCGCTCCAGAAGGTCATGGCGCCGCCCATGCGAGGTCGTCAGTCCGACATGGGCAAGCTGGCCCGCCTCCTTCATGGCAAAGAGCGTTTCAAGATGCGCCTCCCACGAGACAAGGTTGTGGACCTGAAGCAGATCGAAGCGGCCCACACCCCAGGCCGCGCGGCTCTGCGCGATCTGGGCGGGGCCCTCGTCCCCGGCAGTCGTCCAGACCTTGTCGGCGGCCACGACATTTCCGGGATAGCCCAGCTTCTGCAGGCCATAGCCGATGGTCTGCTGGGAGGAGCCATACATCGGCGAGGAGTCGATCATGCCCCCGCCCGCCTCGGTGAAGGCGGCGATGACGTCCGCGCATTCCTCCAACAGGACGGGATCGCTGCCGACGTTGAAAGTGATCCAGCTGCCCAGCCCGATCGCGGGAAGGCGCGCGCCCGTCGCCGGGATGGACTGCAAGGGCGCCGCTTGGGCCAGCGCCGCGCCGGGCATTGCTAGGGAGGCAGCCGCGCCCTTCAGGAGTGTTCGCCGTGAAAGCATGCTCATGCCTCGCTTTTCTGGCCGGGCCCCGGTCCGGTTGCTCGCATCACTCCGCTGTACGCTCGGCAAGGAAGGCCGAGAAGGCCTGCCAGCTTGCCGCGTCGGCCCGCGCGTCATATCGGTCCGAGCCAAACACCGTGAAGGCATGCGGCGCGCCCGAGTAGATCTCGACCGTGTAGGTGTTGCCCGCCTGCTCGAGCTCCGACGCGAAGCCTGCCACGTTCGGCAATGTGATCGAGCTGTCGGCGCCGCCATGCAGCACCAGAAGCGGCGGCTCGTCCCCGCCCCAGGACTGGCCTTCGGGCGTCGACAGTCCGCCGTGGAATGTCGCATAGCCGGATGCCTCATCGGCCATGTCGCTGCGGGCCATTTCCAGTGCCGCGGCCCCGCCGAAGCAATAGCCCATGACGATCATTGACTCGGCCCCGGACCGCTCGCGCGCCTGCGCGGCGCCGGCTTGCAGCAATGCGCGCATGCGTTCGCGATCATCGTAAAGGGCGCCCGTTGCCGCGCGGCGGTGATCCACCGTTTCGGTGGGCGTATCATTGCCGAACATGTCGAGAGCGAACGCATCGTACCCCATTTCGGCCAGCATATCCGCGCGCTTGCGCTCGTACTCCGTCAGGCCGTCCCAATCATGCACGATCAGCACAAGGCCCTGAGAGTTTTCGGCTGCGGCCCAGTAGCCGGTCAGTGCCTCGCCGCCCATCGAGTAGGAAACATCCTCGGCGAAAACGGGCGCCCCGATCAGGGTGGTGGCCAGGGCGAAATGTCTGATGGTCATTGGGGATCTCCCTTTGCGCAGGCTTCTGCAATCGGCGGTGATGTCACGGCATGCCGCTCCTTGAAATATGGCTCGCAGGAGGCATTCGGCAATGTGCTGCTCTAGAAGGCGCGGCGCACGGCGGCGCGCCCATCAGTCGCGAGGGCCTTTGGGAGGGCGAGGCACCCCCGACGTCGCCGCTTGTTCCGGGTCTTCGAAGGCCTCTCGTTCTACGCGCAGTAGGATGTCGTGATGACCGGCAGCAAGGACCATCCCGTGGCGACGAAGCCGACCCATCCCGTTGCCTGACTGACGAAACGCACGAAGCCGGAGGGCGACGCCAAGCGCGGGTGGTAAAGCGCGACGAGCAGCGCCACTTGCAGCGATAGGGCAACAGCGTAGGCGGTTATCAGCAGAAGGCGGGGCAAGGGCACTCCCAGCAATTCGCCCGCGATCCCGTGCCCGCAGATCAGGCCGTGCAGACCGTAGATGGCGCTAAAGGCCGCCAGCCATACCAGCGGCGCGATCAGGATGCGAATCACGTCCTTCATGCCAAAAGCCCCGGCAGATGCGCGGCCAGCAGGACAAGCGCACCGATCATGGCGGCATAATCGATCCAGAGACGCACGATTGGGAATTCGGCCAACCGCGCAGGGGAGGTGTAACCCTTCAAGACCCGGGCGATCAGAAAGCTTACCATCAGCGCCGCAAGGGCCGCGTGGAACAACCCGTACGCGCCCAGCACGAAGAGTGTCGCACCATAGGCATGCGCGTCCGGCGCCGGTGTGCGCACCATCATCGCCGTGCAGGCGACGGCGAGCGCCAGACTGCCCAGACCGGCGAGGGCGAGCCACGGAACCTGTCCGCCGCCGCCCTGCCCCGTGCGGATGGCCACCCGCATCATCAGGGCGCTCAGCGCACCGCCGAACAGGCCAAGGGCCAATTCCGGCACAGACGGCGCAAACCATTCAGGTGGCGGCCATCCGGGCGCGACCGTCCACAGAAACGCGAACCCGAAAAGCAATGAGCCCAAGAACGTGGCATTCGCGGTCAGAAGGAAGGCCGATCCCCACCATCCGGGCGATCGCCGGGCCGTGGCGGCGCTTGGCAAGGTGACGCCGCGCCCGACAGGCTGCGCATCCGGGTCGTCCTTGCGGCCCAGAACCCAAACCCACCTCCAGGCGAGGACCGCGACGCCGATCACGGCAAGCGGGACGGTCCAGTAAAACTTCAGCAGAAGCGACAGAAAGAATACGCCCGTCACCGCCGACATCAGGATCGGCAGGCGGGTATTGGCGGGATAGACGACATGCATGTCGGGCGCGCCGGTCGCGACATCGACTGTCAGCGTCTCACGCATGCCTTGCCTTGGCGCCCCGAGATACCCCTCGCCGCGGGCCAGCCGGACGGTGAGGTCCGGATCATCAGTCAGAGGCGCGCGGCTGCTGACATGCGGAAGGCTGGCGAAGTTGTAGGCCGGTGCGGGCGTCATCATCGCCCATTCCAGCGTACCCGCGCCCCAGGGATTGCGCCGCCCGTGCGCGCCGATCAGCAGGTGCAGGGCCACGTCGATCAGGATCATGGCAATGCCGATGGCCAGAACGAAACTGCCGATGGAGGAAATGAGGTTGATCGCCGTCCAACCGTCCTCGGGGGCATATGTGGGGATGCGCCGCCGTTGGCCCAGAAGCCCCACCCAGTGCATCGCCAGAAACGTCACGTGAAAGCCGATGAACACCAGCGCGAAGGCAAGCTCGCCCAGGCGAAAGAACCGTCTGCGCCCCGAAAGATGGGGCATCCAGTAATAGATGCCGGCAAAGATTGGAAAGACAAAGCCGCCGAAAAGGACGTAGTGCAGATGCGCCGTGATAAAGGCGGTGTCATGCGCCTGCCAGTCAAACGGCACAACGGCCACCATGACGCCTGTCAGACCGCCGATGACGAAGGTAAAGAAGAAGCCCAAGAGGTGCAGCATCGGCATGCGCAGGGTGGGCCGCCCCTTCCACATGGTGCCGATCCACGCAAATATCTGCACACCTGTCGGCACCGCGACGAGCGTCGATGCCGCCGAGAAGAAGGCCAGCCCCATATGCGGGATGCCGGTGGTGAACATGTGATGCACCCAGAGGCCGAAAGAAAGAAAGGCCAGCGCCACCGCCGCCGCAACGATCCAGCCATAGCCCAGCAGGGTGGTGCGGCACATCACCGGCAGGACGGTCGAGATGACGCCCGCCGCGGGCAGGAAGATGATATAGACCTCCGGATGCCCGAAGAGCCAGAAGAGATGCTGCCACAGCAGGCTGTCGCCGCCCAGATCCGCCTGGAAAAAAGGGAAGCCGAAGGCCCGCTCGACCTCCAGTAGGACCGAGCCGAGGATGAGCGGCGGAAAGCCCGTCAGGATCATCAGCGCCGTGATCAGCGCATACCAGGCAAAGATCGGCATCTTGTCCAGCGACATGCCGGGCGCGCGGTATTTCAGGATCGACACCGTGATCTCGACCGCGGCGGCAATGGCAGAAATCTCGACAAAGGTGATGCCGATCAGCCAGAAATCGGTGTTGATGCCGGGCGAATGGATCGCGCCCGTCAGGGGCGGATACATGAACCAGCCGCCATCTGGCGCGATGCCGAACAGCATCGAGATCAGCAGCATCGTCCCGCCAAAGGCGTAACACCAATAGCCGTAGGCGGTGAGGCGCGGAAAGGCCAGATCGCGGGTGCCCAGCATCTTGGGCAGCAGGTAGATCGCCAGCCCCTCGAAGGTGGGGATGGCGAAAAGGAACATCATGATGGTCCCGTGCATCGTGAAGATCTGGTTGTAGATCTCGGGGCCGGCAAAGGCGGAGTGCGGCGTGGCAAGCTGCGCGCGGATCAGCATCGCCAGAAGGCCGCCGATGATGAAAAAGAGGAAGGCGGTCAGCAGGAACATCCGGCCCAGATCGGTGTGGTTCACCGTCGAGAACCAGCCGCGAAAGCCGCGCTCGGATGCCCAGATCCGCGTGAGTTTGCGATGCCGCTCAAGTGCCGTCATTCCTGCACGCTCCTTAGAAAGGCGTCCCATCCGGGCGCGTCATGCGCGGTGACGGAAAAGGTAAAGCCGTCATATCCCGCGCCACTGAATTCGGCGCTGAGCCCTGCATAGGTGCCCGGCGCATCGGCCTCGATCCTGAGGATGTTGACATGCCCCGGTATCGCATCGAGCTTGCCCGCAAGGCGCGGCACCCAGAAACTGTGGATGACATCGGCGGTGGTGATCGCCACATCTACGGGGCGTCCCGCGGGGATGTGTAGCGTGCCATCGGTCATCGCGCCCGGCGCGTCCTCATAGGTGAAACTCCAGGCCCAGCGCCGAGCCTCGGCACCTACCTGCACCGCATCATCCTCGGCGCGGGGCAGCAGACGCTCACCCACGACAAGGCCATAGGCAAGGAGCGCGGCAAGGACGGCCATCGGAAAGGCAAGGCCAAAACCAATGATCCAGACCCGGACCTGTCGTGGCTCGTCTCGCCTGCCGGATTGGCGGTAGAACGGCATGGCCACCAGTATCATCACGAGGCCAAAGATCAGCGCCGCGCTGACCAGCATCACCCACCAGAGCGTTGCGATGGTCCGCGCCGCGGGACCCGCAGGATCGACTGTAGACAGCATTCCCTCGCAACCCGAAAGCGCGGTAAGCGTTGTCCCGAGGATGAGAAGCCGTAGGAAGGGGACGCCATGGCGACGCAGAGAGATGACAAGGAAACCGAAGAGCTGATCGACCCGATCAGCGAGATGCCGGGATTCGATCAGACGGAATCGCGTATCGCCGTGCTGGGGCACCCGATCCACGCCATGACCGTTGCCTTCCCGGTGGCGCTGACCTTTTGCCTGTTGGGCGCCGATATCCTCTACTGGTGGACCGGCGATACGTTCTGGGCGCGGGCGGCGCTTTGGGCGGCGGGCACGGGGTTCCTCTTTGGGATGCTTGCCGGGCTGTCGGGCACGGCGGAGCTGTTGCTCGTCTCCGGCATCCGCGCGCGCGCGCCCGCATGGACGCATTTCATCATCGCCGTCACCCTTCTGGCCCTGCTCGGCGCGAATTGGGGCTACCGGCTCTATGGTTACGAAGAGGCGGTCCTGCCCTACGGCATCCTCCTCTCGGGGCTTTGCGCGCTGATTGTCAGCTTCACGGGATGGCATGGGGGCAAGCTCGTTTTCGATTATCGATTGGGCACTTCGAAGGGAAACTGACCGCCCCTCGGCTCAAGCAGCCAGTCCGGAAAGACAACCCAGTCCAGTGCCGGCTTGGCCAGAACAAGGGTCAGGATCGCGATGATGGGAAGGATCACCGCCGTCACTGGCAAAAGCGGTCGCGGCGGTGCGTGATGCTCGGGTTTCTCCGCGACCTTTACAAGGATATGGCCGATCCAGACATGGGCGACCAGCAGAAGTGCGACGAAGGCAAGCTTGGCAAAAAGCCACGGCACGAACGCCTCACGCAGGAAAATGAGCCATGTCCCCGCAATCACGGCAATGACGGCGGCTGGCGTGACGCAAAGCGTATAGGTGATATGTGTGGAATGACGGATGAGGCGATAATCCTCGGCCATGACCGCCGGGTCGTGCCGGGCAAGCATCACCGGCAGGGCAAGAAGGCCGCCGCACCATATGACCAGCGCGGCGACATGCAGAACCTTGACGATCGGGATGAGCGCGAGCAGCCACTCTAGCACGCCGCGCGCCCCGTAAGTTGCCCCCAGCTGCGCCGCGCCATCATCGCAGCCGCCAAGGCGTAGGGAATTCCCGCAGGCACCCACATGATCAGCCCGCCCAGTTGTTGATCCCGAAGCGGCGTCAGACCCCATTCGAAAGGCGCAAACGCATGAGCGGCAAAAAGCGGCGAGGGCGCAAAGGTCAGGATTGCGCCCAGCATCCCCATCTGGGCGAAACCGCCAATGACGAAGAAAAGACGGTCAATCGGCGCATGCTCGGCAGTGAAGACAGCCCACCAGAACCAGATGGCGGTGCCAAGCAGACTAAGCTGCATCATCCAGTAGACGCCCATATTCGACAGGGCGGCGTCATAGGACAGCGGGTGATGCCAGCCCCACAGCACCAGGGTCGATGCCACGAAGGGCAAGGCGATGCCGCCTGCCGCCCTGGCCCGGAACGTGAAGGCCAGGAGAGGCGCCGCAACGGCGACCAAAAGAACATGATGCACGACCCGCGCCGAAAACAGGGCCGAGGACAAGGCGCAAAGCGGCGAGACGAAGGCCAGCACCATGACAGCCACGGCGGCCAGCCCCGTGGGCTTGTGGCGCAAGACGACGGTCAGGACCGCCAGGGCTGCGATGAGCACGGGATCGAGGTTCCAACTTGCCCAAAGATCCGCCGGTGGGGGCGGCGCCCCGCAGTAGATCCCGTCCATCTTCCCGATCTCCTTCAACATGCGATCACATGATTTATGCCGCAGGCATAAACGCTTGCCGATCAGTTTGGTTCCGCGCGGCGGGGTCTGCCTGCAACCAAAGGTGCCGCGCTTGGAAGGGTGTTTTCAAGGAGTGATGCGACAATTCGCGCATAAATTTGGCGGTACGCGGAACGATCCGTCGCCAAATGCGTATTCCTTATGGGAGAGGCCTATCATGCCAAACATGTCGCGCCGGGGATTTCTGAAAGTTGGCACAAGCGCTGCCGCCGTCAGTGTCATACCCCTTCATCAGGCCTTGGCCGGACTTCAGACCGAGCGTCAGCTGCACCCCCCCGGATGGCGCAAGGACGGCCGCGTCCGCTTCCGCCAAGACGGCATCCCGAAAGTCACCGGCAACAAGGTCTTTGCCATTGATATCCGCGCCCGGGATATGCCGGATTGGCCTGACGAACAGGCGCATGCCTTTCTTCTCAGACTGCCCAAGGCTGACCGGGTGTTTCAGGGCGTCACCGTCGAGGCGTTGGGCGAGGAGCTGCGCCCCGATGCGCTGGTGACCGCCGAGACCCTGCAGAATGACGGGGTCGAAATGGTCGAGAAGGACTTTTACGGCGTCTTCTTTGCTGAACCCGGCGAGGTGCCAACATATCTGGGTCAGCCCGCCGCGCTGCTGATCTATCACGACTACGCGCGCTATCGTGCCGCCAAGGCCCGCCTGAAATTCACCGAGGACGCACTGATCTGGGGCGACGCCGCCGAGGCGCCTCGGCGGACCCCGTATGGCGCCACGCGATATGTGCGCATCGGCGGCGCGGCGCGGGACGCCGAAGACGTCTTTTCGCCGCTGAAGAACGGCACGCTCTTTGCCGAATTCAAGGATGGCAAGGCCCAGTGGCCTGCGGAGGATTCCGAAGGAGACATGGGCGGCAAGGCGATGGCGCTCTCGGCGGACTTGCGGCGCGAGCTTGAAAACCCGCCCGAGACCTGGAAGGTCTACCGGCGCCGCTACAGCTCGCAATATGTGGATCCAGCGGCCCTGGAGACGGATAACGGCAACGCGTGGTATGACGCCGGAAATGGCCGTCTGCATGTCGTGACTGGAACGCAGTCACCCTGGACGAATGCCGACCATATCGAGAAGATGGTGCGTGCCAGCCGGTTCAATCTGTCCGAACTGCGTTTTCATCCCGGCTACACCGTGGGCTACGGGCAAAAGGAACACCACGTCTTTCCCTATTACGTCGCCATGGCCGCGCTTTATGGCGACGGACGTCCCGTGCGGCTGGCCATGGACCGGTGGGAGCATTTTCAGGGCGCGCTCAAGCGCCACCCTTTCGATACCGAGATCACGCTGGCCGTCGATCGCCAGACCGGCGAGTTTCGCAGCCTGGCAAGCGATCAGCGCGCCGATGGCGGCGGGGTCAAGAATTTCAGCCCCTCAGTGGGTCAGGTTTCGGCCACCGCGCTGCAATCGATCTACTACCTGCCGAAAAGCGATCTGGCCGTGCAGGTCGATGCAAGCCGTGCGCCCACCGCCGGCTCGATGCGCGGGTATGGCACGCTGCAAAGCATGGTGGCGATGGAGCTGATGGTCGACGAGGTAGCCGAGGATCTGGGCCACGACCCGATCGAGCTGCGCCGCATCAACGTCATCCGGAGCGGCAACAAGAATACCCAAGGCGCCATTCCCGGCGGTCATCTGCGCGCGGCCGAATTGCTGGACGCCGCCGCCAAGGATCCGATCTGGACCGGGCGCGCGGACCGCAAGGCCGAGTTCGAGGCCGCCAATCCCGGATACCGCTATGGCGTCGGTTTTTCCTGCGTTCAGAAGGATTACGGCACCGGTGCCGAGGCCGCGTTAGTGCAGCTTGAGCTGTCTCCGGACGGGCATCTGCACATGCGCCATGTCGCGTCGGAAATCGGCTGCGGGGCCACGACATCGCAAATGCTGGTAACCGAGGCGCTGCTGGGCAAGCCTGCCGACAGTGTCGACTTTGCCGTCATCGACTGGCCCAGCATGCCGCTGGAAGCGACCAACGAGCCCTACACGATGAGCCAGGAAAAGCAGGATGAGCTGGCCCGGAACCCCCGGTGGGTGCCGCGCATCACGTCGCCGCGCAGCGCCTCGAATTCGGCCTATTACTTTACCCATGCCACGACCGAGGCCGCGCGCCTGCTGTTCGAGCTGGGCCTTTGGAAGGCTGCGCTCAGCTTTTGGCAGGAGGGGATCGGCGGCGGTCAGGCCGGCCCGCTATATGTTCGGCGCGAAGAGGCCGAATGGCGCGGCGGGCATCTGGTGGCCGGGGGTTTGGACCCTCTGCCGCTGGAGGATCTGTCGCGGCGCGCGCATGAGCGCGGGTTCATCACCGGCGTCACGGTTCACACCTTCAACCGCTGGGCCTGGGCGCGGGCCGAGTTCGAGGTGGACGGCACCCGGCTCACCGCACCCATCGATGCGCTGTCGGTACGGTGGGGCGATGGCGCAGGCCCCGAAAAACGCGCGCAGATGCAAGATGGCGGCTATGCGTTTCAGCCGCGGCTCAGCGTCAATTATCCCCCGGTCCAGCGCAACAATGCCGCCGTCACTTATTACGCCCCCTGCGCCACGCTGGTGGAGCTGTCGGTCAATACCGGCTCTGGCGAGGTGAAAGTGCTCAACCACCGTTCCTGGCTGGAATGCGGCCGGCAGATCGTGCCCGAGCTTGTGTCCGGTCAGCTTCAGGGCGGCATCGCGATGGGGATCGGGCATGCGCTCTATGAGGAAATGCCGCTATACGAGGACGGGCCGGGCAACGGCACCTGGAACTTCAACCGCTACCGCATGCCCCGCGCCGAGGATGTCGCGGTTTGGGCGCAAAGCGCGACCGTGCTGGAGCCGCTGTCGCCCACCGATCCGCCCAAGGGCATCGCCGAGGTCGTCATGATCCCCATCGTCGCGGCGATAGGCAACGCTGTCCATCATGCCATCGGCCACCGATTTGATCGCACGCCGATCACCGCGGAAAGGATCAAGGAGGTGATACGATGAGTGCCATGATAACCGTCTCGATGTCCATCAACGGCGCGCAGATCGACCCTGTGGAAGTGCCCGAAGACCTGATGCTGCTGGAATTTCTGCACGAGTATCTCAACCTGACCGGCACGCGCTATGGCTGCGGTCAGGGCGTTTGCCGGGCATGCTCGGTCATCCATGACGGTCCCGGCGGCGCCGAGGTCCTGCCGGCCTGCATCACCGGCGTCGCATGGGCCGACGGGCGCAGCTTTCGCACGGTCGAAGGCCATGCCGAGACGGGACCGGATGGCGAGGTCATCGCGCTGACGCCCGTTCAGCAGGCCTTTCTCGATCACTTCTCGTTCCAGTGCTCCTACTGCACGCCCGGCTTCGTCGCCGCCGCGCAGGCACTGGTCGAACGGCTGGAGGTGGATCCGATTGCCGTGGACGACGTCGAAGATACTGTGCTGCGAGCTCTCAACGAGAATATCTGTCGCTGCACCGGCTATGTTCGCTATCTTAAGGCAACGCGGGACGTCATCCTGTCCACGCCGGGCCTGACCCGCGACAGCCGCGCGGAGGAAAGCTGATGCAGACCGCGCTGCGCATTCTTGCGGCGCTCGTGCTGGCCGGGGTGGCCCTGGCCGCCGTGATCTATTTCGGCTTCAGCGGCGCCGGCCCGGTCCCTTCGCCCAGCCGCGAGTTGGCCAGCCTGAGCGACACGGAACGCGGCGAGATGATCGCCCAGGGCGCATATGTCGCCAAGGCCGGCGATTGCGCTGCCTGTCACGAAAGCGAGGATGGGCTGGCGCTGGCGGGCGGCACGCCGATGGAGACGCCGATGGGGGTGATCTACGGCACCAACATCACCCCGCATGAGGAGTACGGTATCGGCGGCTATAGCGCCGATGATCTCTACCGCGTCATGGTCTACGGCATCGCGCCGCAGGGACGGCGCCTCTACCCCGCCATGCCCTACACATCCTACCACGCGGTGTCGCGGGCGGATGTGGATGCGCTCTATCTCTATCTCATGGCGCAGGCTCCGGTGGCCAAGCCGAACCGCGACCTCGAGATGCCCTTTCCCCTCAATCTGCGGCCATTGATCGCTTTCTGGAATGTCCTCTTCCGCCCGGATCCCCCGGAGGATGCTGGCCCCGGCCTGTCAGGTGGCGACGCGCTTGGGCAGGACAGGCGGGGCGACTACCTTGTCAACGTTCTGGGTCATTGCGGCGAATGCCACACGCCTCGCAACCTCGCCTATGCCAAGACGGGCGCGCATCTGGCCGGCACGGTCATCGAAGGCGCCGTGGCGCCCGACATAACACCCGCAGGCCTCTCCCAGCGCACATGGACGCCGGACGATCTGTCGCATTTCCTCTCCACCGGGCTCGCCCCGCAGGGCGTGATGACATTCCGCATGTTCCCGGTGCTCAGCCACTCGACGAAATACATGTCCGAGCGCGATATCGATGCGGTGACGGGCTATCTGACCTCAAACATGCCACGGCCCGCCACCCCGCCGGATGACGTCGCCGCCGCCGAGGCGCATCCCGAGGGGCGCAAGCTGTATGTCGGTCTTTGCGCCGGGTGCCACGGCACCGAAGGGGCCGGCCAGCCCTTCGGATCGGTCCCGATGAAGGGCAATACGACTCTCATGCTGCAGGACCCGCTGAACCTGCACCGCGTCATTCGCGAGGGCATTCCCGCCCGCCGTCTGAGCGGCTATCTGCGGATGCAGGAAATGCCGGCCTTCGAACATCGCCTGAGCGAAACCGAACTGGAGGCGCTGAGCGACTACCTGCGCGCAAGATGGGGCATCGACGCAATGTGAGGGTCCGCACCGGGCATGACGCCAGTCGGCTGTGTGAGCGTATGATCTGGACCATGGAGCCATTTCAGCGCGCGCGCCGACAACCGGTGCCATACTGGGCGTGCTGGACAAGAGCCTGGCATTTATTCGGCGCGGGCTGAAAAGAGCAATCCTTTTAGAGCAGCGCTTGCTTTTCCGCTGCCAAACCTCGATTCTCGCCGCCAGCGAAAAGGGAGCGAGAACCAATGACATTCATGAAATCAATCGGCGCAGCTGCGGCTGCCGCCTTGATGATGACGGCAAGCGCCTCAGCCGAGACCCGCATCACCTACAAATCCGCCAAGGCCGGATCGTCCTATTTCCAGATGGCGGTCCAGATTGCCGAGGCGACGAAGGCCGGCACCGATGGCGATATCGCCGTGACGGTCGAGGAAAGCCAGGGCTCGGTGCAGAACGTGATGGAGGTGCGCACACGCGGCGCCGATTACGTCTTTACCACGCCGCCCGCGCTGGTCGGGCTGGCGCAGGGCGGCAAGGCGATG
Source organism: Roseovarius roseus (assembly GCF_043355935.2). Classification (NCBI taxonomy): domain Bacteria; kingdom Pseudomonadati; phylum Pseudomonadota; class Alphaproteobacteria; order Rhodobacterales; family Roseobacteraceae; genus Roseovarius; species Roseovarius roseus. Next base: position 21,552 of record NZ_JBHFPE020000009.1, on the reverse strand, counting down.
TTCGAGGGCAAGGGCGATCCGTCCTTCGACGACATCCGCGCGCTTTTCCCGATCCCCTCGCTGACCATGCATTTCGTCATGTCCGACGCGAGCGGCGCCGAGACCTTCGCTGACATGGAAGGCAAGACGATCCTACTGGGCAGCGGCTCGTTCGGGGCGACCGAGGGCGAGAAATACATCTCGCTCTTCGGGCTGGAGGGAAAGGTGAACATAGCGGATTCCGAGCTGTCGAACGCGGTGAACGCGCTGAAGAACGGCCAGATCGACGGTTTCGTCACTGCAGGCAGCTTTCCCGCGCCAAACGTGATCGAAGCGGCGGCCTCGACCGAAGTCAACGTGCTGTCGCTGACCGACGAGCAAATCGAGGAATCGGGTCGCACGCGTCTGACCATCCCCGCAGGCACCTATACCGGTCAAGACGAGGACATCACCACCACCTCCCTGCCCGTCGTCGCCTATTCGACAACCAAAATGGACGATGAGACGGCCTATACCCTGACCAAGATCTACTGGGAGACTCGCGAGAAGATGGCGCAGGACGCGGCATGGTGGGCGGGCGTGTCGACCGACATGCTGAGCAACATCACCACGCAGATCCACCCCGGCGCGATCCGCTACTACAAGGAAATCGGCGCGCCGCTGAGCGACGCGCACAAGTAAACCCCGCGCCTTGCCCCGCCCTGCGCAGGGGCAAGGCGCCTGGAATTTGATAATGCCCCCCTCCCCCATTTCTGCCGGTATCTGGATCGCGCTCGGCGCGCTTTCTGCGGCGTTTCATATCGGGTTGATCTTTTACGGATTGGTACCGAATCTCGTCGCGCGTCCGCTGCACATGGCGCTGATCCTGCCGTGGGTGTTCCTTTATGCCGCCAAAACGCGGGCGGGATGGTGGTCCGGCCTTGTCCCGACGGGGGTCGGCATCGCTGGCTGCCTCTGGATCGCTTTCAACCACCAAATGCTGCGCGATCAATACGGCTTTCTCGAGGATGGATTCCAGGTCGCGCTGTCCCTCGCGCTTCTGCTCATCGCAATGGAGGGCGCACGCCGCATGATCGGCTGGCCCCTGCCGCTGGTGGCGCTTTGCGCGCTGCTCTACGGCCTCTACGGCCAACATATTCCGGGCGAATTCGGCCATGCAGGCACGCCGTTGCGCAGCTTCCTCGGCACGCTTGTCATCGCTGAGGGCGGGCTTTGGGGCAGCCTCACGGGCGTGTCCGTGGGCGTCGTCGCCATCTTCGTGATCTTCGGTGCGGTGCTGAACGCGGGTGAGGCGGGGCAAGGCTTCATGAACGTCGCCTCCGCTGCCGCGGGGCGTCTGACGGGCGGCGCGGCCAAGGTGTCGGTCCTGTCGTCGGCGCTCTTCGGATCGATCTCGGGCTCGGCCTCGGCCAATGTCGCCTCGACCGGGGCGATCACCCTCCCGGCGATGACCAAGCTGGGCTACCCCAAGCGCCTTGCCGCCGCGGTCGAGGCCGTCGCCTCCTCCGGCGGGCAGATCATGCCGCCGCTGATGGGCGCCGGAGCCTTCGTGATGGTCGAGCTGACGGGCGTGCCCTACACGCAGATCATGATGGCCGCGCTGCCGCCCGCGATCCTTTATTTTCTGACCGTCTGGATGGGCATCAACGCCTATGCGCAGCGGTTTGACCTGCAATCCGTGCCCGAGGATGAGCGCCCGAACCGGCGCATGGTGCTGATCACCTCAGCCTTCTTCCTCGTGCCCTTCTCGGTCCTGCTGATCGCGATGTTCGCGCTGGGCTTCACGCCGCAATATGCCGCCGTTCTGGCGATCTTCGCGGGCGGCGCGGCGCTCTTCTTCGACGCGACGCCGCGGATGAACCTCGCGCAGGGGATCGTGCGGATGGGCAGCGCCATGATCGCCATCGGTCAGCAGGTCGCGATGATCGCCGCCATCATCATCTGCGCGTCGATCATCATCGGCGTGCTGGGCGTCACCGGGCTGGGCATCAAGATCACCTCGATCATCCTTTCGGGCTCGGGCGGGGCGCTCTGGCCTGCGCTTCTGCTGACCGCGCTGGCCTGCCTTCTGCTAGGTATGGAGGTGCCGACCACCGCCGCCTACGTGATCTGCGTATCGGTCGCCGGCCCCGCCCTTACCGAGCTGGGGCTGGAGCCCTTGCAGGCGCATCTCTTCGTCTTCTGGTTCGCCCTGCTCTCGACCATCACGCCGCCGGTCTGCGGCGCCGTCTTCATCGCGGCGGGAATGATCGGTGAAAACTGGCTGAAGGTGGCGCTGACGGCCATGGCGCTGGGCCTCGGGCTCTACATCATCCCGCTGGCAATGATCGCGAACCCTGACCTCCTGCGCATTTCGACCCGCACGGCAGGCGCACTGCTGGCCTTTGCCATGATCGGCACCGGCCTGTCATGCCTGTCCTATGCGCTGATCGGGCGAACCGGCTGGCTGCGGCGGATCATGCTGAGCGCCGTCGGCGCAGCGGCCTGCTTCTCGGGCGTTCTTTTTGCTTGACGCGGCCCCGGCCCCACGAGGGGGCCGGGCCCAAGAGGCTAGCCCTCCCCGAAACCGCCGGCGGTTGGCGTGACCACGACGACCGCATCACCGGCCGATATCTCGGTCTGGTCGGCGGCTTTCAGTTCCTCGACCGTGCCAACCACACGGTGGATCTCGGTGCGGCCGCATCGCCCTGCGTTGCCCCCTGCGACGCCCTGGGGCGGTCGGGCGCGATGGGATGACAGGATTGCAAGGTCCATATCCTCGAGGAAGCGGATGCGCCGCGTGGTCCCGTCGCCCGCGCTCCATTTGCCGCTGCCACCTGACCCCACGTCGATCCCGAAGGATTCCAGCACCACCGGATAGCGCAGCTCCAGGATTTCCGGATCGGTCAGGCGCGAATTGGTCATGTGGACATGCACACCGTCGGTCCCGTCAAAGCCGCGCCCGTCATTCATGCGGCCCGCCGGACTGCCCGAGCAGAGCGTCTCGTAATACTGATGCCGGGCGTTGCCGAAGGTCAGGTTGTTCATGGTGCCCTGGGAATTGGCCATGGCGCCCAGCGCGCCGAAAAGCGCGTTGGTCACGTGCTGACTGGTCTCGACATTGCCCGCGACGACGGCGGCGGGATATTCCGGCGACAGCATGCAACCCTTGGGCACGATGATCTTGACGGGGCGCAGGCAGCCCGCATTCATCGGGATATCCGCCTCGACCATCACGCGAAAGACATAGAGCACCGCAGCGCGCGTCACCGGCTCGGGCGCATTGAAGTTGTTCTCGCGCACGTCGGAGGTGCCGGTGAAATCGACGGTCGCCTCGCCCGCCTCGCGGTTGACGGTCAGCTTGACGCGGATTTCCTGCCCGGTGTCGGTGGGATAGACGTATTCGCCATCCGACAGCCGCCCGATCACGCGCGCGACCTCGGCGGCGGCGTTGTCCTGCACATGGCCCATATAGGCCTGCACCACGTCCAGCCCAAAATCGCCGATCATGCGGCGCAGCTCGGCCACGCCGCGTGCGTTGGCCGCGACCTGCGCCTTGAGATCGGCGGTATTCTCGTCCGGGTTGCGGCACGGATAGGGATGGTCGGTCAGCAGCTCGCGCAGAGGACCATCTCGGAACCGCCCCTTCTCGACCAGCTTGAAATTGTCGATCAAGACGCCCTCTTCGTCCACCTTCGTGGCGCGCGGCGTCATCGAGCCGGGGGCGATCCCGCCCACATCCGCATGATGCCCGCGCGAGGCGACCCAGAAGAGGATATCCGTTTCCGCATCGTCGAAGACCGGTGTGACAACGGTGATGTCGGGCAGATGGGTGCCGCCGTTATAGGGCGCATTCAGCGCATAGACATCGCCGGGGCGGATATTGCCCTCGTTCAGGCGGATGATCGTCTCGACGCTGCGATCCATCGAGCCAAGGTGCACCGGCATATGCGGCGCATTGGCAACCAGAGCGCCCTCCGCGTCGAAGACCGCGCAGGAAAAATCGAGCCGTTCCTTGATATTGACCGAGCGCGCGGTTTTCTGAAGCGCAACGCCCATCTGTTCGGCGATGTTCATGAAAAGGTTGTTGAACACCTCCAGCAGCACCGGATCGGCCTCGGTTCCGACGGCGCTGTCGCGGCGCGCCGCTTCGCTGCGGGTCATGACGATATGGTCGTGTGCGCTGACCTCGGCATTCCAGCCTGGCTCGACCACGACGGTCTGGTTCGCTTCGATCACCAGCGCGGGGCCGGCGATGTAGCGGCCCGGCGTCAGGGCCTCGCGGCGCACGACGGCGGCGTCATGCCATTCGCCACCGGAAAAGATCGGCACCGTTGCCACGATCTCGGCCTCGGCACGCTCGGGGCTCGCCTCGGGTTCGGGGTCGGCGGCAGGATCGGCAGCCTGACCCTCGATTTCAGCCGATTCGATCACCAGCCGTGCGTCCGGATCGGCAAAACCGAACTCGGCTTCATGCGCAGTTTCAAACGCGGCGCGGGCCTTGGCCGCGTCTCCGTCCCAGGCGATCGGCAGTGCGGTGTCGGTGCCCGCATAGCGCAGGTGCAGACGCCGCGCGAAACTCATGTCACCGTCGCTCACGCCTTGCGCGGCCAACGCCGCCCGCACCTCATCCGAGAGGCGGTCCAGCGCCTCTTCGACCATCCCGGTCTCCTTTGGGTCCAGAGCCACCTCAAGGCCCTTCTGGCGCGCCTCCGTCACACGGGCGAGGCCGATGCCATAGGCCGACAGAAGGCCCGAAAGCGGATGGATCAGCACCCGCTCCATCCCCAGCGCGTCGGCGACCAGGCAGGCATGCTGCCCGCCTGCCCCACCAAAAGCGTTCAGCAGGTAGCGCGTGACGTCATAGCCGCGCTGCACGCTGATTTTCTTGATCGCGTTGGCCATGTTCTCGACCGCAATGCGCAGGAACCCTTCGGCCACGACTTCGGGGCGCTTGCCCTCGCGCTCGGCGATCCCTTCGAATTGCGCGGCCACGGTATCGCGGTCCAGCGACTGATCCTGGCCCTCGCCGAAGATGGCCGGGAACCAGTCGGGGTTCAGCTTGCCCAGCATGACGTTCACATCGGTCACGGTTAGCGGCCCGCCGCGCCGGTAGCAGGCTGGCCCCGGATCGGCGCCCGCGCTGTCCGGCCCGACGCGAAAGCGCCCCGGATCGGCATGCAGGATCGAGCCGCCACCGGCGGCGACGGTGTGTAGCTGCAGCATCGGCGCGCGCATCCGCACCCCGGCGACCTGCGTCTCGAACGTGCGCTCAAACGCGCCATCGAAATGCGCCACATCAGTCGAGGTGCCACCCATGTCAAAGCCGATCACACGGTCATGCCCGGCGATCTGCCCGGTGCGTGCCATGCCCACCACGCCGCCTGCCGGTCCTGACAGGATCGCATCGCGCCCCTTGAAACGGTCGGCGGCGGTCAGCCCGCCCGAGGACATCATGAATTGCAGGCTTGGCCCCTCCTCGTCCGGGGGCGTGGCCCCCAGCGCATCTGCGACCTGCTGCACATAGCGCGACAGGATGGGGGTGAGGTACGCATCGACCACCGTGGTATCGCCGCGCCCGACCAGCTTGATCAGCGGCGAGACCTCGTGGCTGACCGAAACCTGACCGAACCCCGCGTCGCGCGCGGCCTCTTCCAGCGCCAGCTCGTGCGCGGGCGCGGTCCAGGAATGCATCAGCACGATGGCGACCGCGTCGATCCCGTCGGCCTTAGCCTCTTTCAGCGCATCGGCGACCGTATCGGTGTCGAGCGCACGTTCCACGGTACCGTCGGCGCGCACGCGCTCGTCGACCTCGATCACCCGGTCATAGAGCATTTCCGGCAGCACGATTTCCTTGGCAAAGATGTCGGGACGGTCCTGATAGGCGATGCGCAGCGCGTCGCGAAACCCCTTGGTGATCAGCAGCAGGGTCCGGTCGCCCTTGCGCTCGAGCAGCGCATTGGTGGCAACGGTCGTGCCCATGCGCACGGTGCCCACACGCTCGGGCGGGATCGCGCCGTCGACGTCCAGCAGCCGCCGGATGCCCTCGATCGCCGCATCCTCATAGGCTTCGGGATTCTCGGACAGCAGCTTTTTCGCCGACAGGGTCCCGTCCGGCGCCCTGCCGATCAGGTCGGTAAAGGTGCCGCCACGGTCAATCCAGAAATCCCAGCGTCCTGCGTGCGGATGCGTCACCATTCCGTTTCCTTCCCGTTGCTGCGGCTGAATCACAAAACGTTGACAAATTAACAACGTCCCGTCAACCTGACTTGGCCGGTGCCCAAGGGTGGACGGGGCCGGTGGCTGTCAAAACGTCTGCCCGACAATGACAGGGAACCCCGCGATGAGCTTTCACTTTACTCGACCTCTTGCCACAGCGCTGACCGGCGCAATTGCAGCTGCGGCATTCGCGCTGCCCGCCGCTGCCGCCGAGTGGGACATGCCCACGCCCTATGGCGACAGCGTTTTCCACACCCAGAACATTCAGCAATTCGCCGAGGACGTCTCGGCCGCCACCGATGGCGGGCTGAACATCACGGTGCATTCCGCCGGATCGCTTTTCGGCCATCCCGAAATCAAAGATTCCGTCCGCCGCGGCCTTGCGCCGATTGGCGAGACGCTGATGTCCCGGCTGGCCAACGAAGACCCGATCTTCGGCATCGATTCCGTTCCGTTCCTGGCCAGCAATTACGACGAATCCCGCGCGCTCTGGGATGCTTCGCGCCCAGTGGTCGAGCAAAAGCTGGCCGATCAGGGGCTGACGCTGCTCTACGCGGTGCCGTGGCCGGGCCAGAGCATTTACACGAAAGAGCCGATCACCTCGACCGCCGATCTGGAGGGCGAAAGCTTCCGCGCCTACAACACGGCCACCGAGCGTCTGGCGCAATTGATGGGCGCGGTGCCGACCCAGTTGGAAACCGGCGATATCCCAACCGCCTTCTCGACCGGGCGTGTCGCGGCCATGATCACCTCGCCCTCGACCGGCGTGTCGAGCCAGGCTTGGGATTTTACCAATAACTACACCGACACGCAGGCTTGGTTGCCCAAGAATATGGTGATCGTGAACACCGATGCGCTGGACGGTCTGCCCGAGGATCAGCGAAGCGCGCTGATGGAGGCCGCCAAGGCCGCCGAGACCCGAGGCTGGGAAATGAGCCGCGCCGAGACCGAGGACAAGATCGCAACGCTCAAGGAAAATGGCATGACCGTATCCGATCCCAGCGAAGAGCTGTCGCAGCAACTGTCCGAGATCGGCCAGACCATGACCGACGAATGGCTGGCCGAGGCTGGCGACGAGGGCGCGAAGGTTGTCGAGGACTATCGCGCGTCGATCAAGTGATCCGGGGCGGCGCGGGGGCCACGCCGTCCCGCGCCGCTTTACCACCGCAACATATCCCGAAGGGAAGCGCGATGCGCCGTTTTCTTGACCGCGTGCATGATGGCGCGCTGGCGCTGGCCGCCGCCGCCCTCGCCGCCATTGCGGTGCTTGTGCTGGTGCAGATCACCGGCAGGCTGATTGACCGGGCGGCGCGCGCGATGGACATGCCGCCGCCCGGCCTGACCATCCCGTCGCTGGCCGAGATTGGCGGGTTTCTATTTGTCGCTGCGGTCTTTCTGGGCATGGCGGGCACGCTGCGCGCCGGGGGGCACGTTCGCGTCACGCTGCTGACCCGCGCGCTGCCCGCCAGCCCCGCGCGCTGGCTGGGCGCGCTGGTGGCGGCGGGGGCCACGGCCCTAGGCGGATTTGCCACGTGGTCCAGCCTGCTCCAGACGTTGGACAGCCACACCTTCGGCGCGGTCAGCTTCGGCATGGTCAAGGTGCCGCTCTGGTGGCCGCAAGGGGCGATGACCCTGGGCTTGGGCCTCTTCACTCTGGCGCTGGCGCAGGCCACCTTTCAGTTGATCATCGGCCAACGGCCTGATTTCGATATCGCCGAGGCCGAGCGTGAGGAGCCAAGCTGATGGAAATCGCCACCCTTGCGCCGCTCCTTGTTCTGGTCCTCTTCGCCACCCTTGCCGCCGGGCTCTGGGTCGGGTTTGCGCTGGTCGCGGTCGGGCTTCTGGCCATGATCACCTCTGCCCCCGCGCCCGCGTCGCTGGTCTTTGCCACCAAGGTCTGGGGCGGGCTGACCGTCTGGGATCTGACCGCGCTGCCGATGTTCATCTGGATGGGCGAGATCCTCGTGCGCTCGCGGCTCTCCTCGGACATGTTCTCGGGGCTCTCGCCCTTCACCACGCGGCTGCCGGGCGGCCTGTTGCATGTCAACGTGATGGCCTGCGCGCTTTTTGCCGCCGTCTCGGGCTCGTCGGCGGCGACGACCGCCACGGTCGGCCGCATGTCGGTGCCGGAACTCGGCGCGCGCGGCTATGACGACCGGATGATCATCGGCACGCTGGCCGGCTCCGGCACGTTCGGGTTTCTCATTCCGCCGTCGATCATCCTCATCGTCTATGGCGCCGCGACCGAGCAATCCATCGCGCGCCTCTTCCTTGCCGGGGTCGTGCCGGGCCTGATGCTGGCCGCGCTCTTTTCAGGCTATATCATGCTCTGGGCCATGCTGAACCGCAGCCGGATGCCCGCAGCGGAACCGGCCACATCGCTGGCCGAGGCGCTGCGCGCCGCCGCGCGCCTTCTGCCGGTGCTCATCCTCATCGTGGCCGTCATCGGCTCGATCTACGCGGGCGTCGCCAGCCCGACCGAGGCGGCGGTGATCGGCGTGGCAGGCGCGCTGCTGCTGGCCTGGGCCACACGCGCGCTCAGCCTGCGCGGCGTCTGGGACTCGTTGCGCGCGGCCACGATCACCACGTGCATGATCTCCTTCATCCTTGCTGGGGCGGCGTTTCTGACGGTGGCGATGGGCTATACTGGCATCCCGCGGCAACTCGCCGCCTGGATCGGCGCAATGGAGCTGTCGCCCTATGCGCTGCTGGCGGCGCTGACGGTCTTCTTCATCATCATGGGCATGTTCCTCGACGGGATCTCAATCGTGGTTCTCACCGTGTCGATCATCCTGCCGATGGTCATGACAGCGGGGATCGACCCGATCTGGTTCGGCATCTTCCTGGTGCTTGTCGTCGAGATGAGCCAGATCACCCCGCCCGTCGGCTTCAACCTCTTTGTGCTCCAGACGATCACCGGGCGCGACATCTTTACCATTGCGCGTTATGCAGCCCCGTTCTTTGGGCTATTGGTGTTGGCACTGGCGATCCTGTCGGTCTTTCCGCAGATCGCCCTCTGGCTGCCCGGAACGATGCTGAACCGATGAGCGAGGGCGGCCCCGATACGTCCCCCATCGGCCATGTGGTCAGTTCGGCGCATCTGGCCGCGTCGGACCTGCCGGAGCTGTCGGAGCTGGAATTCGCCATCACCATGTCGAACCATGCCTTTCAACGCTGGATCACCCGCTGCATGACCGCCGCAGGTGCGCCGGGCATGTCATCGCTCGAAGTGCTGATCCTTCACCTTGTTCACCACCGGGACCGGCCCAAAACCCTTGCCGATATCTGCCTTGTCCTGAACATCGAGGACACGCATCTGGTCAATTACGCGCTGCGCAAACTGGCCGAGCGCGGCCTGGTTGAGACCGGGCGCAAGGCCAAGGAAAAGACCGCCGCCATCACGGATCAGGGCGCCAAACTCTGCGCCCGCTACGCGGAAATACGCGAGGCGCTTCTGGTGCGCGGCGCGCAGGCCGCCGGGATCGACCCGGCCGAAATTTCGCGCCTCTCGGCGCTGCTGCGCACGCTCTCGGGCAGCTACGATCAGGCGGCGCGGGCGGCGGCGGCGTTGTGAGCCGCGCGCTTGGCTGGTGTGCGCGCCATGGCCGCTGGCTGCTGATTGCCGGATTGGTCATCGGCATCGCACTGCCGTGGTTGGCGCGCGCCATGGCCGGCGCCATCGTGCCGCTGATCGCGCTCCTGTTGTTCCTGTCGGCGCTGCGGATTGGCGCGCGCGCCGCCATGCCGCGCCGGGCGGCCCTGCCCCGCGCGCTGGGTCTGACGCTGGCGCTGCAACTGGTGGCACCGATGATCGCGGCCGGTGTACTGGCTTGGGCGGGTCTGCTGCATACGGCAGCGGGGCTTGGCACCGTGCTTGTTCTGGCAGGCGCGCCGATTACCGGAACGCCCGGCCTGGCATTGATGAGCGGCGCCGATCCTGCGGCGGCGTTGCGCCAGTTGGTTCTGGGAACCGCGCTGCTGCCGCTGACGGCTGTGCCCGTCTTTGCGGTCCTGCCGATTTTCCCCGATCTGGGGGCAGTCGTCATCGGGGCCGCGCGCCTTCTGGTCGTGATTGCACTGGCGGGCGGATTGGCCTTCGCGCTCCGCGCCGCGATCCCGCGGCTGCGCCGTCCGGGCGCGGTCGCCGCGATCGACGGGGCGCTGGCGCTCTGCATGGCGCTGGTCGTGATCGGTCTGATGGCGGCCGTGGGTCCGGCTATTTTGGCCTTGGACGTGACGCTCCCGGCCCTGGTGGCGGTCGCCTTCGCGCTCAATCTCGGCCCGGCCATCGCCGTCTGGTACAGCTCGCGTGCCGCGCTTCCGGCCCCTGAGGCAGGTGCCCTGGCCATCGCCGCCGGCAATCGCAACCTCGCGATATTCCTGGCCGCGTTACCGCCCGAGATGGTAACGCATCTTCTGCTTTTCGTAGGTTGCTACCAGGTGCCGATGTATCTCACGCCCTTGATCCTGCCGCGGCTACTTTCCGCCCTTCGGCAAGGGTAGAGGCGTTTTCGATACGATGTCAGCGTTGTTCTGATAGCGATCCGGGGGCTTGGGACGTGCACCTTCAGTGCTTCGCGCGCGTTCATGGTACCTGCAACGAGCGACAACTTTACGCCCTGCTTGTTGCACCATGCATAGCCCGAGGCTTTCCGCTGACGGCACGCGTCGAAGTACTGAGCCAGCCTCTTGCGTTGCGCTCCGCCTTAGCAACGGGGTCAATGCGATGTCCGGAATGTGAGCCTATGCGCACGCGGCGCGTCACTGCTCGCGGAAGGCTCGCGTCATGCTGTCAGTTACCGGTTTCATCAGGTACTGGATGAAAGTCCGCTCTTCGGTCTGGATCATGATCTGGGCGGGCATCCCGGGTGTCGGGGTGAAACCACGCACGCGCTTCAGCTCGCTGGGGTGCACGGACACTCGGGCAATGTAGATTTCCTGCGGCACGTCCTGGTTGCTGTCCATGATCGCATCCGCCGAGACATAGAACACTTTGCCAACGAGGATGGGCGTCGTCCGAGCGTTCAGACCAGTCAGACGTACCGTGGCCTCCTGCCCCTTGCGGACCACGTCGATCTCGGTGCGAGGGATCGACACCTCGATGATCAGAGGCTCGCCCGAGGGCAGGATCTCGGCGATGGCTTTGCCGCTCTCGATGACGCCGCCGGCGGTGTGATAATGCAGCCGGACCACGGTGCCCGAGACAGGCGCGAGGACTTCGGCGCGGCTGAGGATGTTCTCGGCACGCCTGACCTGCTCGCGAACGCTTTCCAACTCGGACTGTACGATCTGAAGCTCGTCCAGCGCGGTTTTCTGGCGCTCACTGACCGTCTGTGCGATCTGCGCCTCGTAGCGCCGCGTCACCTCGGCGATTTCGCCGATTTCGGCGGTCAGGCGGCCAATCTGTCCGCCGGCCTCGGCAATTGAGCGGCGCAGCACATTGACATCTGATTTACGCACCAGCCCCTTATCCAAAAGCGACTGTTTTGCTTCCAACTCCTCGTAGAGGATCGTCAGCTGAGTGCGCGCCGCGATCAGCTGCTGATCATAGCCGGCCGAGCGCACGCGCAAGGCCTCGATGCTGCGGGTGAGCAGGGCGATGTCGTTGCGCAACTGCTGCGCCGAGGCGTCAAACGTGATCTGCTGCGCATCCAGCATCGAGGCGATGTCGAAATCGCTGCGCAGAGCGGTGATATGCGGCGCGAAGGAAAGCTGGGTTGCGCCGCTATGCTGCGCAAGGAGGCGTGTTTCCATCGCCTCGAGACGTACCTGGCGCAGGAACAGTTCGCGCTCGGTGGCCAGCGCGGATGTCTCGTCCAGAAGGACAAGCGGTTGGCCGGCGTTCACCTGATCGCCTTCGGCGACCAGGATCTCCTTGATGATGCCGCCTTCCAGATGCTGAACGATCTTGTTGCGCCCCGTCGCCACGAAGCTGCCTTGCGATATGACGGCGGCGGCCAGTGGCGCGCGAAACGCCCATAGGCCAAATCCGCCGAAGCTGAGCACGAAGAGCGCGAGCCCGAAGATGATCAGTTTCGACACCGAGCGCGGGACATCGTCATACCATTCCGCCTTTGCGGTATAGAGCGTCAGATCAGACATTGGCCTGTCCTCCGGCCTGTTGGCCCGGGATGGCACTGTTGCTGCCGCCATTCCTCTGGGCCAATTGTTGAAGGACTTGCACGCGATGACCGAACATCGCCACGTTACCATCGGCCAGCAGCATGATCTTGTCCACCACGCTCAGTAGGGATGGCTTTTGCGTGATGACGACCACGGTTATTCCATTCTCGCCCGCGTGGCTTATGGCATTGGCCAGTGCCTTGTCGCCGGCGGCATCGAGGTTCGAGTTGGGCTCGTCCAGAACCAGAAAACGCGGATTGCCAAAGAAGGCGCGGGCAAGCGCGATGCGTTGCTTCTGGCCGCCCGAGAGGGGCGATCCGTCGGCGGCAACTTGCGTTTCATAGCCGTGGGGCAGCATCGCGATCATGTCGTGCACATCAGCCAAGAGGGCGGCGCGGTGAATGTCGGCATCCGATGCATCGGTGCGCATCCGCGCGATGTTGGCCTTGATCGTGCCGGGGAAAAGCTGCACGTCCTGTGGGAGATAGCCGATATTCTCGCCCAACTGGCGGGTGTCCCAATTGCGCAGATCCATCAGGTCCAACCGGACATTGCCGGACGTCGGCAGGATCGACCCCACCAGCATTTTCCCGAGCGTCGTTTTGCCTGCGCCGGAATTGCCGATCACGGCCAGGGACTCGCCGGGCTCGAGGCTGAATGTCAGCCCGTTCAGGATCACCTGCTTGGTCCCGCCGGGCACGTAGAGAAGGCGCTCGACATTCAGGCGGCCTTCGGGGTTCGGCAGGCGCAGCTTTTCGAAACGCTGGACCGAGTTGTGCATCAGCGCCTTGATCCGATCAAAGGCAGAGCGCGACAGAAGAAATCCGTTCCAGCCTTCGATCGACCCCTCGATCGGGGCCAGGGCGCGCCCTGCGATGATCGAGGCCGCGATCACCATGCCGCCGGTAATCTCCCCCTGGATAGCCAGGAATGCCCCCCAGCCCAGCATCGCGATCTGGGTCAACAACCGCGAGCCGCGTGAGACCGCGGCCCAGATTATGTTGCGATCCTGCGCCTTGACCTGCGCGCGCAGCGAATTGGCCGTGTCGCGCCCCCATAGGGCGACCGCCTCGGGCACCATCGCCAGGGCGTTGATGATCTGACTGTTGCGCGACATGGAATCGAGATGCATGTTCGCGCGGCTTTGGGCCATGTTCGCCTCGGCAAAGGGTTTGGCGGTGACGTTCTGGTTGATGAACGCGATAACCATCAGCACGATCGCGGTGACGACGACGATCATGCCCAAGTGCGGATGCACGAGGAAAATGGCGAAGATGAACAAAGGGGCAAACGGCACATCGAGAAACGAGATCAGCGTACCCGAGGTCAGGAAGCCGCGGAGCTGCTGCAGATCGCCCAATGTCTGATATTGTCGCCCGTTGTCGTAGAGCGAAGCGTGCGCTGCCGCGCTCAGCACCGGCGAGCCCAGCCGCACCGCGACCTCGACGGCGGTGCGCATCAGGATAAAGCGCCGCACTGCGTCAAAGATGGACTGAAACACGACCGCACCGACGATCACGACAGTCAGCATGATGAGCGTATCGAGCGACCGGCTGGTCAGGACGCGGTCCGAAATCTGGAAAAGATAGATCGGTATCGCCAGCACCAGAGCATTCGTCGCAAAAGTCAGCACCAGGACAAAGCCGAGGTTGCGGCGCACGGCGCTCACACCTTTGTTCAGCTGTTGAACGAATTGATCAGGCCCCGCGCGTTTGTGAAATCCCGGGCCGCCGCCATTACCGCCACCGCCGCCACCTCCGCCCGCTTTCTCCGGGGGCTTGCCTCCCACCCCGGCTTTCAAAATGGGGCCGGTATCGGCGTCGATCTGTTCGCCGCCCAATCCGCGCGCGGGACGGCTGGTGCGCATATCCGCCTTTTCCGCGCCATCAATGCGTTGATCAGGTTTCAGTGGCAAGGGATCGGCGCGGCGCGCTGTATCAGCTTGGTCTTCTGGGGGAAGCAGACTGGCCGCACGCTTGCGCTTGATGTCGTCTAGGCTCATGATCCCGGTCCTTTCAGCCAAGCATTGTTTGCATCAGGTCGGGGGATGCGTGCCCTTCGCCGGGCGTGGGCCCGATCATGTCTTCGACTTGTGACGAGTTTGCGTCCAGCATGTCGTCCGCCAGAAACGCGACCGCTGCCGGGGCCAAGGCGGGCATCATCGTCCCCAGTGGATCGGCGTCCGTGTCAATCAACTCGGCCTGATAGAGCAACGCATCATCGTAGACGTCGCCGCCCACCATCACGACCGAGTCGGTGCCGTATTGCGTGATGCTTGCCAGATTGGTCAGCGCGTTCGATCCGGTGATGATCTGGGCCGCAGCGCCGGTGGCGTCCTGAAACTGATCCAGCGCCATGTGAACCTGATCTGAATCGCCAAGGATATTGGTCTGCTCCAGCCAGTTGACGGTCGCGAGATCCCCCTCGATGTATAAGACGCGCAAAAGCTCGACCCCGTCGAACAGCGCATCATGCGCCACATCGGCGCCAATCGTGGTGCCGCCTGCCGCCATGCTGCCCGCGGCGGCGGAAAAATGATCCTGCATCCCGGTATAGTCGTCGAGGCCGTTTGCGGTGATCTGTGCGCCGTTGAAGGCCAGGTTCTCGCCAGCCAGCACGCCCGCTGCCATGCCGACCTGCAGCCCGACCGGAAAAGCGCCGGAGTAAGTGACTGTGTCATTGTCGATCAGGATGTTCGTCTGCTGTATCCAGTTGACCGAGATCATCGCCCCCCCGACCAGGATCAGATCGTAGCCAAATCCAAGCTCAGCCAGATCGGTGAGGTTGACGACGGTGTTGTCACCCAGCCCGATATACGCTTCGGACCCGCCAAACGCGATTTCGGCGCGGTCATGATCGGTCACGAAGCTGTATTGGCTGACGTAATTGACGGAGATCAGATCGCCCTCTATCCGCGTCACCGCCCAATTGGAGGGAAGCTGAGGTGCGTCGCTTGCGTCCTCTTCCTCAGCGCTTGCAGGCGGAGCAGAGGAGACAAATGACATCGACGCGCTGTTGAGAGAGATCGACGCTGCGGCGGCACCCATACCGCCCGACGCATGCTGAACCACAAAATTGGTCTGCGCGATCGAGTTCAGATGGACGACATCGCCCATCACGGCAATCACCGGCGCATCCAGCCACGCAGACGTTATGGCGATCTGGTTCATCATCGTGTTGCCGCCCGCGACCACCAGGTTGCCGGCCTCGACATCGGGCCGGTAAGGCCCGGGCGCGTCAATGTCTGGCAGACCAGCGAATGGGTCCGGCCACTCGTGCGCGCCATCTTCCTCGCTGGCCGGCGTGTCCTCTCGGCCGGCCTTTGCACTGAGATAGGAGGGCATCACATCATCAAGCTGGGACGCCTCACCTGTCTCGACGCCGTTTTCAATCACGCCGAATGCAGCGGCGCCATGGGCGACGTAGACGGTTGCGCCCACCGCACCCCCGCCATCAAAAGTGGCGATCGTCTCATGCAGCGCAATCGCACCCTGATGCGCAGTGGGGCCCGGCATCAGCGGGCTCACGTCCAGCGGGGCCATCATGGTGTCGGCGACTTGCTGATACTGGACCAGATCCGCCAGGAGCATGCTGGGATCGGCAAACGTGATCGTGCTGCCAGCGGGCAGAAAGAGATCGTCATCAAAGAGCGTGGCAATCTGAACCGTGACGACCGCGACGCTGCCCGGAGGCTCGAGCGTCGGGACCGCTCGCGCCATGCCTCCCGTGGAGGGATAGCTGTAGATGGCATTCGTGATCTGAAGGGGAGCTGAAAAACCGCCACTGACTGCAATGGCCTGGCCCAGTTGCACATAGCCCGGTGCGAAAGGCTCGAGCGTCTGTGCCGGGGGCGGTGTATCGTCATAGACGATGCGCGGCGCAAAACTGCCCAACTCGTAAGGTGCCTTCAAGGTAACAGAAATCGCGGAAATCGGATCCGCCTCCGGCGCATCGGCCTTTATCGCCTTGAACGCTGTGTAGATGTCGCGCATGCGCTGATCTTCGATTTCGGTGTGAAATATCCCGATCATGTGCGCGACCATTTCGGTCACTTTATCCAACGTCATAGCAGCCTCGCTTTCAAATTTTTGGCTGCCTGCCCCCCGGGTCGTCTGGTGCTTTTATTGCGCAATTTCTTGCGATCGTGTCTCGGACTGTCTGCAGAGGTGAAAATCCCGGGCCCGGCAGATGCCGGACCCGGGCGAGATTTGCCTTGGTGCTTATGCACCGTCGCTATCATCTCCAATGTAGCTGGAGCTGAACGAGCCGCCGACGACAGTCATGTCGACGGTATTGCCCAGGACGTTGGCGCCCATCACGATGGTCTGGTTGAACGCGCTGGTGTCGATCTGCGACGCCGCCGAGGCAAAGGATTCGCCGGTGACATATCCATCGTCACCATTGTTCGACCCCCACATTCCGGCATTGCCGCCAGCACCGCCGCCGCCAGCATAGGCGTCACCGGCATTCCCGGCATGTCCTCCGCCAGCGTAGGTCTCGCCGACAAAGGCCTTACCGCCATAGGCGTCACCGGATGCTCCGCCATTTGCATAGCCGCCAGCGCCGTTGCCACCGTCACCGCCGTATGCGCTGTTCATGCCAGCCGAGCCTGAGGCGGTATTGATCGCCTCCGAGCCTGCGCCTGCTCCGCCGCCGGCACCGCCGGTGGCATCGCCCGCACCAGCCATGCCCATGCCGATACCGGCGGCACCCGAAGCTGCGCCTGCATCACCACCATCGCCGCTGGCCCCAAGGCCAATGCCCTGGCCCGCGCCGAGTGCATCGGCGTCGGTGTCACCCGTCTCGCCGTTGTTGGCACCTGCAAGACCCAGGTTCAAAAGGCCCAGACCCGCGCCCAGCGCACCGGCGTCGCCGGTGTTTGAGCTATCGGCACCAGCACCTGCTGCGCCGAGACCTGCGCCGATGCCACCGGCATCACCCGAGTCGCCGCCGCCTGCGGCCGCTCCCGAAAGGCCCGTGCCACCGCCAAGACCAGCCGCGATCGATGCGGCGTCGCCGCCTTCACCACCGGTCGCCCCGGCGCCCGACGATGCACCGCCCAGACCAAGGCCCAGACCTGCTGCCGTCGCCGCCGCACCGTTGCCGCCTGTGCCGCCGGATGCGCCCGCGCCGCCACCTTGGCCGCTCGCGCCGCCGATGGCGCCTGCCGCACCGCCGATGCCCAGACCGCCAAGGGCCCCGCCACCAGTGGAGTTGGCAGTGCCCGAACCGTTGCCGCCATCAGCACCGGCCGAGATACCGTCATCGGCCTTTGCCGTGCCGCCAGTCGATGTGTTCGTCTGGTTCATGGTGCCACTGTTCGACACATGATCGAGTTGATCATTGTCGATCAGCTTGTTGCTCTGAGCGTTGACCGTCGCAGAATCGTTGCCGGCACCGTTCAGGGCATCATTCAGGATGTCATCGAGGTTCATGTCATCGCCGGGGCTGTAGTCGATATCGCCCTTGGCCATGATGAAGTCACCTGCGGTCGACCCATGCATGTCGATATCGGCAAAGTCGTCATCCGTCGGCTGCCAACCCTTCATGTCGATATCGACGCCAACATGCACATCGGTATTGGACGTGTTGCTGTTGTGGTTGCCGTTCAGATTGCCGTTGGCGTTGATGTTGCCATTACCATTCAGGTTTCCGTTGGCGTTTGACGTGGCATTGGCGTTGGCATTTCCGTTGTGGTTGCCGTTTCCGTTATGGTTGCCATTGCCGTTGCCATTCAGGTTCCCATTGCCATTCAGGTTCCCGTTGCCATTCCCGTTATGGTTGCCGTTATCGTTGTCGTTGTCGCTGTGAGACGACTGTGCCTGGCCCTGAAGTTGAGCCTGCAGTTCGGCTTGGGCCTGCAACTGATCCTGGTCCTGATCCTGACTCTGATCCTGGCTGCCGTGGCCGTGATCGCCCCAGAAGTTGAGGCTGTTCCATGAGTGCTTGTTGCTCATTGGACTATCTCCTGAAAGACATCTGCCGGACCGCCACTCTATCAAAAGCGGTCATCGTTCAGATGAGGTTTCTATTGATGTGGTCGGTTGCGAGC
Source organism: Roseovarius roseus (assembly GCF_043355935.2). Lineage (NCBI taxonomy): Bacteria > Pseudomonadati > Pseudomonadota > Alphaproteobacteria > Rhodobacterales > Roseobacteraceae > Roseovarius > Roseovarius roseus. The sequence continues at coordinate 3,200 of NZ_JBHFPE020000009.1, read as the reverse complement.
GCGGCTTGCGACGGACGGACAAGACCGTCCGGGCCCGCTCGGGTCGCACCTGTTTTCATGGTTTTGTGATGTATCCCCCCCTGATAGCGCACACCTCTCTCGGGCCCTGCAAAACTAGGCAAGGTTGGTAGACACTCATCAAATGAGGGCCGGATCGGGTGCGGTGATTTCACTCTGCCGCAGCAGACATGTGCGGCTCTGCAATTGTCGGACGTTAGGTTGGATCGCGGTAGATACACAAAAGCGCTAGGAGGCGTGTGCGTATAAACTTCTGAAAATACGGGGCAATTTTCTTGACGCCGTCAAAGGGACTAGTCCCTGTTGCTAGCTTCGAAGAGGAGCGGCTAGAGCGTGAAGTGGAATCGTCAATAAAGAATCGCCGATCAGTGCAATCATCAGCGGACAATCGCTACCAATTGTGTTATCAATAACTCAACGGATTTGAATTCTAGATTTTGCGTCCTGCGACATCACATGGCGATTTTACGCCTCGACCGGCCCGTCCGCCGATCAATGCAGCCCGTATATTTCGCCGTGTCCATCGGAAAGCCGGTTCAGGTTTGATCGGGTGCGACTGGCTTTCGCTGCCTGCCACTCGCGCCGCTAAGCCTGAAAGAAGAGTATCCACCATGCTACCAGCCGAAACTGAAAAGTCGCAAAACCTCGTCTGCATGTTCATTGGAAGTGCACTTTGTTTTTCAGATACGGCTTTCAGACTGGCGGCGGAGGAAATCTCCTGCATCACCTTTCGCCGCCTTCCCGCGCTGGCTGATCTGGTTGCGATGACTGAAACAGAGGCGGCCCAAGTGCGGCTTGTGATCGTGGCCGAGAGTATGTTGACCGATCTGCAAGAGGCGCTTCCGGCAGTGCAGCAGCGATTTCCGCAATCCCGGCTGGCCTTGGCCTACCGAAACCGCGACCTGGCCCTGCGACTGATCGCCGAGGAGCGGCAATTTCCCGGATCAGAGAATATCGGATTCCTGCCGATGGGCGTGGAAATGGATCACTGGCTGTCGGCCCTGCGCTTGCTGATCTGGGGCGAGCGATACGTCCCTGCAGACCTCATCTCGGCCTCGCGGGGCGTTCCGTCAAACCCGGCATCGCCTGCCGGGCCGGAGCCGGAGCAAACCGTGCATCTGACCGAGCGTGAGTGCCAGGTTTTGAGCGCCGCCGCCGAGGGCAAGCAGAACAAGATCATCGCCGATGATCTCGGCCTGTCGCAACATACCGTCAAACTCCACATGCACCATTTCATAGCCAAGCTGGGTGTCAGCAACCGCACCGAGGCGACAATCTGGTACCTGTCGCACGCTGACCGTGCCCGGGGCCGAAAACCATGACGGACACGCCCCAAGCACCCGAGTTCGACGCCTTCCTGCTGCTGATAGGCAAGTTGAACTATGCCTGGGCGAATACCGAAAGCCTTTTGATCCATCTCATTGCCGGCCTCGGAAAGATGGACAAGGAGACGGCGACGATCGTTTTCCTCACGCTCAGCACCGCGCGCGCCCGCATCGACATGGTCGAGCGGTTATCCAAGCTGACCCGCATCGACGCGGATCAGCGCGGCCAGATACTGGCCCTGACGCGGCGCATTCAGAGGCAGTCTGCGCTACGCAACAGATATAATCATTGTATCTACGCCTTCGACGGCGAGGGGGGCAATCCGCGCACGATCCTGATGCGAATCGCGGATCGCAAGGACAGTCTGAGGATGGGGCAAATCGATCCGATGGATGCCGTCGCCGCCGAAGGCTTAACAGCCGCAATTGCCGAGCTGAGCAACATCAACCGCGATACCTGGCGCCTGATCGCTGATTTCGGCTATCCGCGCTAAGGGTGCGACCACTTCAATCACAAGAACCCGCGCTGCGGTGCAGTTTACCCCCATACGAGCATTGGAAAGGCACATCCGACTGAGGCGGCCGCAAATGAGCAATTCTGACCCGTATTAGTGACTGCGGCGGTGAACTACTCAGCACTTTTCCATTTTACCGGGGTGACATAAACGATGCTATCATCAACACCGACCATCACATCGCCGTCCTGAATATTGACCTGGAGCTTCATCGCCCGGCTCACCAGTTTTGCCAATGCACCTGTGTCGGTCTCGGAAAAATTCATCACGTGAAGATTATCAAAACGGGTGGTGCTGTTTTTGATCTTGTCCCACCACATCTCGGCAGTCCTGCCTCCATAGGGATAGATAACCACCTTGGTGGCTTTGCTACAGGATTGACGGATCACCTTCTCGCTGGGAAGGCCCAGAGCCACCCATACATCAAGCTCGCCGCTCAGGCTTTTCTGCCAAATGTCCGGCTCGTCATCCGTTGAAAGGCCCTTCGTCATTTCCAAATGCTCATGGGCATTTAGTGCAAACGCGACAATGCGAACCATCAGCCGTTCATCCGTCTCCGACGGATGCTTGGCAACGGTCAGTTTATGGGTCTCATAATAGTGACGATCCATGTCGGAGACGGAAAGTTCAACTTTATAGATGGTGGCATTCTGCGCCATGATTGGTCCCAAATCCTCAAGGATCGGGATGCCTACTCCGTCTGGTGACCTTTGGAAAGCAGATAGAAACGTAATCAATGGTGGGGGTCGCCGAAGTTTGACCCCCAACCCTTTTCAGATCGTCGGCCACCGCCGCGTGAAACAGCAAACATGACAATTTTCGGTCACTGTCCACTCGCCGAACCGGTCAGACACCGGCACAAATGCTACTTTGAGAAAGGCACGGCAAGTCATTGGACACCCGCCAGTGATAGCGCAGAGGGTTCAAATGTGGGTTGCAGCGGCGGGATTGCAGCTTTGGGACCGGCATCGACGGCGGGCCGATTGTTGGAGCGGGTCTGAACGCAGCCGCTACATCGCCCCGCCGAGGCACGTGGCCACGAAGCCACAGGATTGATCTGTCATCTTGGCTTCGGGGCCGGCTCCAGCCTTTAGACTAGAAGGTCAAAGGGAGATCCGCCACCGGGCTGGAGCAGGATATGATCCTGATCCGCACCATCTACGAGAACCCAAAGGACTTGCCCGGTGGGGACGTAGGTGATGTAGGCCTCTTCCGTTGCAGCATCTCCGGAGCGCGTGCCTTCGGAACTATACGCGTGGGCAAACTGAGCTACCCCCCGAAATTCGGACACTGACATAAGCTACGATTTGCAGTCTGCTGATCTTCGACGAGAAGGAGATCA